>JBKOUS010000116.1:0-11623 GCA_046723505.1 Actinomycetota bacterium
AAGGAGTGGTTGCCATGACACGCACGGAGGAACCCACCATCACGCGGGTGGTGTCCCGCGACGGCACCGAGATCGCCTACTGGACGAGCGGCGACGGGCCTCCGCTCGTGCTGGTGCACGGCACGACGGCCGACCACACCCGCTGGGCGCCCGTGTTGAAGTACCTGGAGCCGCACGTCACGGTGCATACTGCGGACCGCCGTGGCCGAGGTGGCAGCGGCGACGCAGCCGAGTACGACAGGATGCGCGAGTTCGAGGACGTCGCCGCCGTGGTGGACGCCGTGGCCGAGACCTCCGGTTCGGCGGTCGACCTGCTCGGCCACTCGTTCGCCGGATTCTGCGCGTTCGGCGCGGCGACGCTGACCTCGAACATCCGCAAGCTGGTGCTGTACGAGGGCTGGCCCGTCCCAAACCCGGAGGCACTGGCCATCCCACCGGCGCTTCAGGCGCGGATAGACGCGTTGCTGGCCGAGGGCGAGCGCGAGCGCGCGCTGGAGGCGTTCTTCCGCGAGATCGTGCGAATGCCCGACCACACCGCAGGCCGAACTGGCTGAGTGTCAGCCGGTTCCCGTAGATCCGCTGGTGCGAATCCTCGGCGATGAACACGTCATTGGGGCCTTCGGCGACCAGCGCCCGCACCAGCTGCCACTGCGCCGGGGAGAGATCCTGCCCCTCATCAACCAGGAGTGATCGAAACGTCGGCCGGTCCCGGCCAACGCGACCCGGTCAAGATGCAGGGCAGCGAGCACCGCAGCCTCCCCGAAATCGACGGTGCCGGCCGCCCGGCTGCCCATCCGATAAGACTCGATCACACTCCAGACCGCCACGCGCTTCGCTCGGCTGAGCCGCACCCACGACCGGGTCGACGGATCCGCAGGTACGCGTCACGGTCGGCGATGCGGTTCGGCAGCACGACCATCGTGTATTCCGCCTCGAAGAACGTTGGGCTGCGCAGCTCGGCCGGCAGGTCGCCGCCGGCGCTGTCGATCGCCAAGCGCCACGCCTGGACCGCGTCGGTACGCCGGGCCACCCCCGCGCTGCTCGGGGCATCGCCAAGCAAGGTCGCAATTTCGAGGACGAGATCGCTCCCGGCTTCAGCGAGTACCGAACTGGCCATGGCGTCGATGCCCGACACTGCGATCCCTCCCTCCCCGGCATCGGTGCCCTGGGGCAGCTGCGGATCGAGCCGCGTCAGACCGTTCGCCAGCTCCGCAGCGAGATTTGTAGTGAAGGTCGTCAACAGGATCCGGGACGACGGTTCGGCGAGCGCCAGCCGCCGCGCCCGATGCAGCAGTACGACGGTCTTGCCCGTGCCGGCCCCCCCGGACAGCCGGTACGGACCGTTGAAGTCGCGTTCGGCGTACGCGCGCTGCTCGGGATGCAGGAATACCCGCCAGGCCCCGACGTCACCGCCCTCGATGACCCGGCGGAGCTCCTCGTTGTCCTCGATGTAGGTGAAGGTCAGCTGAGCGGCAGGGTGGCTGAACCCCTCGACGATCCTCGCGTCCTCGCTTACTGTGCCGTCGCCATCCGGTGCTGCTTCGATCGCCAGCTTGGCTTTGACGTCTTCGATCGAGCTGCCCGATGCGAGGTCGAGCAGCGCAATCCCCTGCCATTCCTGCGCTTGCGCTGCCAGCTCCAGCAGGGCATCCTCGCTGCTCGCGCGCGCTGCCTTCTCAGCCAGGCCCGGATCGAGCCCGAGCTCATCGCGAAGCTCTCTCGTGGTGTACCCGAGCACAGTCGGCAGATCGGGGTCCCGCCGGGTTGGGACCGCGGATCCCCCGTCGCCAACGACCTGAGACGCGCCCGCCAGCTGCCCGGGGTCCTCGACGTCCTCGATGAGGCGGATCTCAGTGATGCCATTGACCGGGTTCACGGTGAGCTCGGACTTGCGCGCCCAAGCGATCGCCTCGTCGTGGTTCCAGACGCCCGCGAAGACGTAGATCGGATGATTCGACCCCTGTGGGCCTCCCGTTCCATCCAGCCGGAACAGTACCGCCCGGAATTGCTGGTTCACTCGGCCCGTACGGACCCGCGGGTCCCGTGAATTGTTGATCGGCTCAATGTGCAGTCCCGGCGCCGAGTCGTCGGCCGTCAGCTTGTCGAGAAATGCGTAGGTCAACTTCTGTAGGTCGGATCCGAGCTTGCTTCTCGGCTTGCTCATCACGAGCGTGCAGCTGGTCATGTCACCTTTCCTCGGCCAGAGCAGCTAGCACGCTATCCGGATCCGTGCCGACGACAGTCCAGCCCTCAGCCTGAAGCTCGTCGACATCCTCATCGACCGGCTCGACCAGGACAGCTACCCGGCGGTCCGACCAGGCCAGATCCACCGGTATAGCTGAGGCCCCAAGCTCGTCACCCACCCCGTTGGGCAGGTCAGCGCCGGCCCGCACCAAGGCCTTCACCAGCAGTCGAACGCGTTCGTCCAGCATTGCCTCGAAGATCTCCCGCCACGCCGGATCGAGGGCCAGCAGGTCGCTGTCCGGTGCAGCTGCCGGCGCCTCTATCGGCACCAATGTTTGGGTGCTGAGGGTGATCGTGATGGTGTGCCGCTGCAGGCTGTTGGCCAGCCGCAGCCAGTCCCGCCACCCCTCGTCGAAGGCGTGCTGGGACAGCGCCTCGGCACGGTCGTCCAGGACGGCGGCCAGTTCGGTACGCACGCTCCCGCCAGGTGTCTGGCTGATCCGGACCAGCACCGTCAGCGGCCCGTTGCGCCAGGCGAAGGCGGTGGCCGATCCGACCGGCAGGGCGACCCCGTCGCGCAGCCGGACTGCGGCTTGCGCAAGCGGCGTGTCGGGATCGATTGGTGCCCGTGTCTGGCCGGCCGCGAAAACATACGGCAGCACATCGGCCAGAGCGCGCTGCCGAGCGGCATCCGGCTCGGTCAGCCAATCGCGCAGGAAAGCAGCCGGCCCGTGTTGAAGCTGGCTCAGCACGGACACGATGGTCGGTTCCTGGCTAGTCAGAAGCGGCATCGCGGCGGCGGCATACCAGCTCGGCGGTGCGGGTGCAGGTTGCAGGTCGGCGGCGGTCACCGAGAGCACGAGGTAGCCGGATTCGCGCAGCACCCGGCGCTTCTGCGCATCCTCGGCGAGCCGATTGTGAGCCCCCGCGGCGTGGTAGGCGTACCCGTCGGTGAAGATCGCGACCTTCGGCACCTGGAGATCGGTACAGCTCAGCAGGAAGTCCGGTCGCGCGCCCGGGAGGTTGACCTGTGGCTCTAGCAGCCAGTGCCGTCCGCCGTCAGAGGCGTGGAAGCTGAACTGCAGTGTGTTCCCGGAGGGTCCGGGGACCTCTGTCATGGTGCCGGAGAGCTCCCGGACCAACGACACGAAGAACCGCCGGAAGTGGTGCTCGAGGTGGGACTCCAGCGAGGTCCTGGGCACCGGGGCCTCGGTCGTGCAGCTCCAGGTCATCGCCGCCGCTGGCTCGCCGCTGGACATGCCTGCGTTGAGGATGTCGCGGAGGTGGCGCTCGGCGGCGGCCCGTGATACCGCGTCCGGTCGGCCACGCGGTGCGAACGGAAGCAGGCATCGATGGCAGGCCAGCCTGCCCTCCGCTGCACACGGGCAGTCCGCGACAATCCGCCACGCCGACCGCAGCAGCTGCCAGACATTCTCGGGGCCGCCAGCTCGGCAAGGTAGCCCGTGCCACCAGGTACGACATCGTGCAGCAGCAACGCCGATCGGTTGTCGCCGCCGCGCACCGGGTCGACGGTGGTAGCTACGTTGATGTGGTCTGGCGACCCCCCGAACTGTTCCCGTAGTCCGAGGAGCAGGGCGGCGCTAAGGCTCGGTATCGCGTACACGTCGCCGAGACTGACCGACCAGGGAAGCGGGATCACCACCCCCTGGGTGATCAGGGTGCGGGACAGCGCGATGGTCTCGGTGTGCTCGTCGTTGGAGGTTCGGTACCGGCACCACGGGCGGTGCTCGTCGGTCCGGTTCGCCCGGCTGGTCTGGTCAAGCACACCGCAGCCCGCGCAGACCCGGAACAGGTTGGCTGACAGAGACTCGCCGGCGATGGTCCGGTTGGTGCCGAAACCTACCCGCGGCCCGACGTTGAACCAGCGGATGCTCACCCGACGCAGGTAGCGCGCACCAAAGTCGTAGCCGGTGACGAACCATTGCCGAGAGATGAACTCTGGGTCGATGTCGGCAGCGGTAACCACGCTGAACCGGGCCCGCTTGCGTTCGTCGCTGCGGTCGTTGATCCGCGCCTCGTCGCGATGCGCCTGGGCGGAGACCCGCGTCATCTCCACGACGTCGAATCGCTGCCGGGTGTCGGTGATCGTGCGGCTGCCGCAGCGCGCGCAAGGTTGACCGGATCCCCCTGCGCCCGCGTCGCCGACCTCCCGCGCGTAACCGCAATCGGCGCAGAGTGACCACGACCGTGGCCATCGATGCCGAGGTCTACGGCGTCGATCTCGATCTCCAGCCCCCGGCGTAGAACGTCGCGCCGGGCGCGAACTCGTGCAGCGCGACTGCCGACCGGCGTTTATGCGTGGTGGCGAGCGAGTCGTACTGCTGGGTCTCTGGGTCCAGCCAGCTCAGCGCGACGTCGAGGGAAACACTGTCGTCGAGCAGCATGTAGTTCGGCAACAGGCCATAGTCCTCCAGCACACCGATCCAGTAGGTGCCCTGCAGGCCGCCGAGTGCACCGCGGGTCTGGGCGAGTGCTGCGTGCGCCGCCCGCGCCGCGCGTACGTCGTCCTCGGTCTTGGCCGGAGACTCGGCCTGGCGGTCGAGCTCCGGGAGTGCCGCCTCAATGGCGGACTGGCGATGCTGCAGGTTCTCCACGGTGGTCCGCCAGCGGTACGACGCCTCGTAGATCTGTTCCGCCAGCCCGCCGCTACCCGGTGCCGAGCCGGGCGTCGCCCAACTGCGCAGGGTCGCCACTGCGGAGCCGAGCAGGCCGTTGAACGTCCCGAGGAACCGGTCCAGCAACCGCGGTGCCTCGCTCTCGGCATAGCTGATCAGCTCGCCAAGAAAGCTGCCCGGATCAGTGGAGCCGATCGCGCCGCGAGCCATCTTCGGGTGTCGCCGCTGGGCATCGCGCGCGAAGTCGTCCACCACGTGCGCGATGTACTGCCGCTGCAGGATTTCCTCGGCGCTGAGGTATGTTGCCGGCGGCCGGACCTGTCCGTCGATGAGCGACAGCGGATCCCCGAGCCGCGGCAGGTGCTGGCCGCGACCTGTAACGAAGGCGAGATCCAGCGCATTCCCGGTGAGCCGCCCGGCCCGGCCGACCCGCTGCAGGTAGGAGGCGACCGTACGGGGCAGCGAGGCGAGCAGGACCGACGACAGATCGCCGATGTCGATGCCCATCTCCAGCGTTGGCGTGGCGACGAGTACGTTCGGCGCGCTCGGGTCTGCCTGCCCGGTCTTGAAGGCCGTCTCGTACGCCAGGCGCGTTTCATCATCGAGCAGGCCGGTGTATTCCCGGGCGACGATTCGGCGCATGTCAGCCGAGTCGTAGAGCCGCCGGTAGTAGTTGTCGGCGACGTTGACCCGCTGCAAGGTGCCGGCGCAGCGGACCAGCAGGCACGGTCCGCCGTCGAGCTGGTCGATAACGGTCGCGCTGCCCGGCTGCTCGGTGTGGCACAACCGGCAGCGGAGCCGGTAGTCGCCACCCTCCAGCCGGCCGAGGTCAGCCACTGTCACCACTACGCTGTGGGCAGGCAACGCGTACGCGGTCGCCCCCGACTTTGTTTGCCGAGCGAGGAGCACATCGTCGCGGTGTAGCCGATCGAGCAGGGCGCGGGCGAGCCGGGCGCCGTGACCCGCCGGCACGCCGAGCGTCCTGCCCGCCCAGCGGGCGTACCAGCTCTGCGGGCTCGTCACCGTGTCCAGCAGCACCTCCGACGCCCGCTCCAGCCGGTTGCCGACGCGGGCGAACGCCGGTGCGGCCCGGCCGGTCGGAAAGGCCGGCATGCCCTGGTCCCGCGCCCGGCCGCCCCAGATCCGATACCGGCTGCCGTCCTCGAAGATGTACGCCGCAAGCCATTCGTGGTCGATGGCGCCCTGGGTGCGCAGGTGCTCCAGGGTGCCGCGCACCCAGGTGACGAGCTCGCGGTCGGTCAGGCCGTCGCCAGCTGGACTTGGTGCTCGGAGTGGTTGAGCGCGGCACGACCGAGGGCGGCGAGGCGCGTCGCGGAGCCGGCGTCAACTTCGGCGACGACAGATCCGGTGGCCTCCAGGGTCCGGCCGATTCGCGAGTGCACCCCGAACTCGCAGATCACGTCGAATAGCAGCCGGCGGCGTACGAACTGGATGGCCTGGTTGGGTACCCGTTTCAGGGTTGATGCCTTCCAGAAACGGTCGAACTGCGGCCGGCCGATGATGTCGGGCGGCAGCAGCCGGTAACGCGCGGATGGCTCGTCACCGGCCCGGCGGATGAGCTCGTCGGCGAGCAGGTCCAGGCTGGTAGGCGCCTCGTCGATGCCGTGCCGGAGCGCGGCCCGCAAGGTCAGGACGTGCGAGCGGCTCTCCACGAAACCGGCGCGGTGGGCGGCGTCCTGGACGCTGTCGGTGAATACCAGCGCCTTCTTCTCGCCTGGCTCCAGGTGCGTCGCGCCGAACAGCGACGACAGGACGACTGACAGCAAGGTGGCGATCGACGAGCCAAGGAACCGGATCCCGTCCGGCTGGTCGCAGGCCGGGCAGCGGTCGCCCTGGGACTCCGCCTCGGCGGCCTGGAGCAGTGCCAGCACCGGCAGCACCCAGCCCTCACGGAAGTCGTCATCGTCGTCGTGCGGACGGTCGGCGGTGAACTCGCGGCGCCGCACGTCGAACCAGACCAGACCTTCGGTCTCCCCCTCCGCCTCCGCCTCGTGCGGTGCGTGGATCAGCGCCCGGAAGCGGCCTTGCGAGCGGCGTGGTGGGCGCGGATGTTCGTGTCGTCGGCCGCCAGCCCAGTGCCCGTCGGCGCTAGCTCGACTCCCCAGCCCGAGCGGCCGCAGTGTCGGCAGTAGATCGCGGGAAAGGCCGGCCGGTTGCTGTCCTCGGACCAGTTGTCGACAGGTGTGAGGCCGCCGTCGTCGCCCCAGCGGTAGGCCGGCAAGGTTGCGGCCACCCGGTCGATCCGGGTGAGCTCACGGACCCAGAGGTGGGTCTCGACGCTGACGAAACCTCGCCCTTCGACCGTTCGCAAATGGCTGAGCGCGGCAAGAAGGTTGCTGACCAGCCGCTCTGCCTGGGCCGGTTCTAGGTCGGGCGGCAGCACGGCCTTGGCTAGAGCCTCAAGGCTGATCGCGGCGAGTGCAGCCGTGACTGTCCCCTGGATCAGTGGATGTGCGCGGGCAAGATCGGCGAGGTCGCCGTCGGTCAATGCGACGGCCTCGACGCCGTCCAGCCCGTACAGCCCGCCGATCACGATCCGGGCCAGCTGGGGGCCGTCTACAGTCGCCTCGGCGTCGACGACGGTCCGGTTGATCAGGTCCACATCGGAACTGGAGGGGGCCGGCGTTGGCCGGACCCCGAGCTTGTCGTCGGCCGGATCCCGGCGGCCTGCCGTCCACTCGGTGATCGACTGCCGCGTCTCGGTGATCACGCAGTCGGCGTCGAAGCCCACCCCGAACACCGTGCTGGCGAAGGTGATCATGGACATTGGGTCGCCCAGGTCCCCGAGGGTCGCCGAGGTGGCTACCGGGACCAGCCGCCCCATCGGTGAGACGGCCCCGTCGCCGCCAGTGGGTGTGCGGTAATGGGCCAGAGCCAGCCCCAGCCGGCGGATCAGCATCGCGACGTCGGTGCCCTGGGCATCGTCATAGGTGTGGAACTCGTCCAGCACCAGGTAAGTCAGACTGTCGGCGCTCTGCTGCCACAGACGCTGATCTTCATGCCGTAGCAGCAACTGGTCGAGCATCTTGTAGTTGGTCAACACGATGTCCGGGGCGGTGTCGCGGATGATCTCTCGCGACGTGATCAACCCATCGGTGCTCACCCGGGTGCGGCTGGCCCCGGCCTCCCCGGTGTAGAGGGCGGCGGTCACGCCTGCCAACCGCGGGTCGTCGGTGATCAATTGGGCTAACCGGCCGGCCTGATCGGTCGCAAGCGCGTTCATCGGGTAGAGGATCAGCGCCTTCATGCCCTCGACGCCGAGCGCTCGCGCGCGCAGCGCGTGATCCAAGATCGGGTAGAGGAAGGCCTCGGTCTTGCCCGACCCGGTCCCGGTGGTCAGCAGAGTCGGCTGCGGCCGCCTGATGAGGCGACCTGAGCCCTCAGTTGAGTTGTTCGAAGGACGCGACGTGAGCCTGGCAAAGGCCTGGGCCTGGTGCCCGTACGGGACGAACCGTTCCGCGATCCACTCCAGGTGCTGCTCCCACCCGGGCTCGGCTGGGCGGAACGGCAGCCTGAGCCGCATGTACGGACCCTTGAAGATGCCCTCGGTCTCGTGCCGCAGGAAGTCCTCGAGCGCAACCCGGGCATCCGCGTCGGCCAACGCGAACGTGGTGGTCAGGTAGTCGACAAGCCCGGCCTGCAGGTCCAGCGCCTGGTTCGACGGCAGCAACTGACTCACGGCTGCGATTCTCCCTGACCGAAGGCCGCGCGGCGATCAGCCGGCGCTCGAACGGAGATAGTCGTCGCGCAGATCCTTCAGCCGTCGGCCGTCAGGCAGTCGCCAGAAGTACCAGCCGTTGACCGCGTGTCCAACGAAGCCGCGGACTGCACCCGACGGCGAGTCGTACAGGTGGCCATTGACCTCGAGCAACCCCTTCTCAGTCACGACGGCCCGCGTGGCGTCGTCGTCGGTTCTCGGGAGGAGTTCCGTCCCCGGTGCGAGGATTCCCGCCGCCACGAGCTGCGCAATCGTCGTGTACGCGCCGACCGCGACCGCCTGCTGGACATGCCCCTCGTGCCCGTCCGGCACAGGCCAGGTGCCGAGCAGGGCGTCGACCATAGTGGCGCCGCGGGTGTCGATGTCCTCCTCGTCCCAACTGTCGGCGTGATCCTGCCGCACGTCGCGGGTCATCAGGCACACGTCATGCGCCTGCAGCGCGGCGTGCTTTCCTTTGACGCCGAGCCAGGGCCCGTTGGAGACCTCGCTGTTCAGTGACTGGGTGAGGAGGGTGAGGTTGCCGAGCCGGTGGACATGCTGTCCCGGGCAATCTCACTTGCGAGGTCGGGCGTTGGCCAGTGACGCTTCCAGTTGCGAGGCAGCAGGTGCTCGATGTGCATGGTGTTGCGGGCGATCCGGCTGCCGGTGCGGGAACGCCCGTGGCCCGTGTAGCCGCGTCGCGCGTCCTCGACGGCCTCCAGCATCATCCGCAGCCGCGCCCGAGGGTAGGAGCGGTAGGCAGGAAGCTCGGCCAACGCTGTCCGAACGTCGCTGTCGCCTGGCCAGTACGTGCTGGCTGTCGTCGCTCGCGCGAGCTGGTTGCGGATCCGACCGCCGAGGCCTTCGTTAGCTGTCCCCCGGTAGCTCGCGATCAGGGTGGCAACCACTCGGCCCAAATCGGAGGTGGGCAACCGCATCATCATCCGCCGCATCAGCCAGCTCTCGATGGCAGTGACTGCAATCTCGATCTCGTTAGGCGGTTTGGGGTTGTCCGGCTCGTGCAGCCAGATCAGCAAAGGTTTCCGCGACCTCCAGGTTGGCCGCCTCCATCCGGTAGATCGCACGGGCAACCTGGTCGATATCCGGGTTCTGCTGTTGGCCTCCTTGACCCAAGACTCGTAGGTCAGTGCCTGGGCATGCACAAGCTTCAGCAGGTCGAGAGTGCTTCCGTCGTAGTCGTGGTCAACGAACGCCTTGAATCGTCCGAAGAACGCCCGGCTTCCGATGTCTTCGCCGGTCCGGCTGACGAGCCACTGGCCGAGGAACACCGCCGAGCGGGGCATTAGGAACCGGCCGATGCTGATCTCCTTCTCCCAGAACGGGGTCTCGAAGAGCTTCCAGTAGTCGCGGTACGCCAATCCGCCGTCGACGCCCTCGGCGGCGAGTCGCTGGAACAGCAGGTTCTTGATCAGGTCGGCCGAGGTCAGCGGCGTACCTCTGGCGTTCAGGGTCTCGAAGATCTCCTGCGAGTCCTCGTCCGCGCGCAGGGTGATCGCAACGAGCTGCAGGCCCGCGGCCAGGGCATCGACCAGTGCCTCCGAGCGGGACCTCTCAGCGCTGGCCTCATCACCGTCAAGCCATGCTTCGACTTCAGCGGTGAAGTAGGCGTGCGCCCGGATGAGCTTGTTCGAGGGGTCGCTGAGCACGGCATGGTCCACCGGGGCGGGCGCCTCCATGACCTCGGCGTATGCGGTCTGGTCGGCATTGGAGTGCCGGACCTTGAGCACATACTCGGCGCCATCAACGTCGTCCTCGTCGTTGTGGGTCAGCTTGTTCAGCCGGTTCGCGAGCCTCTGCTCGCCGCGATCCTCCAGTTGAGCAGCACTCGCGTCCATGAGCAACTGGAGCGTCGTGAGGCGTTGTTGGCCGTCGACCACGGACCATTGCTGCACCCCACCCACCTCGTGCGTCACAGACTGCAGGACGATCGCGCCCAGGAAGTGGCTGGCCGACCTCCTGCCTGCGGCACGCAGCTCAGCTGTGCGCCGGACGTCGTTCCAGAGCGGACCCCACTGCTCCTCCTGGTCCCAGACGTAGCGACGCTGGAACAACGGCACGTTGAGATGTTGACTCAGGCGGAAGATCTGGCGCGGGGACTTGACGTATGTTTCCATGCCGGTTGCTCATTCCTTGATAGTGATCGGCGACGACGCCGAAGTCGTGGGCATGGCGGCCAGCCGCCGATCGAACTCGGCGTACGCCCGCCGCATGTCGGCCTCACGGTCAAGCGTGCCGAAGGGCAGCTCATAGCTGTACGTGTTGCCCACCGCCTGGTTGGTGTCGGTGCGCTCTTCTTCAGTCATCCGGTCACCTTTGGCGCGCCAGACCCTCAGGACTGAGTTGGGCACGAGGCGGCCATAGGCGTCAAAGGTGTACTCGTTATGGTCATAGCCGTAGAGCACCGCGAACTGGGTGCGGTAGACCGTGCACAGCTCATCGGCCGTGACGCCGAGCATGAGCGCGACCAGGGCATCGATCTCCAACTGCGCCTGGCGACGATCCGCGGCAATGCGCAGCGGCGTGGCCGCTGTCCACTCGGGGCCGACATTGCCGAGGGCAGGCCGGTTTGGCCGATCACGGTTGTCTGTCCAGGCGTCGGACAAGAGTGCGGAGTTGAAGCAGTCGCGCCAGAGATCGCTGTAGGCGTCTGTGACGCAGTTCAACCGAAGTGTCCGCAAGCGAGCGGACAACGTTAGCGGGTGATCCGGATTGGGTCGCGGGAGGCGCTGCAAAGTCGAAAGATGAATGTCGCCCTTCGGCACCGACCGCACGGCGAAGTCAGCAAGCAAGGTACACACCGCTACCTGAAGATCGACGACGTCAGGCCCAGCTAGACTCTCGGGCGCTGCGGAAGACACGGGATGGACATGGGCCGCACCGGGCGGAATGATCGCCGGAATCAGGGTGCGTTCGCCGGTATTCGCCGAGACCAGCGCGGCGCTGCCGCCGATCGACGGTCTTGCCGAGCCCAGGCCGTGAACCAACCGTGACGCCACCGCCGCTAAAGGAGATTTCCCGGCGACTGGCCGTCATCGGCGGCGGCGCGGCCGGTGTGGCGCAGGCT
>JBKOUS010000209.1:0-26566 GCA_046723505.1 Actinomycetota bacterium
CGGACGACGCTGGCGCGGACGTGCTTGACCTTGGGTACGCTCATCGATGGTCCTCCGTCGGATGTTTTCTGGGCGGCAGGCGCGATTCTCGCGCCCCCGTGATGCTAGGTGGATGGGACGCCGTCGTTGGCTCAATAGGTCGCCCGGCCGCCGGAGACGTCGAACATGGCGCCGGTGCTGAAGGAGCACTCTTCGCTGGCCAGCCAGCAGACTAGCGACGCCACCTCCTCGATATTCCCGAAGCGGCCGATCGGGATCTTGGACAGCATGAAGTCGATGTGCTGCTGCGACATCTGGTCGAAGATCGCTGTGCGCACCGCGGCGGGGGTGACGCAGTTCACCCGGATCTCGGTCTTCGCCATCTCCTTGGCGAGCGACTTGGTGAATCCGATTACTCCGGCCTTGGACGTGCTGTAGGCAGAAGCGTTCGGGTTGCCCTCCTTGCCGGCGACGGAGGCAATGTTGATGATGCGGCCGTAGCCGTTGCGCTCCAGGTGATGCAAGGCAGCCTGGTTGCAATAGAACAGGCCGTTGAGGTTCACGTCGATGACCTGCCGCCAGGCCTCCACCGGGTAGTCGCGCACGGGCGTGTTGGGGCCGGTGATGCCTGCGCTGGCCACGAGCACGTCCAGCTTGCCGCCGAGAGCGGCGACGCTCGCCGCCATGGCGCGGAGGACCTGGGCGGGGTCGGAGACGTCGAGGGCCTGCGTATCGATGGCGCGCGCCTCCGCCTTGGCCCGGGCCAGCGCTTCCTCCTTCAGATCCCAGAGGGACACCCCCGCGCCTTCCCGGGCCAGGCGGGCCGCCACGGAGAGCCCGATGCCGGAGGCGCCGCCGGTAACGATTGCCGTCCGGCCTTGGAAGCGGTTTTCATAGACCATTGCTCGGACCTCCCCCGGTGCGCTGCCAGGCGATGACCTCCTGGCGCTGCTCACCCAGCCCCTCGATGCCCAGGGTCATGACATCGCCCTGCTTGAGGAAAATCGGCTCCGGCTTGATACCTATGCCAACCCCGGGCGGGGTGCCCGTGGTGACGATGTCGCCGGGCAGCAGCGTCATGAAGCGGCTGAGGTAAGAGACGATATCGGCCACGCCGAAGATCATCGTCCGCGTGTTACCGGTCTGCATGCGCTTTCCATTCACGTCGAGCCACATGGCGAGCGCCTGCGGGTCCGGCACCTCGTCCTTCGTCACCAGCCACGGGCCGACGGGGCCGAAGGTGTCGCAGCCCTTGCCCTTGTCCCAGGTGCCGCCGCGCTCGATCTGGTACTCCCGCTCACTTACATCGTTGACGACACAGTAGCCGGCGACATGATCCAGCGCCTCGGTCTGCTCGACGTAGGAGGCGCGCCGGCCGATGACCACGCCCAGTTCCACTTCCCAGTCGCTCTTGGCGGAGTCCTTGGGCAGCATCACCCGGTCGTTGGGGCCGGCGAGGGAACTGGTCGCCTTGGTGAAGACCACCGGCTCCTTGGGGATAGGCAGGTTCGACTCCGCGGCGTGGTCGACGAAATTCAGGCCGATGGCGATGAACTTGCCGACCCGCGCCACCGGCACGCCCAGGCGGGGCGTCCCGTCCACGAGGGGCAGCGAGCACGGATCCAGCTTCGCGAGGCCGGCGAGCCGGGCGGACGTCAGGCAGTCCGGGCCAATGTCGGCCACGTCGCGGGACAAGTCGCGGATGCGGCCGTCGCTGTCCAGCAGTCCGGGCCGTTCCTGGCCCGACAGGCCGTAGCGCAGCAGCTTCATGGTCTCGTGTCTCCTTGTTCGAGGCAGAAGAAAGGAACCGGGGACCCGGCGCTTGTCGCGGTAAGTCGGCACTCCGACCAGCTCCGGGGTCAGCCGGACTCCGCGGCCGGCGAGGAAGACGTGCACTTCTCTGCGGTGACCCACGGCTTCGACGCTAAAGCCAATCGATCAAACAGACCAGACACTGGAGGAGCTGAGCGCGACGGACCGGCGACACACCCCGCGAACGTACGTCCGACGACTTGCCAAGCAGGGCGCACAAGGGCGGAAGGCCAATAGTCTCAGTCCCAGTCTCAGTCGCCACCGTGCGTATGAATTCGCTGAGTGTCCCAGCTCCACCCCACGGCCGTATCAGGCGCCCCAGCGGACAGCACGGAACATTAGTTCGCTGATTGCAGTTAGGCAGCCTTCATGCCCCGTTCGACCAACGTCTTGAGTCGGGCCAGCTCCCTCCTGGCCTCCAAGGGGTTGAGGATGACCACCTCGATGAGCTTGCCGAGCAGCGCACGTCCCCGCGGCCACTCTGTCCGAGCGCGCAGCTCGAGCCGTGTGCCTTCGCCCTCAGATGTGAGCTCCGAAATGAGCTCGAGCTGCAGCCCCAAGTACGCCTCAGTCCGGGTGACGAGGTGGCGCGGACGGACGGCGTCCAGCACGGTGGTTCGCGCGGTACCCGGGCCCCGCCGGGAGACGTACGTCGTGCCGGGCTCGTCCCCGGCGCCGCTGATGTCCTCGATCACGGGGGATCCGGTCTGCCAGTCGGGGATCCGTGATGGATCGACGTAAATGCGCCAGACGTCCTCCGGTCGCGCATGGATCCACACCGAGTAGTTGGCAGCGCCCATACCCTTGCCCCCTTCTGCTCCCGACCCCCAATAAGTATCGCCGGCCGATCGGCTGTCGTCGCAGACACGTCAGACCACATCACAACCGACCTCACACTCATCTGTTGGGATGGGCTCGTTGGCGCACGCGGCATTCGCCCCCGTTCTCATCCCGCGTGGGTGATGTGTGCGTGGCTTTGTTTCGATAGATGTGGAGCCCTAAGGAGCCGCGGACCCAAACGCTGGTCTCCAAAGTGACAGGGGTGAGCAAAGCTGGCCGACAGGATGCAGGAACAGACGCCTGACACCGCTGGTTCTGGTGCACAGCCAGCACGGGCGGGCTTAGTGCTGATCTCGCTGATCGCGGTCGCCGCGGTCGCTAACCTGAACCTGTCAGTCGCCAATGTCGCACTGCCCTCGATCGGCCGGGCGTTCGACTCCTCGCAAACGACTTTGGATTTGATCGCGGTCGGCTACTCGCTGGGCCTGGCTGCATCGGTGCTCTATCTCGGCGCCCTCGGCGACCGCTACGGGCGCAAGCTGATGCTCATCCTCGGCATGGCGCTGTCCGTCCCGGCTTGTCTGCTTGCCGCCTATGCCCCATCCGACGGGGTGCTGTTCGCGGCTCGTGTGCTCGGCGGGATTTCCGCGGGCATGGCATACCCGACAACACTGGCTCTGATCGCAGCGCTGTGGTCTGGGCCAGGACGCACGAAGTCGATCGCACTGTGGTCGGCAATCGGCGGTGGGATTGCCGCACTGGGACCACTTGTTGCCGGTGCGCTCCTTGAAAAGTTCTGGTGGGGATCGGTCTTCCTGATCACGCTCCCGCTAGCGGGCATCGCCTTAGTGATGGCATTCATTTTCGTGCCCAGCCACGTGAACGAATCGACAGGTCCTGTGGACAATCTCGGCGGCGTTCTCTCTGCTGTTCTGGTCGGGACTCTGATCCTGGCGATCAACTTCGCACCGGTCCCGAACAAGGGAACCCTTGCAATTGGGCTAGGCGCGATCGCCGTCGCCGCAGCAATCGCGTTCGTCATCCGACAGCGCCGAGCAAGGAATCCGCTGTATGACCTGCGTGTCGCGGGACGTCGTATCTTCTGGGTCGCGGCCTGCGCTGGGATCATCGTCTTTGGCTCACTGATGGGGTCGGCATTCATCAGCCAGCAATACCTCCAAAATGTCAATGGCTACTCCACGCTTGAAGCCGGAGCGGCCTTCCTCCCCGCTGTAGTCTTCATGATCTTGGTCGCGCCTCGCTCGGCAAAGCTCGTCGAGTCGCGAGGGGCGAGGTTCACACTCCTCGTCGGCTACGTATCTCTGTTCCTCGCCTTCGCATGGATGCTCCTGCTCTGGTCAGAGGGCAGCCCTTACTGGCAGGTGGGGGTGGCCTACATACTCATCGGGATCGGCGTGGGTTTTGCCGGCACGCCGGCGTCCCACTCCCTTACGGGGTCCGTCCCCGTGCAGCGCGCCGGGATGGCCTCCGGCACCGCCGACCTGCAGCGCGACCTCGGCGGTGCGATCATGCAGTCGATCTTCGGTGCGCTGCTCACGGCGGGATACGCCTCCGCCGTCTCGGCAACGATTGCCGCGTCGCCCAGTGCTGACCAGGTCACGACCAGCGTTCAAAGTCAGCTCACCAAGTCGTTCTCGAGCGCCGCAGCGATCGCCGAGCGGTACCCGCAGTACTCGACGCAGATCATTGAAGGGGCGAAGTCGTCATTCCTGTCCGGTGCCGATTGGGCGTACACCGCCGGGATCATCGCCATCGTCGTCGGCGCGGTGATCGTATTCTTCTTGTTCCCTAAGAGGGACCACGAGTTGCAACTGCTCGCCAGCTATCAGGCCGAAGACACGAAGCGAGCAGCAGGCACACCGGGACAGGTCAAGCCGACGCCGCAAGTGGAGGACTAAGCGGTCCCAACGCTGTGCCAACCACAACTCCGCTTCGCTTACTTGGGCTGTGCGCCATCTGCAGATGCTGCCAACTAGATGCTGCCGAGTCCAAGTAAGTGAGGCAGGGTGAGAGGTCCGGAAGGGAGGCGTGAACTAGTGCGAATCGGGTCGGGCTTGTTTATCTCGTCCCCAGCCAAGGTTCTGGTCGTCACGCACGTGCTCAGCTGCCTCGACGCTAACGTGTTCGACCACAGATCGCCGCCCAGTCGGAGTCGTCAGCGGCTCACCGTCGATGTGAGCCCGAATGAGCTCAGCGATCAACTGCGGATCGCTGTAGTTCAGGGCGTGGGCGCCCGGCACGCTGACTACGTCAATGTGAGGCACCACAGCGAGGCGAGGCGCATTCGCAATCCGGACTAGTGGATCACGCAAACCGGCGATCACCAGGGTAGGAACGACAAGACGGGGTAGCCGTTCGAGCGTGGGATACCGAGTCATCGCCCGAAACAACGACAGGCTTCGGAGCGCCCCGAACCGGAGGTAGTCACGTGCTGCGATCGGCAGCATCGATGGCGGCTCACGCAACCCGTCCCTGGCCATTTGTCCAATAGCTCTGGCGAGTGGTTGATTATTGGGCCCGCCAGCCGGCGATACCATCACGGCACGCTCGATTCGGTTAGGAAAGCTCGCAGCAACCTCGATAATGATCGGGCAGCCGAGTGAGTTTCCGACCAGTATCGGCCGCTCGACTCCGACGGCATCGCAGTACGACATCAGGGCTTTTGCAAGCCCGGGTAAGTCGAGTCCTCCCTCAGGCCTGATGCTCCGTCCCATCCCCGGCAGATCGGGCACGAATGTGCGGTAATGCGGTGCCAAAAGGGCCGCCGTGGGCTCCAGGTACGTCCCGGAGATGCCGAATCCGTGAACGTGGACCATCGCACCAGCATCAGAGCCTGCATCGACATTGAACCGGTGGAACACCGGCAGACCATCCACCAGGACCCATCCCGGCGTCAGTGGAGGTACCGGTTTCCGGGCCATGGTCAGGCCCCAGCCTTGGCTCCGTCGACAAGGAGTTCATTGATCATTCCGTTCATGGGTACTCCTTGGTTGTCGGCTGTGCCTATCTGACGATCTTGGTGGAGCCCATGCCGAAGTGCTTCACCCGGATTGGGTGAAAGCCGCTTACTGCGTCACTGCGAGGATCCATGGGCGAAATGATGCAGTTCGATGCCTACTCCACCGGGGTCTCCGCGTCGGTCTCGGCACTGCTGGTTTGTCCCGGCTGCCGGGCTTGCCCACGCTTCACTGCGTCGACGATGATACGAGCCCCGAGCCCGATGATCACGACACCAGCGATCATCTGCCCCATGACCAGTATTCGGGCCCCCTGGGTCGTCGCGGTGATATCACCAAATCCGACCGTGGCGAACACCGTGATGGTGAAGTACAACGCGTCGGTACGCGTAAGCGGCTCGCTGAAATTAGCCTCAGAGATCCGGCCCATGACGTAATACGTCCCGGCAAACAGCAGCAGAAACAGCGGAACGCTCGTTGCCAGGGCTCCCACGGCGCGAAGCGCTGGATATGTTGCCTTGGCGATCGAGCGGACCTGAAAGACGACCAATCCGACAAGCGCTAGCAGCCCGACAAGAAGCTGCCCGACGGTCACACCAATCGAGGAAGGGTCGAGCGGTATCAGATAGTAAAGCGCAACCAGTCCGACGGTGGATCCCAACGCCTGAAGCAGCGTGACTACGACCCTGCGGAATCGGCGTCGAGCCTCGCGCCGGGCGTCAAAACTTGGACCCGCGCTCCATGTCACGGGGAAAGGCTAACCGGGCGTATCCCGTTGGGGTCTGAAATGGCGGTTCAACACCCGCAAAGCTCGTCCCCCGCCCGCGAGCGGAGTCAGCTTGATCGGAGCCCGTGCCCGCTACGGTGACCTGTGTGGGCTTTTCCCAAGCGGAGTTGCAGTCTTTTCGGAACGCATCGGTCCCTGACCTAGTCGGCCCCGGCCTCAAGCTGCTCTTTGTCGGGATCAATCCGGGTCTGTGGACAGCCGCTACGCAGACGCATTTCGCCCACCCGGGCAACCGCTTCTATCCAGCACTGCGGCTGGCTGGCATCGTTGATCGGGATCTTGACCGAGGCGAACCGATGACGGACGAGGGCCGTGCGTACTTGGTCAACCGCGGTATCGGGATCACTAACCTTGTGAATCGCGCCACGGCTCGGGCCGATGAGCTCTCCCCCGCCGAGCTGCGAGCGGGACGTACCCGGCTAGAGGCATTCGTCGCGGTAAATCAGCCAGTGGTTGTCGCGGTTGCGGGCCTCACCGCTTACCGTGTGGCCTTCACCGACCCCAAAGCCAGAGGCGGCGAGCAGTCTGACCTGCTCTCGGGCGCCCGGGTTTGGGTCGTCCCCAATCCCAGTGGGCTCAACGCCCACGAGACGATCACCAGCCTGGCCCACGCATACGCCGAACCTGCAAAGATCGCCGGAGTAATCAACTAGATAGCAAGCCCCCAGCGGCCAGCTGGAAATGGGCGGTGTGCTGAGATGTGGGGCATGACCTCGGGCGCGCTCCCCCAGCTTGGCTACCCGATTGTCCAGCACACGTTGGCTAACGGATTACGCGTCATCGCCAGTCCGGACCACATTGCGCCGTCCGTGGCAATCAACGTCTGGTACGACGTCGGTTCCAGGGATGAGGAGCAGGGCCGCACCGGGTTTGCTCATCTCTTCGAGCACGTGATGTTTCAGGGTTCAGCCCACGTCGCCTCCGGCCAACACATGGCCCTGCTGCAGGCCGCCGGAGCAGTTGTCAACGCCACCACCTGGTTCGACAGGACCAATTACTTCGAAACCTTGCCGACCGGCGGACTCGATCTGGCTCTGTGGTTGGAGGCCGATCGGATGGGCACACTGCTGGATGCACTGACCCAGGAGAACCTCGACACCCAACGCGAGGTGGTGAAGGAGGAGAAGCGGCAGCACTACGACAACGTGCCATACGGGGACGTGATGGAGCTGCTCAATGAGCTGACGTTCCCACCCGACCATCCGTACGGGCACACCACGATCGGCTCCATGGAGGACCTCGATGCGGCCACGCTGGAGGACGTTCATGCCTTCTTCCGGCGCCACTACTTGCCGAACAACGCTGTCTTGTCGATCGTGGGCGATGTGGAGCCAGATGATGCGTTCCAGCGAGCCGATATCTACTTTGGGCATCTCGCGGCCGGTGCCCAGCCGACCAAACCCGAGGCTGGGCCGCTTGACCCAGTGTTTGGCAACCCACGCACCGAGGGCTCTGGCAAGGTACCAGCCGACGCCGTCTACCTCACCTGGCGGCTGCCCGCGCGTGGCGGCCCGGATTTCGATGCAGTCGACCTCGCCTTTAGCGTCCTGGGGCACGGCCAGACGTCGCGGTTGCATAAACAACTGATCCGCCGGACCGAGCACGCCGAGAGCACCGGAGCGTCCACGATGGGTTTGATTGGTGGCAACTCGTTCGGCTTCGGCTATGCGCGCGCTAGAGACGGCGTTGGCCCCGAGCAGCTCGAGCAGGAAATCGTCGAGCTGATCGATGAGCTGATTACCGACGGACCAGCCGAGGACGAGCTGCGACGAGCCAAAGCGCAATTCGAGCGCCACTGGTTGCACGAACTGGCGCGAGTCGACTCGCGCGCCGATGCCTTAGGTGAGTACGCGACGCTGCACGGCGATCCAAACCGGATCAATTCGCGGATCGCCGAGATCACCGCCATAGATCACGACGACGTCCAAGGGGCCATGCAGCAATGGTTGCGGCCGGACCAGCGGGCAACCCTGATCTACCGGCAGGAGGGGTGATGAGAGACTTCCTGCCCCGCCCCGCGATCGCTCCTGCAACAGTCTGGACCTTTCCAGCAGCTACCCGCACTCAGCTCAGTAACGGTGTCGAGCTGATGGTCTTCGACCTCCCCGGCCAACACGTGATCTCGGCCCATCTGGTGCTGGACGTCCCGCTCAATGCCGAAGGCCGGGACATCGAGGGCGTGGCGACGATCTGCGCCAGGACGCTGGACGAGGGGACGCTGCGGCACGACGGAGATGAGTTCGCCGAACTTCTCGAGACCGAGGGGGCAGGTTTCGGAGTCGATCTCTCACTCTCGGGCTTGAAAGCGGTGCTCGACGTTCCCGCTTCGCATCTTGATCGAGCTCTCGAGCTGTTCGCCGAGGCAGTAACCGAACCGTCGCTGGCCGACCGCGACGTCAACCGTCACGTGCAGTTACGGCTGGCCGAGATCGAGCAGGCGCAGGCAAACTCATCCCAAATCGCAAGCATTGCCTTCCGGGCTGCGGTCTTCGAGGAGAGCATGAGAGCGGCTCGGATGAACGGCGGCGAGCCAGACACCGTGCGCCAGGTGACTCCGGATGCGGTGGGCGCGTTCCATCATGATCAATTCGGGCCAGCCGGAACGACTCTGATCCTCGCTGGTGACTTTGTCGACGACCCGATCGCCGTCGCCGAGCGCTGCCTCGGGTCGTGGCGCAATGGCGACCAGCGACGGGTGGTGGCCGAGGAACCCGTCCCGGCCGCTCCACGCACGCTTCTCGTCGACCGGCCCGGTGCCGTCCAAGCCGATGTACGGCTCGGAGGTTTCGGCATCGACCGGCTGGATCCCCGCTGGTCTGCGATCAGCGTCGCCTCGTACGCCATGGGCGGCGCGTTCCTGTCACGGCTCCAGGCGGTACTTCGGGAGGAAAAGGGTTACACGTACGGCGTACGGATGAACTTCGGCCCACTGCGAACAGGTGGCTCCTTCGCTGTTCAAGGCTCCTTCCGAACCGAGGTTGTCGTCGATGCTCTGACCATCACAAAGAAGTTGATCAACGTCGACGGCGCGCCGTTCACCAGCCAGGAGGTCAACGACGCCGTCGCGTTCTTCACAGGTGTCTCCCCATTGCGTTACGCGACCGCCGACGGGGTCGCTGATCAAGCTGCCACCCAGGTTCTCGCCGGACTTCCTGACGACTACGTGGACCGGAGCCTGGCGCTGCTGCGGTCGGTGACACCTGAAGCTGCCACCGAGGCCTACCGGTCAGTCGTCGATCCGGACGAGCTGACCCTAGTCGTCGTCGGGGACGCGGAGCGGCTGGCGGAACCGCTCCGCGCAACAGGTTTTCCCGATCTCGAAGTCCGGTCGCCGGCCTAGCGCCGCTCCAAATCTCTCAGCCACCGAGAGCGCGCAGCGCCCGCTTCACCGCAGCGTTGGCCTCCTGCATCTTCTTCTGGTACGTCCCAAGATCACCTGCGGTCAGCGCCTTGTCTGCGGCCTCGAATGCTGCAGCCGCCTCATTGAGCGCCCTTGTGGCGGCCGGGTTGTCAGCCTTTCCCGACGGCCTCTTCCCATCGGCGGTGCCGCCTTCATCAGTTGTGCCACCGGAGCTTCCCTGGAACACCTGGTCAAGCGCTTGCTGCAAGGTGTCCCCAATCCCGACCGACTGGCCGAAGCGGACCACGACGAAACGGAGCGCAGGGTAGGAGCCCGTGCTGCCCTGGCGCTGGGTGTAGACCGGGGTTACATAGAGCAAGCCGCCGCCCATGGGCAACGTGAGCAGATTGCCGAAGGTTGCGCTGGCAGCGCCCTGGTTCAGGAAGGGGCGAAGTCGGTCCGCCACCGTCTCGTTGGTCGTCATAGCGTTGAACGACTGTCCCGGCCCGTCGATCTGGGTCGTGTCCGACATCTGCAGGATGCGCATCCGCCCATACTCGGGACTGCTGGCATCGGCGTTCACCGCCATGTAGGCGGCCAGGTTGGAGCGCTTGAAGGGCACATAGGAGCTGGTCAGGGAAAAGATCGGCTTCTCATCGCCAGGCCACTTCACCGACAGGTAGAACGGCGGCTCCTTGGTCTGCGCCGAAGCGCCCGCCACCGGATCGCTGGGAACGTCCCACAAGCTCGACCGCTGGTACCAGTTGTCTGGGTTGGTCATGTGGTAACGCGCCAGGATCTGACGCTGTACCTTGAAGAAGTCCTGCGGGTAGCGCAGGTGGTCCAGCAGGTCTTTGGAGATCGCGGACTTCGGCTGCACGACGTTCGGAAACGCCTTCGTCCACGTCTTCAGCACCGGATCGATGTCGTCCCACGCATACAACTTGACACTGCCGTCGTAGGCATCCACAACGGCCTTGACTGAGTTGCGTAGGTAGTTGACGTCGTCCTGCGGCTGGGCCACGACTGTTCCGCCGGCGCTGGTCTGGGCGTCGGAGGTGACCTCATTGAGGTTCACGCGTTCGCTGTTCGGGTAGGAGTTCGACGTGGTGTAGCCGTCGACGATCCAGACGATCCGGCCCTCGACCACCGCCGGGTACGCGTCGCCGTCAACCTTCAGCCAGGGTGCGGCGCCCTGGACCAGTTGCCGCGGCGTGCGATCGTAGATGATCTTGGATTCCGGGTGGACACGGTCAGAAAGCAGGATGTTGACGTCGGCGAACTTGGCGGCGTAGAGCAGCCGATTCCACATGTTGCCGATCTTGACGCCGCCCTTGCCGGTGTAGGTGTAGGTTTTCGGGTTCCCGCCCTCACCGCCGCCCGGCGTATCCAACTCGATGGGCGGCGTACCAGCGGGAGCGCCGACGATGGAGTATTGGTCCGGTCGCTGGCCCAACAGCTCTCCGAAGTAGATGCGCGGCTCGTGCTCATCGATCTGGCCGGTCGGCGGAATGTCCCGGGCTATCCATTCCGGCTCACCGCCGGCCTGCCGCCGGTTGCCGTACGCCGCGACAAGGCCGTAGCCGTGGGTGTAGACAGTCTTTCGGTTGTTCCAGTTGTCCTCCACGCCACTCAGGTCCATCTCCCGAACCGCGACGACCGCGTCGGTCTCCTTGCCGGTGATGGTGTAGCGGTCCACGTCCAGGATCTTCGGGAACTCGTAGTAGCCACGGACCTGCTGCAGCTGCTCGAACGTCGGCCCGACGACGTTCGGGTCGATCAGCCGGATTCCCGGCAGTGCCTCCGCGTCGGTCCGCAGCTGACCCGCTGTGGCCGTCGTCTTCGCCGAGTAGTCGGTGATCTCCACCTTGTCCACGCCGTACGCTGCACGGGTCGCCTCGATGTTGGCCTTGATGTAGGCGCGCTCCTTGTCAGGCTCGTCGGGTCGGACGCTGAAGTACTGCACAGCGCCCGGGTAGACCAGCCCAAGCACAATGGCCGACAGCAGCAACAAGACCAGGCCGATGGTCGGCACCATCCAGCGGCGCAACACCGCGTTGGCAAAGAACAGCAGCGCACAGATGCCGGCGATGATGGCCAAGATCATCTTGGCGGTCACCGTCGCATTGTCTGCGGTATAGGAGATGCCGGTGAAGAGCCGGTTCGAGCGTTCGATCGCTAGCTCGTACTGGTCGAACCAATAGCTGAAACCCTTCACCAGCACGGCCAGACCGACCAAGATCGAGAGGTGAGCCTGCGCGGCTCTACTGGCGCCGCGCTGTGCCCCGCTGAACCGCAACCCGCCCATCGTGTAGTGGACGATGGCGGCGACGATCGCGCTGAAGACCAGCACCGAGAAGATGAACGACAGCACGAACCGCCACCACGGATAGGCGAAAACGAAGAATCCGACGTCGAGGTCGAACCGTGGGTCAGTGATGTTGAACGGGGTTGCATTCTGCCAGGCCAGGTAGTCCAGCACCCGGCCGTTAGCCGCACCGCCAGCAAACAGGCCCACGACGGCGCCTATGGCAACCAGCACCCAGACAAACCTGGATTCCAGCATTTCGCGATAGCGCTCAAGCAGCGGGCTGGTCGGTACTTGCGCTCCGAGCCGTGGCCGGAGCCGGTAGGCGATTGCCGCGTTGGCGACGACGCAGGTAGCCATGATCAGACCGAAAGACACGAACAGCCCGATCTTGGTCAGCAGCATCTTGCTGAAGACCGAGGAATAGCCGAAGGAGCCGTACCATAACCGGTCCGTCCACACGCTGGTGAGTACGGCGAATGCCACGATAATTATCGCGACTATGACCAATGTCGGCAGGATGGCGCTCCGTCGCCGGCCGACCCGCAGACTGCTCAAACTCATCTCTCCTCAACCGCTCGTAGATCACACCGTCGTCTCGGCAACGACCAAGCTGGTCCGAGCGGTTCCGCGGTGCCTCCACACCTGCTCAAGTCAGCGTATGCGCGTGTTCCGCAGCCGGTTCGAAATCCCGGAACTCCCGGGTACACAGAATGGCTCATCAGCAGTGCGGAAGCACGGCGCCGTCGCCATTACTGTTGACGGCCTGGACAGCCTTGATGGCCTCGGTGAGCGTGGCGACCTTGATCAGAGTCATAGTGGTACGCACCCCCTCGAGATCGCGGCAGTTGTTGGCCGGAACGAAGAAAGCGGTGGCGCCAGCCTTCTGGGCTGCAGAGATCTTCTCTTGAATTCCCCCGATGGCTTGCACATCTCCGTTAGGCGTGATTGTTCCAGTCCCGGCAAGGTGTCGGCCGGCCAGCAGGGGTCCGTCGGTGATCTTGTCGTAGATGGCCAGAGCGAATACCAAACCTGCGCTCGGGCCGCCGATCTGCTGCCCGAGGTCGAAGGAAATTTCGGGCTCGTAACGATAACCGGTACCGAGGGTGATGCCCACGACCGGAACGTCTGTTTGGACGTTCGATTCGACCGTCGTCACTGTGACCTCGGTCTGGACGTTGTCCCGGATGACCGCGAACCTGACCTTCTGCCCCACCCTGTGGGAACGGATCCTCTCCCGCACCGCTTCATCGTCGGGAGTCGGAATTCCGTCAACCGATACCACGAGATCACCCGGAAGCAACAGCTTGTGCGCAGGGCCTCCTACTGTCACCGAGAAGATGGCCGGCATCTCGGTGACCGGCCGTCCGTCGGCGCGCAATGCAGCCACGACCGCATCGTCCTGGGCTGTCTCCATCATGTCGGCGTCCTCGTTCTCCACCTGCTCGGCTGTCTTGCCGGGCGCATAGATGGCATCCCGTGGCAACGCGTCGCGATGCGGCAACCAGTACGCCAGCAGCGCTTGCGGCAGACTGAGCCGAGCATCAGCGGGAGTGATCGCCACGATGGTCATATCCAGTCGGCCCGTTGTGGGATAGGTGTCGACGCCCTGGACCCTGATCATCGGCTCGTTGCCTACGGTGCCAAGCGTGTCCCGCGTGCCGCCCGGGGTCCAGCTAACGAACGGTACGGGAACGACAACGAGCAACACGGCCAAGCAGATGAACGCGAGCGCCGAGACGAGTGCAGTCCAGGTCTGACGGGTCACGGCCTGCCCGAACCGACGCCCTGACCGAGGCGCCTGGACGGCGATATCTGCGGCAAGGCCGCTGCCTCGTCGCTTTCGCTTGAGAGTCCGACCCATTCGGATTCACCTGAGGCGAAGTGCTGCTCCTTCCAGATCGGCACTCCGGCTTTCAGGGTGTTGATCAAATGTGCGCACGCGGCCAGCGCCTCACCGCGATGAACTGCGCCGATGGCCACAACGACCGCGACGTCGCCGACCTCGAGGTGACCCACCCGGTGCTCCACCGCGATCGCCAGAACATCATGCTGACGTGCAGTCTCCTCCGCACACTTGGTCAATATGTCCAACGCGCTGGGGTGCTGGGAGTAGTCGAGTGAGACGACGTCGGCGCCATGATCAGCGTTGCGTACGGTGCCCACGAACAAGGCAACGCCACCGACAGAAGGGCTCGAGACAAGGCGGATCGCCCGGTCGACACTGAGCGCCGACTCGCTGATGCCGACCCGGCGAATCTTCGATGGCATGCCTCGACCTTAGTACGGGTGCGTAGCTGTCCCGATCACGTGACCGGCCGTCTGTGATGCGCTGGTCCGCCTCGACGACAGTCTGCCTTGATGGCTGTGCTGGCAGACGGACGCCCGCTGTCAGGCCGCTAGGCCTGACGGTTGTGCTGGTAAACCTACGCCCGAGGTTGCGCTGTCAGCGATCAACAGGTCGTCGCTGGGCGAAGACACAGGCAGCCGCGTACGGTGGAATAACCACAGTCAGGCAACGTGTCAGGAGTGAGCATGGCCGAGGATCGAACGCCAGATCCGGCCGATCAGCCCGAAGACGAAAGAACGCCACCAGACGACAGTCCACCCGAGCCCTATCGCCTGGGTGGTTCGGGAGGGTCAGGCAGAACTCCTGACAATCCATCGGGCAGCGGCGGAGAACCAGACAACCCGTTCGAGGCGTTCCTTTCATCACTTGCCGGCGGTGACGTGAATGCGCTCGCCGCCCAGCTGCAAAGGGCCTTCGCGATGCTCGGCGGTGCCGGTTCCATGTTCACCAGCGGTCCCACTGAACCCGGGTCAGGTGTGAACTGGGAGGTGACCAAGGACACAGCGCGAAAGACCGTCGCCTCGTTGGGTCCGGACCCGAGTCTTGATGCCGGCCAGCGGCGTGCCGTCACTGAAGCAGTTGAGCTGGCCGAGATTTGGCTTGACCAGGCCACGAGATTCCCGCGGGTGAGTACGACTGTAGCGGCGTGGAGCCGGGCGGACTGGATCGAGCAAACCATGCCGGTCTGGCAGCGACTTGTGGAACCAGTCGCATTGCACATTGCGGATGCGATGGAGGGGGCACTCAGCTTCGGCGGCAGCGAGGAGTCTGCCGCCCTGCCCGGAATGGCAGGCATGGAAAAGATGTTGCGGCCGATGCTGCGCACCTCAGGTGCGAGCATGTTCGGTCTGCAGCTCGGGCAGGGCCTGGGCCATCTTGCAACCGAAGTGGTCGGCGCCACCGACATCGGTCTGCCGCTCAGCGAGCCGGGCCACGTTGCGCTGCTGCCGACCAACATCAAGGCCTTCGGCGAGGGCCTAGAGCAGTCGAGCGCCGATGTCACCCTCTATCTGGCGTTGCGGGAATGCGCACGACAGCGACTCTTCGCCTCGGCAGGCTGGCTGCGAGCGCAGATGCTGGCTCTGGTTGAGCAGTACGCCAGCGGCATCACGATCGATACGTCCGCGCTTGAGGAGGCTGTCGGCAGGCTCGACGCCAGCAACCTCGAAGAGCTGACCTCATCGGTCGAGGGCGGCCTGTTCGAGCCCCAGAAGACCCCGGAACAACGGGCCACCCTGGAGCGGCTGGAGACCATGCTGGCGCTCGTCGAAGGTTGGGTGGACGAGGTCGTCAGTCAGGCGACAGCCCAGTGGATGCCAGCCGCCAGCGCCTTGGCCGAGGCTGTGCGCCGCGCCCGCGCGACGGGAGGTCCGGCCGAAGAGACGTTCGCCACGCTGGTGGGACTTGAGCTGCGGCCTCGCCGGATGCGCGATGCTGCGAACTTGTGGGCGGCGCTGCGCGACGCCCGCGGTATCGACGGTCGAGATGCCGTCTGGTCGCATCCGGACCTCATTCCAACATCGGCCGATCTTGATGATCCGTTGGGCTTTGTCGCTGGGGATGCCCACTCTGAGGGCGCTGATAACGACGACATCGACAGTGCCCTTGAGCAGCTGCTTAAGGGCGAGAGCACCGAAGGCGACGAGAATCCGAGCAGCTGACCGGCCGATGGGAGGCTTGGAGCTCAGCTGCCGCCGGACCTTGGAGACCTGGTCGGCCCCCGACCGTGAACAAGATCAATTGCGGCGGCACTTTCTTGATCATCTTGCGAGACGGAGTGACGGCTGGTCCCGATCCTGCGTCGGCGCGCATCTGACCGCCAGCTCGCTGATCTGTGCCGCTGGCCAAGGCATGGTGTTACTGACCCTGCACGGGCGCTTGGGACGGTGGCTGCAGACGGGCGGTCATATCGAAGCAACCGACCCTACATTGGAGGCAGCGGCGACGCGGGAGGCGGCCGAGGAGAGCGGACTAGGCGATCTGTCGCTCGAACCGAGCCCGTTACTGCTCTCCAAGCACGAGGTGCCCTGTGGCACCGTTCGGCCCACCTACCACCTCGATGTGCAATACCTGGTGCTCGCGGATCACGCGATCAGTGCCGATGTTGGGGACGAGTCGCTCGACCTCCGCTGGTTTGCTCATGATCAGCTGCCTGAGGTTGATCACTCGGTCTCGGCGTTGGTACGGGCTGCGGGCGTACGGCTTGGCTGGTAACGAGCCTCAGCTCGCGGCGACTGGTGCTGGTCGTTCAGGCAGGACGCCCAGTTGCTGCATGAGGGCCATATCGTCGCGCAGCCCCCAGTGCTCGACGGCTTTGCCGTCTTTGAACCGCAGGATGTGGACGTAGTCCTGGGCGACCTCGCGGTTGGTGGGCGGGATGCCCATCAAGTCGCCAGTGTGCCGGGCGTGAAACGTGCAATAGACAACCACCAATTCGCCTTCGCCAATGACCTGGCGGATCTCCCACCGCTGGTCGCTGAACACGCTTCTGAGCCAGAACATCGTCTGCTCAACACCGGCAAGACCCTGCGGCTCGTCGGGACGCGCGCCATGATCGATCGAATCTTCGGCGATCACCTCGGCGAGACGTTCTACATCAGCGTTCGGGAAAATCTCCTCCCAGATCCGACGCGCCTTTGCCTTGAGTTCCTCGGTCATTCTGAACCTCCTGCTATGATTTAGTAGAATGATACTTAATTGATGTCAGGAGTATTCCACTTAATGATCCAGATCGTCAAGCCCCGCCGGCAATACGACTCCAGGAGACGCCGCGAGCAGGCAGCTCAGACGCGCCGTGACATCGAGGCCGCGGCCGACAGGCTGTTCCGCGAGGGCGGCTACGTCGGGACGTCAATGCCGGCAATCGCCGCCGAGACCGGCGTCGTCGTCGAGACGATCTACCGGGCGTTCGGCAGCAAGGCGGGACTATTCAAGGCCGTCATTGAGTCAGCGCTCGCTGGAGGATCAAAGAGGGCCGAAGCCACACCCGAGGAGCGCCCGGCAATTCGGGCTGTCATAGAGGAGACCGATCCGCGTCGGAAGCTCGAGCTCTATGCAGCCACCCAGCCGGGCGTCCATGGCAGGTCAGGCCCGCTGTATCGCGTGCTTGTCGGCGCCGCCGAAGGCGACGCGGAATTGCGAGAGGTGTTGGACGGGCTCGAAGCGCGTCGGCTGCATGGCTTGGAGGCCTTCGCCGGGCAGCTCGCGGAGAGCAGGGCTCTGCGTTCCGATTTGTCGGTCGAGCAGGCCCGGGACATCATCTGGACACTTTGCTCCCCGGCTGTGCATTACCTACTCGTTGGTACACGTGGTTGGACCTCCGAGACTTATCAACACTGGCTGGCGAGTGCGCTGCAGCGCGAGCTACTCGAGGAGAGCGCGGATGCCCTCAAGAACTGACACTCGTTTCGGCGTGAGGCTGGTCTGGACGGCGTGTCGGATAACTGGCGTCAGATTTTGAGGGAAGCCCTCGGAGACTGGTCGATCGCGGCACAAGTGCCGGGCCCGCGTGTCCATCAGTCGGCGGCCAGCGATCGACCTGCGAGCAAAGCCCTGGTCTCCTCCCATCCTTCCAGGCCGGGGTCAAGCCGTCGCAGATCAACCGGAGTTCGTAGGCGGTGCCAGGCCGGCGCAAGCGAGCAACGGCTCCGGCGCGGAGCGGCTGCGCTGAGCCGGTCAAACGGATTGTGGTCCATGTCGAACGCGTCCTCAGGGAGCCAATCGGCTAGCGGGAGCGATACACCGATCGCGGCGCAGCCATCGCCGGCTAGTTCCGGCGCTATTGCAATGTCGGTCCGGTGGAGGACCTTGAACAACTTGGCGAGCACCAGCCCCGGCAAGTCGGGCAGGTCCGCGGGCAACACGACAAGCTCATCGGCCACTTCGCTCAGCTGACCCGCCATGGCCGGTGCCGTTATCTCGGTCGGCAGGTGCAGAGCGCCGGGCCAGAGAATTTCGGCGACCGAAGCAGGGCCGGCGATGCCTGATGTGACCCCGATCAGATCCGCCACCACCTCATACGTGTCAAGCAGGCATGCGGTAGCGAAAGCGGCAGGATCAATGCCATCTGGAGCTGCCCTCGACGCGTCATAGCGGGCCAGCACGACTGCCACGCGACGACGAGCGGCCTGCTCAGTCGACATCGAACGACTCGGCCTGTCGACCCTGGCCCGCCAGGTAGCCCTCGAGGAATCCCTTGGCCTTCTCTGCCGCCGGATACCGGCCGACGAGACTCCAGAAGCGATCGGAGTGAGTCGGTTCCACCAGGTGAGCCAGCTCATGAAGCAGGACGTAGTCAACGACCCACGCGGGCAGGGGCTGGAGGCGGTGGGACAGTCTGATGAGGCCAGTGCTGGGGGTGCATGAGCCCCAGCGCTGTTGCTGGTTGGTCACCCACGAAACAGCGGTCGGCTCGGGCGCCTGGTCCAGAGCCGGCGCCAAGTAGACACCCGCGAGCTCCCGAGCCCGGGCGGCAAGTGCGTCGTCCCCGCGCGGTGCGGATGCCCGCGCCTCTCGGGCGAGCACCTTCTCGACCATGTCCTTGACGAATGTCTGTTCGTCGGCCTTCGACATGCGTTGTGGGATGAGGACGACGATGGTGTCGCGCTCACGGTAGGCGGTCACCGTGCGGGTACGCCGACTGCTGCGGCGCACCTCCACCCGCGGGCTGCGTGCATCGGCCGGACTGGGTATTGCGGCCGGGTGCGGAGGTTCAGCGCTACTTCGGGGCTGCGTCCGGCGACCTCTCTTGACCTTCCCCCCTCGCTTCGGCAATGGCAGCGGTGGCTGAGTCACGATGTCCTTTCCGACGCGACTGGCCATCAGTTAGGTGCGAGCATTCAGCTCGAGACTTGGACGGTAGGAGACAACCTACCTCGCCTCAGAATCTGAATCAGCCCTTGAGACTGGCTCATAAATAGCTAGACAAAGTAGATGAGACCACCGGTCCAACAGGTTTCCACACAGCCCACGCCTAGGTTCCGGCACATGGCGAGTGTGGTCCACAAACCGGTGGGGCACGGTGCACATCGTTTCCACACTGTTGTCCACATTTGACCGAAATTGGCTTTCCCACAATCGTTTGACGGCGAGCAGGACTGCCTATAGCGTTCCGAGCACGAAACCTCCAGATGGTCGGCACGCTCGCAGGGGAAGGCTAGCGATCCCGATGTCCCTGGAGGTTTCGTCCTTTTCTTGCATGCTCCGCCAGCGCTCAATCCACGCTCGCGTAGAGTTACGGGCGGCCAAGCGGTATGGCATCTGTCGAGGTGACGGTTGCCGGGGGTCCAGTGGCCTGTAAGAGATGGCCAGTGGCGCATCGCGAGGTCCCGCAGCTGTGACCAGTGTGCGGACGAACATCGAGCAAGGAGAAGTCATGGCGGAGACGTACAGCGGCGAGTTCTACTGCGTGAAATGTAAGGCGAAGCGGGAGGCCTCAGGCGAGGTGCACGTCAACGACAAGGGCACCCGGATGGCCAAGGCCAAGTGCCCTGTGTGTGGCACGAACCTCAACCGCATCCTCGGCAGGGCCTAACGCAGCAACCCAGAGCAACCCACTCAGGGACGGTCGTCAGCGGCCGTCCCTGATGTACGTCTAGGCCAGAGCTGCGAGCGCTCGTTTCGCGCGCGCCGCCGCCGTGCTGATCGGCTCATATTCGGCTGTGGATGGCGCGTCAGGCTCCGCCAGCCAGCCGGAGACTGGCCCGGTGAGTTCATCAAGATCCCACGTCACGTCGCAGCCGCCCCTTGAGCATCCGCGACTTGTGCCGTACGCGCCGGTCCTTCAGCGCTCGTCTGACGAAGTCCAAGTCGGGGTTCAGCCCGACACCGCGCTGGTCTTCCGCGGGGCAGGCTTCGGCGCGCTGCTGGCTCTCCTGGACGGCACACAGCCAACCAGTGCCGTCCTGCGCACGGCTCGAACCGTAGGAATCACCACGCCCCAGCTGACCTGGGCGCTCGACGCTCTCAATGCGGCTGGACTGCTGACCGGCCGTAGCGCGGCACCGTACCGCGATGCCTTGGCTCGGCTGCGCCTGCGGCTCATCGGTGCAGGGCAGCTAGGCCACCCGATCGCCCGTGTGCTCGTCGCCAGTGGAGTTGGAACCCTGTACGTCTACGACAACGAACCGCCGGACCTGGCCCTGTATCCGTCCGCAGGTGTGCTGTCCTCGCAAGCGGAGGCGCTACGCTCCGCGTTCGCAGAGGCGGACACCACCATCGGCATCCTGAGCCATTGGTCCAAACCCGATGCGACCCCGATAAATCTCACCATCGTGGCTTGTGACCGCCCCGAGCTTGATCGAGTTATCACCGATCATCTGCTGCGAATCGACCAACCACATCTGGTGGTGCGCTCTTGGGGCAATGGTGTGAGTGTCGGACCGCTGGTTCTTGCCGGCCGGACCTCATGCCTACGCTGTGCAGACCTGGCTCGGAGCGATGCCGATCTGCATTGGCCGGCGGTCCTGGCACAGCTGTCACGACTACGCATCGAGTCGCCACCAGCCCTGATCACCTGGGCGGCTTCGATTGCGGCAGCGCAGGCACTAGCATTCCTCCACGGGGAGCTGCCGGAATCCGCCGGCGCAACACTGGAGCTGAGCTGGCCGGACTTCGTGACGCGGCTGCGTCGTTGGGCCGCTCATCCCAGGTGCGGTTGCGGTTGGCTCAGCCATACAGAATGGGGCCCATGAGCGACCAGTCCGCCAGTCAAACCAATGGCGCGGAGCGACATCTGGCGGCTGAAGTCGATGGCAATTCACTGGCTCGTTCCGCATTCCGCCGCGGGGCAAGATTGGCCTCGCTCCCTCTCGGCTTCGCTGGCCGCGCGACGCTCGGGCTGGGGAAGCGATTGGGAGGGGCACCTGCAGATGAGGTGAGTGAGCAACTCCAGCAGCGCGCTGCTGAGCAGCTCTTCCGGGTGCTCGGAGAGCTCAAAGGCGGCGCCATGAAGTTTGGGCAGGCGCTGAGCCTCTTCGAGTCGGTGCTGCCTGAAGACGTGGCCGCGCCATATCGAGCCCACCTTGCCCGGCTGCAGGACGCGGCGCCTCCGATGCCAACATCAAGAGTTCATGCCGTGTTGGCTCGTGAGTTCGGCCCGCGGTGGCGCGAATCCTTCTCCGATTTCGATCCGCTGCCTGCCGCCGCCGCGTCCATTGGTCAGGTGCACCAGGCGACGTGGGCAGATGGGCGTACGGTCGCGGTCAAGGTGCAGTACCCGGGTGCCGATGAGGCATTGCGCTCAGATTTGCGGCAAATCGGGCGGTTGTCCAAGGTCTTCGCCCCGCTGGCTGGTGGCATGGACGTGAGTGCGCTCGTAGACGAGTTGACCGCCCGGGTCACCGAGGAACTCGACTACACCCTTGAGGCGGACTCCCAACACCAAGCCGCAGTCGGCTTCGCTGAGAGCGAGGAGTTTTGCGTACCGCCTGTGCTGGCAAGTACGCCGAGGGTGATGGTTAGCGAGTGGGTGGAAGGTGCGCCGCTGTCCTCAGCCGCGAATCTTCCCGACGAGGAGCGCAACGCGGCTGCTTTGCAGTACGTACGATTCCTCTTCTCTGGGCCAAGCGTCGTCGGTTTGCTGCATGCCGATCCTCATCCAGGCAACTTCAAGCTCATGAAGGACGGCCGGCTCGGAGTAGTCGACTTCGGCTTGGTGGCGCGCCTGCCGGACGGTCTTCCCCCGGCCATGGGCAGAATTCTCCGGATTGCCCAAAAAGGTGACGCACATCAAGTGGCCGAAGGGTTGCGCCAAGAAGGTTTTGTTGCATCCGACATTGACGCTGAGGATCTGCTCGATTATTTGAGCCCGTTCGTGGAGCCGGCCGCCGTGCCAGAGTTTCAGTTCAATCGCAACTGGATGCGTGAACAGTTCATCCGGGTTCGCGATCCGCATGCTTCGGGCGGGGTCGCAATGAAGCTGAACCTGCCACCCAGCTATCTGCTGATCCATCGCGTATGGCTAGGCGGGTTGGCCGTCCTTTCCCAATTGAACGCCCGAGCAGCGTTCGGCGAGGTACTGAACGAGTTTCTTCCCGGCTACGCCGAGGACTGAAGCGGCGAGGTTTGAGGCTGCTCGCGTGATACCGACGCTCGCAGCGATGGAAGGTTGCATCAACAACGCGCGGCACAGCATGGGCTGGGTCGCGGGGCACGCACTTGGCTGGGGAGGCCAGGACTCCACTCTTGACCCGAAGGGGAGCCTCGAGGCTGTGCCGCGTGTTGCTGATGCAGGCCGTGTTCTAGCTGCGAGCGTCGGCATTGGCGAGCAGCTTTCAAGCACGGATGATGCTATCGGCACACCACTGCGCCGTACGGGAGAATCGCCGTAATTTTTGTTGCGTCGACCCATCCCGTCATGAGTCATGCTGCGGCCTCGTCCTTAGCCGCCGGAGCAAACGGCTCGGCGACGGGATACTTCCGGGGACGTCCTCTCGGTCGCTTGTGGGGCACGATAACGCCCGCAATGAACAACTCTCCGCCCCAGACGCCCCACGGCTCCCGCCGCCTCAGCGCGCCCGCCAGACACGCCTCCCGGACCGGGCAATCCAAACACAGCGCCTTTGCCTCCTCGACGTCGGCAGGTGCCTCGGCGAAGAACAGATCCGGATCCACTAATCGACAAGGCAGCTCGGCGGCGCCCCGGGAAACGACCCTCGGGCCACCTCCTGTGTCATACATGTCGGCCTACTTTTCTGATCATGAGGTGCCCGACCTGCGGGCTCCTCAAATCTGGCCGGGAAACACGAAGGCCGTGAATCCCGGATATCTGGGAGTCACGGCCCTGGAGACGGCGGTGTGATTTACACCGGCGGACTACAGGAGGGTGGCCCCAAATGGATCGAGAACTTGGTATCGGTGACGTCGTAACCGCCGAATCCGGCGACACGTGCGCCTTGTACATCAGCTGCAGCTGTGCTTTGAAGGCAGACCTCTCCCATGCGGCGCGGATTGCAGAGATGGGCACGTGGCCTGCCGTCAGCGAGCTCCGTAACGACTGGTGCGACCGGCATGAGCGCACGCAAAGGCACACGGAGTTCAGACATGCTCAACTGAGCCGTGCGCCAGTTATGCACCGACCCCTCCTCTCGTGCGTCAAGTCGGGCGATGCGGCCCTTCTACTCGGTCGAGCAGAAAGGTCCTCGTCAACCCTAGGGGAGTATCGCAAGCCGATGCAAACACTTTTCTGCTCATCCTGGTCGGATTATGAAGATGCTCTCGTACGGGCCGTCTCTGCTTCGATGATCGCCAAGAGATGGTCGCCGTACCTGTCTGCCTTCGTGGGACCGAGACCCTGCAACTTGATCAGCTCCCCGACACTGCGGGGTCGCGCCTCGGCGATGGCAATCAGCGTCGCGTCGGTGAACACGCAGTACGCGGGGAGCTGCTGCTCTGCCGCCTCCTGGCGGCGCCACTCCCGCAGCATCGTCATCGTTTGATCGTCGAAGGTTGCCGGGCAGTCCAGGTGCCGACCGATCTTGCGTTCGGCAGCCTCGGCAAGCGATCGTCCACAGGATCGGCAATGCAGCGAGAGCGCCGACTTCCGGCTAGACCGCCGCGGTCGCGACTGGTTGGCTGGTCCCCGGAGCGAATCGGGCAGCACCGGCTCGAGGAAGTGAGAAGGCACACGCGGCTGCCCATTCCCGTTTCGGGTTCTGGACCAGGAAATTCGCAGCAGTCGCCTGGCCCGTGTCATGCCGACGTAGAGCAGGCGTCGTTCCTCACCGACCTGCTCCGGTGAGCTGGCGAGGATAAAGGGCAATGACCCCTCATGAATGCCGAGCAACGCCACCGCCTCCCATTCAAGGCCCTTTGCCGAATGCAGTGTGGAGATGGTGACACCTTGCGCTGCTGGTACATGTTGCGAGTCCGCGCGACGGTCCAGTTCGGCCGAGATCGCCTGCAAAGTGAGCGGTTGCTGATCATCCCCCGGCTGCGGAGCGAGCTCAGCAGTCGCGTTCGCTTCGGCTTCTAGATCCTCGGCCACACTCAGCAATGCGGCAAGTGACTCCCAACGTTCCCGCACTGCCCCGCCGCCTTCGGGCGGCTGCTGGGTCCAGCCCAAGGTGAGGAGTATCGATTTCATCTCCTCCACCGCGCTCCCCTGCTCAGTGTCTGTTGTCGTCCGCGCCTTGGTCCGTAAGATCAGCAACGCCTGGCGCACCTCTGGCCGCTCGTAGAAGCGCTCGCCTCCGCGTACCAAGTACGGAATTCTGCGATCGGCCAGCGCTTGCTCGATGGCAGGTGACTGCGCGTTGATGCGAAACAGCACAGCCATGTCTCGAAAGTCAACACCGGCCTTGGCTTGTTGCACGAGCCAGTCGGCGACCCCAGCAGCCTCCGCCGACTCGTCCTGCGACTCGACGAATTCCACCTCAGGTCCAGCAGGCTGCTGCGCCTGGAGATTGACGGGCTGGAAGCCTCGCGCTGGCTCTTTGGCGGCGGCTGTCATGATCGCGTTCGCGCACCGAACAACCTGGGGGGTGGAGCGGTAGTCGCGTACCAGGCGGATCACCGTAGCTCCTGGGAAACGTTGCCCGAACCCGGTCAGGAAGCTGGCCCGGGCTCCAGCAAAGGAGTGGATGGTTTGCGCCGGATCACCGACCACGCACAATTCAGCGCGCTCACCACGCCAAAGGTTCAGCAGCGCCTCCTGCAGCGGGCTGACATCTTGATATTCATCAACCACCAGATGGCGATACGTCCGGCGGATCGTCTCCGCGATCTCCGGGTGATCTGACATCAGTGCAGCAGCACAGAGCAGGATGTCTTCGAAGTCGATGCGGCTGCGGTCGCGTTTTGACGTCTCGTACGCAGCGAAGATGCGGGCCACACTCTCAGAGTCGTAGGAGGCGAGGTTGCGATTGTGCTGTGCGGCCAGTCGCGGGTAGTCCTCGGCACTGACGTTGCTGACCTTCGCCCAGGAAATCTCGGAAACCAGGTCCCGCAGCCCGGACGTGTCGACCCTGACCCGCAGTCGGCTGGCCGCCTCCGCAACGAGCGGCATCCGGTTATCCAGCACGTGCGGCAACTCACCGCCATAGATCTGAGGCCAGAAGTACTGAGCTTGCCGGAGCGCTGCTGAGTGGAAAGTTCGGGCCTGGACGCCGTGTGCCCCCAACTGTTGCAACCGGCCGCGGAGCTCACCGGCCGCACGGGTCGTGAAGGTCACTGCAAGTACGGATGTGGGGTTATATGCCCCGCATGCAACGCCATAAGCGATGCGGTAGGTGATCGCCCGGGTCTTGCCTGTGCCGGCTCCCGCGATGACCGCCACTGGCCCGCTGAGTGCAGTCGCGACCTGTCGCTGCTCTGGGTCCAGATCATTCAGCAGCGCGTCTGGCGACAAAAGCGGTCGCGTCGTGGCTCCAGGCACAGGGACACCATAAGGGCCCTGACTGACGGTGTCTGAATCACTCGCCTACCAGCCCCTGAGGATTCGCCCGCGCACGCGCCACGCTCATCAGCGGCGTGCGCGCGTCTTGAGGCTTTGTGCGGGGAAACGACCCACCCAGGGGAGGATCGGGCGCACACGGTACGAGTCAGGCGTGTCGCGTCCCCGCCAGCGGATACGCGAGCTCAATCTCGGTGATGCTCGGGTCGCGGTCCAAAGTGCGTCGCCGACCGGTCTCCACGAATCCGTACGAGCTGTAGGACCGCATGGCGCGGATATTGGACTCGGGCACCTCGAGCACCAAGCGCTTTCCGTAACGGCGGGTCGCAAGGTCAGCGATCGCGTCGAGCAATTGGTGGGCACACCTTGAGCCGGGTGCCTCGGGAGCGACATACATCCCAACCACGTACGTATCGCCGTCCCCCATCTTCAGACCAGTCGCGATGCCAACCAAGGCTTGATCATCATCATCAATGGCCAAATAGCTGGACGCGGTGGTGGGTCGCTGTTGCCACAGGTCGGGTTCGAATCGTGCTTCGGTCTGGTACTCCGACGCGTACGCGTCCGGCTCCTCACGCAGCGACCGCAGCCGGATATCGCGGACGGCCTCCCAGTCCTTCAGCTCTGCGAGCTTGATCACGAAGCGCACTCCCGTATCTTCGTCGAGTTGTCAACTCGGAATTAGCGGCCGCCTGACGAAAGCTCCCACCGCTGTCAGCCAGGCGCTTTAGTGTTGGCCCCGACCATGACGCTCTACCTCCATCGCGCTGAGCGGGCCGACCGGCTGGTCACTGCTCTCGGGGATCTGCTTCGTACTCCGCTGCCTGACCCGTTCGCCAC
>JBKOUS010000017.1:0-6188 GCA_046723505.1 Actinomycetota bacterium
AAGAGTCGGTCGAGCGCCCGATGATCACGCTGGAACAGTTGGACGCCATTACCGCCGCCGCGGGCGAACGGTGGCGGAGCCTGATAGACATGGCGGCATGGTGTGGGCTGCGCTTCGGTGAGTTGGCCGCGTTGCGGAAAAACCGCATTGACCTCGACACTGAGACCGTCATGGTGGCTGAATCCGTCTCGGTCCTCGCTGGGGGAGTGCGCCACGTTGGCCCCCAAAGTCTGACGCCGGCCGTAGGACCGTTGCGATCCCGCCACATATAATTCCGGCGCTTCAACACCACCTGGAACGCTTCTCCGAGGGTAGTCCTGATGGATTGGTCTTCGTCGGGCCAAAGGACGGTGCCCTTTCCTCCGCCAACTTCGGTGCTGACGTTTGGCGACCAGCTGTCACGTCAGTCGGTTTGAGGGGCTTCACGTTTCATGGGCTAAGGGGAGTGTCCGCCACGCTTGCTGCGAGGCAAGGCGCGACGACTAAAGAACTGATGCGACGCCTAGGGCACGTAACCCCCGACATGGCTATGCGATATCAGCGAGCAGACGCCGAGCGGGATCGGGCGCTGGCCCGGGCGATGAGCGACGGGCTCTCTGGCCGGAGTTAGGCCCCGGCAGCGTTCTGCCCAGGTTCAACAACTGCACCATCCTCCAGTCGGATCCCGATGGGCTATCTGCCAAGGCCGGTCGTTGTCGGCGACAAGTAAGTCGATCGTCCACGAAGGGCCGCAACTGGTCCAGGAACGCCAAGCACGCCTGTTGGCGTCGAAAAGCGCCTTCAGAGTCGCTGCGCGTGTAAGCACCGCGGTCCAACACCGCGCTGACTCAGTCCACACATCGCTGGGCTTCCACTGTGCACATGCCCGGCCTCGGCGCAATGAGGCGCCTTCCAGGGTTGCCCTCCATCGCGTGAGCCTGCGCTACCCTTACGCAGGTTGCTTCGAAAGTCCTTAAGTCATTCTTAAGTCACGAGCGGGGTACGAGGGTACGCATCGAAGAGTAAAACGCCTAGTCAGCGGAGGCCCCACGGAACTAATTAACAACCCGCTTTCCAAGTCTGCCTTCGGCCGGCCGTCAACGTTCAGGCCACAGCGCGAGGCGGCGACTACAGGCCTGGCAACCCAGCATGAACCCTGCTGAACCGTCGCGAATGAGACTAAAACTGAGACTGGCGCTCAGACCCGAATGGCGTGATCGATGGACTCGAAGCCGTCAGACGGTGCTCGAAGCCGAACCCTTGGTTTGCAAAGTGGCGGGAAGGTCCTCGTTGAGCATCGCCCAGGCTCGCCCATGCAGTCCGGGCGAGTCGAGCTCGTTCCGGCGAGTGGCCAGCAGGGCGGGCGCGTACCGAAGTTCCGCTCAAGACGAGCATCAGCGGCTGCGGGTTCGGCTATTGCCGTGTGCAGACGCTCAACGTGGTGTAGCCGACGCGTCCCGACTGACCGTTCGGCGCCGGTTGATGATGTCAACTTCAGTATCAGAGGGTGGCGGTCCACTTGTGCCGCGCACGATGAGCTCCGGGGTGAGCACGACCTGTTGGGGTTCGGTACGGCCGTTGATCCGTTCGAGAAGCAGGCGGGCACTGGCCTCGCCAGTGTGATGGCCGGATTGGTCGACCGTGGTCAGCGACACCCGGTTGATCGTCGATATGTAGATGTTGTCGTAACCGACGACTGTGAGGTCCTCCGGCACCTGGATCCCGCGTTCCTCGGCTGCGCGGAGCACCCCGAGTGCGGCGATATCGGCGCCGGCGAAGATGGCCGTCGGGGGCTCAGCACGGTCGAACGCCTCGAGCGCTGCCTGGTATCCGCCCTCTTCCGAATAGGAGGTCTCGATCACGCTGGGCTCGAGGCCGTGCTCTCGCATCAACTCCTCGAATGCGTAGCGCCGCGCTGTGTGCGAGAGCACGAAAGAACCGTCGGCGGTGCTGGCCGGCATGCTGGTGTGGACGATCCGACGATGCCCGGCCGACACGAGATAGTCGACGACGAGCCGAGCGCCGAGGCGCTGGTCGTGCGCCACGGTGTCGAAGTTCTTTGCCGCGCCGTGGAGTGCCACGGTGACGACAGGCACCGTATTCGCGAGCTCTTCGATCCCGGTGACCTCGAGCGTTGGTGCGACGAGCACCAGTCCGGCCACTTGTCGGTCCATTAGCGCTTCAATTCTGCGCTGCTGACGCTGCGGTGACTGTCCCGCCGTCACGATGACGTCCTGGTAGGTCGTGTTCTCGAGTTGGTCGCCGATGCCCTGAGCGAGCTCCGGCTGAAACGGTGACATCAGGTCGGTCAGCACGACACCGATGGTGTAGGAGCGGCCACGCATCGCGCGCGCTCCCGCGTTGGGGCGGTACCCGAGCTGCTCGATGGCCTCCGTGACGCGGGCCCGCATCTGAGGGCTGACCCCGTACGCATTCCGCACCACCTTCGAGACCGCCGAGACCGAGACACCGGCCGCGCTGGCCACGTCGTGCAGTGTCGCCCGCCGTCCGGCAGGCAGTGGCTGCGGATCCGCGGCAGATCTGGTTGGCGCAGAGTGGGCGCGGTGGTGATGGGAGTACGGCATGGAACTGATCGTAGAGCACGTTTGGGCAACGTTCTACAAAAACCTGCCTTCGAGTGTTGACGAGCCGGCAGCGGCCCGCTTAGGATACGTGTGCAACGTTGCACAAAACACAAGCTGACAAAGAGCTTCGTTGACTGAAACGTTCCATGGCTGTCGGGCTTCAAAGTTTGGCGAGGGCCGACTCACGCATCATCCGTAGAAAAGGAGGAGCAGACATGCGACGCATCAATGCGAAACTCGCTGTCTCGGTCACCGCTCTCGCGCTGCTTGTAGCGGGCTGCACATCGCAGACGGGCACCGTGTCGTCGTCCGCCGCGCCGTCCGGGGGCCAGAAGGGCACCTTGACGCTCGGCGCGACCCTGGACATCCAAGGCTGGGACCCGGCCAAGCAGCCCGGTTACCAGAGCTGGGCGCACGAGGCGGTGTGGGACACGCTCGTCAAGTGCGATACGAACGGCAAGGCCACGCCGGATGTCGCGGACACGTTCGAGGTGACCGACAACAACGCGACGTTCAAGGCGCACATCCGGGAGGGCCAGAAGTTCAGCGACGGCACCCCGGTCGACTCGGCTGCGGTGAAGGCGTCGTTCGAGTTCGTGAAGAACGCTGGGGTGTCGAACGATTACAAGGGCATCAAGATCGAGACGCCGGATGTGCAGAACATTGCCATCACCTGGCCGGAGCCGCAGGGCCCGATCATGGCGAACAAGGTCTGCAGCCCCAAGATCGCGCCGGCGACATGGTTGAAGGCCGGCAAGTTCGACACGCCGGTCGGCTCCGGACCGTACGTCCTCGATAAGGCGAACTCGACGACCGGGTCGGTGTACTCGTTCACCAAGAACCCGAATCATTGGGACACGGCGAACTATCCGTACGAGAAGCTGGTGACGAAGGTGATCACCAGTGAAACCGCCGCGGTGTCCGCGCTGAAGACCGGGCAGATCGACGCCGTCCTGGTGCCGCAGGCGTCGGTGAATGAGGTGAAGGCGTCCGGCAAGGAGGTGATCGGCTTCCAGGGCCAGACCACTCGGCTGATCATTTCGGACCGGACCGGCAAGGTCGATAAGCCGCTCGGGGATTTGAAGGTGCGGCAGGCGATGAACATGGTCTTCGACAAGCCCGGGATGGCGCAGAGCCTGTATCAGGGCAATGCGGAGCCGACCGCCCAGGTGTTCCGCAAGGGCACGGACGCCTTCATCGACGGGCTGCAGGATCCATACCCGTTCGATGTCGAGAAGGCCAAGTCGCTGATGGCCGAGGCCGGCTACGCCGACGGCTTCGCGCTCGAGCTGCCGACCATGACAGGTCAGAACTTCGAGACGTTGATGCCGTATGTGACGCAGCAACTCGCCCTGATCAACATCAAGGTCAAGCAGGTACCGCTGTCGGGCGCGAACGCGATCCCTGATCTGCTGAGTGGCAAGTATCCGGTGGTGCTGTGGCAGCTGGGCAACCTGGGCAACTCGGCGCTGCAGATCTACATCGAGTCCACTCCGGAGGGTTGGTGGAACCTCCAGCATGAGCCGGACGAGTACGTCGACTCGCGCTGGGAGCAGATCCTCACCGCTGACCTGGAGACGTCGAAGCAGCTGCAGCAGGAGATCAACCAGTACCTGGTCGACCAGGCGTGGTTCGCCCCGATGGTCTACATGGGCACCAACTACGCCTACGACGCCAGCAAGGTCTCGATTCCGACCCAGTCGGACCAGGAGGCGTTGACGCCCAAGCTGCGCGACTTCAAGTAGTCCCTACCGACACAGCCCAATCGAAGACACGCCGTCTGGAGGCTCCAATGTTGCTGCTGAAAAGCGTCGGCCGCTCGCTCGCGGTGTTCCTTGTGGTCACCTTCGCCGCCTTTTGCCTGATGTTCCGCAACGGTCCGGGCATCGCCCGGTCGACGCTGGGGCTGGGCGCGACGCCGGAAGCGGTGCAGGCCCAGATCGTCAAGCTGGGCCTGGACCGGCCGCTGCTGGTCCAGTACTGGGATTGGCTGAACAGCGCGGCCACCGGTGATCTCGGCCGGTCCTTCTACACCAGTGAATCGGTGTCAGCGGCGCTGTCGAACCGGGTGCCGGTGACGCTCGCGATCGTCATCCTCACCCTGCTCCTGACGGCCGTCCTCAGCGTCCTCCTCGGAGTGGTCGCGGCCGTCAGGGGAGGACCGACCGACCGGGTGGTGCAGGTCGTGTCGGTCCTGGGTGCCGCCATCCCCTCGTTCATCGTGGCCATCGCGCTCGTCTTCACGTTCGCCATCAACTGGCGGGCGCTGCCGGCCACCGGGTACGTCTCGCCCGACCAGAGCGTGAGCGGCTGGCTGGCGTCGGTGACGTTGCCGGTGATCGCCCTGCTGATCGGGGCGGTCGCGGGAGCCGCGGCACAGTTCCGTAGCGCCGTGCTGGACACCGCCGGCAAGGACTACGTCCGCACGCTCCGGGCCCGGGGCATTCCGGAGCGGGCCGTGGTGTGGCGGCACGTGCTGCGCAACTCGGCCGGTCCCGGCATGATCGCGCTCAGCCTGACCGTGATCGCCCTGATGGGTGGAACGGTGTTCATCGAGCAGGTGTTCGCGTTGCCCGGCCTGGGTCAGTTGAGCGTCTCCTCTGCCCTGATCAGCGACGTGCCGATGGTGATGGGCACCGTTTTGGTCTTCGTGCTGGTCGTGCTGATCGTGAACTTCTTCGCCGATCTGGCGACCTACCTGCTGAATCCGAAAGCGAGAGCCCGATGAGCGAGATTCCCCTCGAGGAGGTCGCCCCTGAGATCAGCACCTCTGGTGCAAGCGTCGACGGTCGGGGCGGGCGACGGTCGGTGCCGGCACAGCTGCTGCACAACCCGCTGGCTGTGTTCAGCATGGCCTGGCTGCTGCTGATCGTCGTGGTCGCGTTCGGTGCCCCATGGCTGGCCCCGTACGGGCCGAGCGTCACCGAGCTGTTGGCGACCAACGCGCCTCCGCTTACTCCGGGTCACCCTCTCGGAGGTGACTCCGCGGGCCGTGACATCTTGTCGCGGCTCATCTGGGGGTCGCGGCAGACCGCGGTCGCCGCGCTCATTGTCCTGGTGGTGTCGGCCACGGTCGGTGTGATCAGCGGACTCGCGGCCGGCTTTTACCGCGGCAAGACCGAGGGCATCGCCGGATTCCTGTCCGACACGATCATGTCGCTACCGGGTGTGGTCCTGCTGATCGCGCTGTACACCTTGACCGGGCCGAACATCCCGGCCGCGATGGCGGTCTTCGGCATCATCGTCGCCCCCGTGTTCTACCGGATGGTCCGCTCGGTCACCCTGGGCACCCGCAACGAGCTGTACGTCGACGCCGCACGCGTGGTGGGTTTGTCCGACCTCCGGATCGTCGGACGGCACGTGCTGTGGGCGGTCCGCGCCCCGGTGATCATCCAGAGCGCGTTCATCCTGGCTGCGGGCATCGGCATCGAGGCCGGCGTCACCTTCCTCGGTCTCGGTGACCCCGCCGGGTCGTCCTGGGGCCTGGTGATGTCCCAGGCGTTCAACAGCATCTACAACAACCCGGGCGCGATCGTGGGTCCGGCACTTGTGATCTCGCTGACCATCCTGTCGCTGATCCTGCTCGGCAACGCACTCAGCGATGCGCTGCAGTCGTCGGCGCGC
>JBKOUS010000037.1:0-3835 GCA_046723505.1 Actinomycetota bacterium
GCTTCAGGAGGCCGTGGACTCGCTGTTCGACAACGGCCGCCGGGGCCGTCCGGTCACCGGTCCGGGCAACCGTCCGCTCAAGTCGATATCTGACATGCTGAAGGGCAAGCAGGGTCGCTTCCGGCAGAACTTGCTTGGTAAACGCGTTGACTACTCCGGCCGTTCGGTCATAGTGGTTGGCCCGCAGCTCAAGCTACACCAGTGTGGCTTGCCCAAGGCGATGGCGTTGGAGCTGTTCAAGCCGTTCGTGATGAAGCGGCTGGATGATCTCAACCACGCGCAGAACATCAAGTCGGCCAAGCGGATGGTTGAGCGGCAGCGCCCGGTTGTGTGGGACGTGCTGGAGGAGGTCATCTCTGAACATCCAGTGCTGCTGAACCGCGCGCCTACGCTGCACCGGCTTGGCATCCAAGCGTTCGAGCCGCAACTCATCGAGGGCAAGGCCATCCAGATTCACCCGCTCGTCTGCACGGCGTTCAACGCCGACTTCGACGGCGACCAGATGGCTGTGCACCTGCCATTGAGTGCGGAGGCCCAGGCTGAGGCCCGGATCTTGATGCTCTCAACCAACAACATCTTGAAGCCAGCCGACGGTCGTCCGGTGACCATGCCTACCCAGGACATGATCATCGGCACCTACTTCCTGACAATGCAGCGCGATGGCGCAGTGGGTGAGGGGCGGGCGTTCGGCTCGGTGGCCGAGGCGTTGATGGCGTTCGATCGAGGCGAACTCTCGGTACAGGCCAAGATCAAACTCCGGCTCAACGACATCGTCCCGCCAGACGGCAAGACCTTGTCGCCCAACGGTTCGATCTTGCTGGAGACTACGTTGGGCCGCGCGCTGTTCAACGAGGCGTTGCCCGACGACTACGCCTACGCCGACTATGAGGTGGGCAAGAAACAGCTGGGTCAGATCGTCAATGATCTTGCTGAGCGCTACCCGAAGGTGCAGGTAGCCCATTGCCTCGATCAGCTGAAGGATCTCGGCTTCCACTGGGCGACCCGTTCTGGAGTCACGGTCTCGATTGGAGACGTCAGCACTCCGGCTGACAAGCCGCAGATTCTGGCCACATATGAGGATCGGGCGAACAAGATCGACAAGCAGTACGAGCGGGGCCTGATCACTGACGACGAGCGTCGCCAGGAGCTGATCGAGATCTGGACCGACGCGACCTCTCGTCTCGGTACCGCGATGGAGAACAACTTCGAGAAGACCAATCCGATCTACATGATGGTGCACTCCGGTGCTCGCGGAAACATGGTGCAGATGCGGCAGATCGCCGCGATGCGTGGTCTGGTGGTCAACCCCAAGGGTGAGATCATCGCGCGGCCGATCAAGTCCAACTTCCGTGAAGGACTGTCCGTGCTGGAGTACTTCATCTCTACGCATGGTGGGCGCAAGGGCCAGGCAGACACGGCGCTGCGTACGGCCGACTCGGGCTACCTGACCCGGCGCTTGGTGGACGTCAGCCAGGATGTGATCATCCGCGAGGAGGACTGCAATACAGAGCGCGGCCTGACCAAGACGATCGCTGCCGATGACGGCCGCGGCAACCTGGTCATCGACGAGCATGTCGAGACCGCGGTCTACGCGCGGACGCTTGCCACGGATGTGCTCGCGCCGGACGGTGAGGTGTTGCTGAAGGCCGGAGTTGATCTTGGCGATGTCAATATCCGACTGCTCGTCGACAACGGCATCACTACGGTCAAGGTACGCAGTGTGTTGACCTGTGAGGCAGCAAGTGGCACCTGCGCGATGTGCTATGGCCGTTCGTTGGCCAGCGGCAAGCTGGTCGATGTCGGTGAAGCTGTCGGTATCGTCGCGGCGCAGTCCATCGGCGAGCCGGGAACTCAGCTGACGATGCGGACCTTCCATACCGGCGGTGTGGCTGGTGACGACATCACTCAGGGCCTGCCACGTGTGGTCGAACTCTTCGAGGCCCGCCAGCCCAAGGGCAAGGCGCCGATCGCCGAAGCCACCGGGCGGGTGAAGATCGAGGACAGCGACCGGCTCAAGAAGATCATCATCACTCCGGACGATGGGTCGGATGTTGCCGAGTTCTCTGTGTCCCGCCGGGCTCGCCTGCTAGTCGAGGACGGCGATCACGTCGACGTGGGCCAGCAGCTGACCGCTGGCACGCCGGATCCGCAGGACGTGCTCCGCGTGCTTGGGGTGCGCCGGGTGCAGGAGCACCTGGTTGATGAGGTGCAGTCGGTCTACCGGACCCAAGGCGCCCCGATCCACGACAAGCACATCGAGATCATCATTCGACAGATGTTGCGTCGAGTGACAGTGATCGAGTCCGGAGACTCCAGCCTGCTCGCCGGGGATCTGGTTGATCGGCTCTCCTACGAGGCGGCGAACCGGCAGGTGGTGGCTGAGGGCGGTACGCCCGCCTCCGGCCGGCCGGTACTGATGGGGATCACGAAGGCGTCTTTGGCAACGGAGTCGTGGCTGTCGGCCGCGTCCTTCCAGGAGACCACCAAGGTGCTCACAGACGCGGCTATCCACGCCAAGTCCGATGCCCTGGTGGGCCTCAAGGAGAACGTGATCTTGGGCAAGCTGATCCCGGCAGGTACGGGGCTGGAACGGTACCGAAACATCCGGGTGGAGCCGACCCCGGAGGCCAAGGCGCAGGCGTACTCGATGGTCGGGTACGACTCGTTCGATTACGACTTCGGTCAGGGGTCGGGCGCTGCCGTGCCACTGGAGGAGTTCGATCTCGGCGACTATCGCTGAAATCCAGTACGAGGGGCGGGCCTGGGATGGGCCCGCCCCTCACGCTTTGTGATCGGAGATCCCGATGGGAATCGGGATCTCCCTCTCTGAGTACCGCCAGCCGAGTCCGGTGTCAAGGAAAGCTGCCGACGGGCACGGATCCGTCGGATACGTCAGTCTCAGACAGCTGCTCGTTGCAGATTGGCGAGGATGTCCTCCACCGTCTCCTCGGTGGTTTGGGCGCTGCAGTCGAGCCAGTAGCCGATCTGCGCTGTCTCGCGGCGCAGCACCTCATCGAGGGCCCCAGCCGACAAACGCAGGTGCGCGGCCTTCCTACGCATCTCCTCGCGCCACTCCAGGGCGGACACGCTGGGCGACAGCACCACCAGATAGCGCTCAGGGGAGGCAATGCGCTTGACAAAGTCAGCGAGATCTTTGCCCAAGATCAGGTCTTGAACAATGGCATCGAAACCGTCCTCTGCACAGCGGTCGGCAGCCATCGCCGCCAAGTCGTAGCGAAGATTGAGTTGAGCTATCGCATCGGGGCTCGGATTGGGCGTCATATCGGCGCGCCCGCTCACCACCATCCTGCGGAACATATCGCCGTGGATGTGAACCGACTTGGGCAGCCGAATTGCCAGGAGATCGGCCACCGTTGACTTTCCTGTTGCCATCGCGCCGGTGATCACGATGACTCTCCCCCGAGCAGACATCACAGAGGAAGTCTCATGTGTTGCAGGCATGAGAGCCAGCACCGACATTCCCTTTCGGCGAAACTCTTCAGGCGGTTATTCCCTGATCGACCGGAGGACACGCGAAACGAATCCTTGTTAGATCCGCGTTCACGCCTTGAAGACACTGAGCAGCATCCGCATCAGCGGACTAGACTCAGCTCTCGTGCCGCATTATCGGATTGCCCAGGCTGCCTCGTTGCTCGGGGTGTCAGACGACACCGTACGCCGCTGGCTTGACTCAGGTCGGCTCCGTGCCAGCAGTTCTAGCGGTCCGACCACGATCGACGGGGCCGAGCTTGCTGCACACGCGCAAGAGATTGCCACTGCACCAGAACTGGGCAGACCGGTCGCCGAGAGCGCGCGTAACCGTTTCACCGGCTTG
>JBKOUS010000253.1:0-15030 GCA_046723505.1 Actinomycetota bacterium
GTCCTGAATGGGGGCGGGTGTTGTCGTCACGTGATCTCCGGGTCGCTGGGGAATGACTTGCTCTGGACCTAGCTCACTGCACACATACGTCGCCGGCGAGAGTCCTTGGACCCGGAACGAAGGGTCTTCCGCCACTGCAGATCGCCGCAGCATTTCGGGCACCGTGCGGGAACAACCGAAGGTGAGGGACAACCGCAAATGACAGGAGGAGTCGTGCAACATACGACGTCATGGCACATAGAGGTCCTTCTTTACGAGGACGGCGATCGGACCCGCGCGGAGGCGGTGCTCCGGACGAGCGCTGGAACAGAGCTGCGTAGCGAAGGAGTCGCCCGCCGCAACCCGAAGGACACCGACGTGCCGGAGATCGGCGAGGAGCTGGCCACCTCCCGGGCTCTGAGTGGGCTCGCACACGCGCTGTTCGAGGCGACCGTTGCCGATATCGAGCAGAACGTACACCGCCCAATCCGCCTCGAGTCGTGATACCCCTGCCGTTTGACACGCCAACTGTGACTTTGACGATCTGACACGCCAACGGTGGAGAGGCGGGAATCCGTGATCAGACGCGTATTGGGTAAGTCCGGCCTGCGCGTATCGGCCCTCGGCCTGGGCTGCATGGGGATGTCCGACTTCTACGGCCCGGCGGATGAGGTCGAGTCGATAGCCACGATCCAGGCCGCGCTCGCCGCCGGGGTGACGCTACTCGACACAGGTGACTATTACGGGATGGGGCACAATGAGTTGCTCATCCGGGAGGCGCTCCGCGGACGGGCTCGCGAGCAGGCCGTCGTCAGCGTCAAGTTCGGGCTCATGCGCGCCCCCGATGGGAGCGTCGTCGGCAATGACCTGCGGCCGCCCGCGGTAAAGAACTTTCTCTCCTACACACTGCGCCGCCTGGGGACGGATTATGTCGACGTTTACCGGCCTGGCCGCGTGTTCCCGGACGTCCCGATCGAGGATACGGTCGGTGCGATCAGCGAACTGGTCGAAGCCGGCTACGTCCGCCACATCGGGCTCTCCGAGGTCGGCGCAGAAACCGTCCGCCGGGCGCATGCCGTACATCCCATCTCTGACCTGCAGATCGAATACTCCCTGCTCTCGCGCGGAATCGAGGACGAGATCCTTCCTGCTTGCCGCGAGCTCGGAATAGGGGTCACCGCGTACGGCGTACTGTCCCGCGGCCTGCTCTCCGGTCACTGGTCGAAGCAGCGGGCGGACACGCTTACGCCGCACGACTTCCGGGCCACCGCGCCGCGCTTCACGGGCGAGAACCTCGACAAGAACCTTGCACTCGTGGACACCCTGCGAGAGATTGCGGAGGAAAAGGGCGCAACGGCCGCGCAGTTGGCGATCGTGTGGGTGCTTTCCCGCGGGGACGACATCGTGCCGCTCGTCGGAGCCCGCAGACGCGAGCGGCTCACTGAGGCCCTCGGCGCACTCGAGGTCGAGCTCTCTGCTGACGACCTCGCCCGGATCGAGCAGGCGATTCCTGCCGGGGCCGCCGCTGGCGAGCGTTACCAGGCTCCGCAGATGGCGATCTTGGACAGCGAGCGCGGTTAGAGATCGCGCAGCAGTAGACCAGGTGCACGGAGCGCCTGCGAACGCGACCTCTGCTCACTGCGTCTCGCAAGCACAGTTGCCCCGCTAGGACCTGCGCTTGCGTCGTACCTTGCGGAACCGGCGGCCGAGGATCGCCATGGTTGACAGGGCAAGTGCACCTTCGACCCACAGCCTCGGGTTTGTGCTCGGCGGCTGCTGTTGGGCTGACAGCGGCATCACATCGAAGTGGACTGCCATTGTTTCCGTTTGGGGTTGGCGGCTGAATGCGACCGTGAAGGGGCCCAGTCCGAACTCGGAGAGGTCCATCCGGAACGCGTAAGGGTCTGTGTCATCGACCGGGTGCAGCGGAAAGCCCCGGTAGAGGGCCGGTATCGGGGTCAGGAATCGGAGGACGAGCTGGCCGCGCCGGACCAAGACCTCGATGCCAGCGCCCGCTATGGTTCTCAGACGCACGTCGGTGAGCGGGCCGGGAAGGTAGTACCAACCGCAGATGTCTCTCCAGATTTCGGGTCGTTGCGGGACGTCGGTTCGGATCACATCGTCCGGGACGCCCAGCAGATGGTGGAGCAGTCTCGACATTTCAATCGGCATCCACTGCACTGCGCGGCTGGCCCCGTTGGTGAAGGCCATCAGTCCGACTCCGTCGTCGGGGGCCGCCAGGATCTGGGAGTCGAATCCAGGGATGATGCCCTGGTGCTCGACCACGGGATGTCCGCCGGCGGTGCGGCGCCAAAACGCCAGTCCCATGCCCGGTATCCGGGGATGGGGCTGATACTGGGCGGCGAACATGTTGGCAAGCGTCGCGGGTTTCAGCACGGAGCCGTGCTCGTTGGCGCCACCTCCCAGGAGGGCTGCGAGATACCGCGCCATGTCTTTGGGCGTGGAGTAGATACCGCTGGCTCCTGCCGTCACGACTTCACGGTCAGTGATGGGCTTGGGGCCGGTCGAGCTCAGCTTGTACCCCGTAGCAAGCCGCGACTGGACGACCTCGGATCGAACGAGGGTGGTGTCGGCCATACGGAGGGGTTCGAAGACGTGCTCGCGGAGGTAGTGGTTCAAGGATGACCCACTCACGTCCTCGACAATCTGGCCGAGCGTCGCGGGCCCGTGGTCTGCGTACCGGAACATGGTGCCCGGCTCAGCGTAGAGGCGGAGCCCACCTCGGTAGTACTCGTTGAGGGAGGGCGTCCGCCGTCCCAGCTTCACACTCTCCCCGAAGTCCGTACGGAATATGCCGGAGCGGGGCACCTGCTCGGGGATACCGGCGGTGTGCGTCAGCAGGTGTCGCACCGTGGCAGGCCGCCAACTGGCGTTCGCGGGGACCAGCTGGTAGGCGCGAAGATAGTCGTTGGCGGGTGCATCGAGCTCGATGAGGCCTTGCTCCCACAGCTGCATTACGGCGATCGCGGTGAAGGTCTTGGTGATGGAGGCGATCCGAAAGACGGTGTCTTCGGCGACGGGCCTGTTCGACGCCAGGTCCGCGTGGCCGTGTGTGTGGAAGAACTCCAGCGATCCGTTGCGGACCACTCCCAGGGCGAAACCGAGGGCAGGATGGCGGTTGAGGATCTCATCGACCCTGGTCTTCATCTCCAGTACATCGATGGCAGGCACGGGCCTCCTCCTTCGCAGTCGGTCGTTGATCATCAGCGACGGGACGCTGATCATGACCAGTGTCCCCTGAGGTCGCGCGGGCGTATCCCACCCTCTCGCGCCACCTTGTGGTGTCGCTGCGGGCAATGTGAGCGACCGCCGCAGATCGGTGGGGCGCGAGCGAGGAAGCTGCTGGCCGAATTCGACTGCTGACCTCAGGCCGGATCGGCGCTCGCGAGCGTGTCGTCGTCCGCGTGCATGTTCAACTCCGCCGCATCGGCAGGGCAACCTGCAGTCCTCGGATTTGCGAATATGCCTCGCTGGCAGTGCCGATGTGGTATCCAAGGCCTCCTAAGAGTGAATTGTCACGTCCCGATTGGAAAAGCCTGTGACCGGTCTTACGCGACGACGTTTCCTGCAGGTCGGTGCTGCTGGGGGCGTGTCCATCCTGCTACCCCTCCGGTTTGGCGGCACGGCGTGGGCGCAACCGCTTCAGGGAGGGTCGCTTGACCCACGAAACATTCCCAAGTACGAGACGCCGCTGGTCATCCCTCCGCCGATGCCGCACGTCGCGGGGACGGGTCGATTTCTACGAGATCGCGGTGCGCCAATTCACGCAGCAGATCCTGCCCGCCGGTCTCCCGGCGACCACGGTGTGGAGCTACGGGTCGGTTAACCACCCCGGAACGTTCAATTATCCGGCGTTCACGATCGAGGCCGATTACCACCGGCCGGTGCGAATCAAATGGATCAATGAACTAGTGGATAAGGACGGCGACTTCCTGCCGCATCTGTTGCCGGTCGATCCGACCCTGCACTGGGCAAACCCGCCGGGTGGTGCGACAGGTCGCGACGCGCGGCCCACGTTCAACGAGACCCCTGGGCCATACGACGGGCCGGTTCCGATCGTGACCCATGTGCATGGCAACCACGCGTTCGACTACAGCGACGGATACGCCGAGGCGTGGTATCTGCCCGATGCACAGAACATCCCGGCGGGCTTTGCCACGGAGGGCACCTTCTACGACTACTTCCGAGCCAAGTCCCCACTCGGCGGACAATGGGGGCCGGGCAACGCGGTGTTCGAGTATCCGAACGACCAGCGGGCCGCCACCATGTGGTACCACGACCACACCCTCGGGATGACCCGGCTCAACGTATATGCGGGCCCCGCCGGGTTCTACCTGCTGCGCCGTGGGCCGGGCGACCTGCCTCCGGCCGTCCTTCCCGGGCCCGCTCCCCGGCTCGGAGATCCTGCGGGAACGCGGTACTACGAGATCCCGCTCGCCATCCAGGACCGCTCGATCAACGATGACGGCTCGTTGTTCTACCCGGACACCCGGGAGTTGTTCGACGGATTCCAGGGTCCGTACATTCCCGACAGCGACGTCCCGCCCATCTGGAACCCTGAGTTCTTCGCCAACACCATGGTCGTCAATGGCAGGACGTGGCCAGTGCTGGAGGTAGAGCCCCGGCGGTATCGCTTTCGTCTGCTGAATGGCTGCAACTCCCGGTTCTTGCTCCTCAAGCTGGCGTCCGACCCGACGTTCAGGCCCGCGGCGACGGCGCTCCCGATGTGGATGATCGGCGCCGAGGGCGGGTTCCTGCCTGAGCCTGTCGCACTTGACCAGGTGTTGCTGGGTCCAGCCGAGCGCGCGGATGTGATCGTAGACTTCACTGGCCTTGCACCGGGGACGAAGCTCTACATGGTCAACCTTGGCCCCGACGAGCCGTTCGGTGAGCCACCCCCTGACCCGCCAACCCTGCTCGCCGATCCTGACACGACCGGGCAGGTCATGAAGTTCACGGTGGTCCCACTCGCTTCGCGGGACACTAGCCGCCCGCCCGACAAGCTGACTTTGCCTGCGTTCCGACCGCTCCGCGAAGCGTCGAATACGCGGCAGGTGTCGCTGAACGAGCAGGTCAGTACAGTATTCGATGGTCCGATCGCGGCCTCGCTCGGAACGCTGAACGCGTCCGGAGAACCTGTGCCCTTGGGGTGGAGCGACCCCATCACTGAGAATCCGGCGCTCAACGCCATCGAGATCTGGGAGCTACACAACTTCACCGAGGACGCCCATCCGATCCACATTCATGAGGTGCAGTTCCAGGTCGTGGATCGGGAGCCGTTCGGTGGCAGTGCACGAGGGCCTGAGCCCTCCGAACGCGGCTTTAAAGACACCGTCATCGCCTATCCTGGCGAGATCACCCGGGTGAAGGCGCAGTTCGACCTACCTGGCCTCTATGTCTGGCACTGCCACATCGTCGAGCACGAGGACAACGAGATGATGCGGCCCTACAGCGTCGGCCAAATTGCGCCGGACTTGCCGTAGCGGCTGCTTCCACAACCCTGCCCCTGCGGCCGGGCCGCATGCGAAGGCGTACGCGCTCGTTCTTCGCGGGCTCGAACGACGGCCGACGGCCCGAACCTTGCCTGTTCGACAGCCATGGCCAAGGCTGGGTTCATGCACGTTGTGCTGGGCGGGTCTCGCATCTGCTTCGTCCGCGGCCCAGATTCGTATCGCTCCAACTGATCGAACCCACATGACTCAGCGCCAGGGGTCCTGGCGGGCAATCATGTCGCCCGCGTGGCAGCGGTGGTGGCCCGGGTCAGGCTCGCGATACTCAACGTATCGAACGCGGGTGAATCGAAGGGTCTGGCCATGGCCTTGCCAGCTCGGCGGCCATGGCCAAGGCTGGGTTCATGCATGTTGTGGTTTTGTTCGAGAGCTTGTTCGGCAACACACACGAGGTCGCCGAAGCGATTGCTGACGGCGCCCGAACCGCTGATCCAACAGCCGAGGTTGACTGTGTCCGCGTCGCCGAGGCCGACCTGGAAATGGTTGGAGCAGCCGACCTACTTGTCGTCGGAGGCCCGACTCACATGCGCGGCATGACCTCCGGCATGACCCGCAAGATGGGACTGACGGCTGAGGAGAAGAAAGACGAGGCTGAGCAGCACGAGATCGAGCCAGGCGCCGAGGGTCCAGGAGTTCGGGACTGGTTCGGCGACTTACCGAAGGCGGCGAAGGGCAGTAAGGCCGCGGCCTTCGACACCCGCGGCGACGCCCGGATGGCAGGTGGAGCAGCACACGGGATCGCCCGCCGGCTGCGCCGCCATGGGTACGACCTGGTCGCCGAGCCGGAGGGCTTCATCATCGAGGGCACCGAGGGGCCGCTGCGCGCTGGTGAACCCGACCGGGCACGGGCCTGGGGTGCCAACCTGGTTCAGCAGGTCGCCGGCTGACCGGTCGGCTCGTGCCGCCGCGATACGCGATCCACGTATGCCGCTCGCCGAGCCTGATGTACTCGTGGAGCCCGCGGTGACGCTCAGAGGGTCAGGGATGGGAAGTAGGACGGCGGCATGAGCCGGATATCCGCGCTGGCGCGTCGCTACCCGATCGTGACCCTCACAGTGCTGGTCGGTCTGGTTGTGGTGGGATTGCTGCTCTCCGACCACGCTACGGCGGCGCAGTGGCTCGCCAGTGCATTCGCGCTGATCATCGCCCTGCAGACCGCGATCCGAATGATCAAGGATCTGCTACGCGGTCACTGGGGTGTCGACGTACTTGCGGTGATGGCGATCGTGAGCACTGTCGCAGTCGGGGAATACCTGGCAGCGCTGGTGATCGTCTTGATGCTGTCCGGTGGCGAGGCGCTGGAAGACTACGCGGCCGGCCGGGCCAAGCGGGAACTCACCGCACTGCTGGCGAGAGCACCTCAGGTTTCGCACCTGATGCAAGACGACGCCGACGACATCTTGGATGTCCCGGTCACGCACGTACGGCCGGGTGATCGGCTGCTGGTCAGACCGTCCGAAGTCGTACCGGTCGACGGCGAGTTGCTCTCGCCGGAGGCGAGCCTGGACGAGTCCTCGCTGACTGGTGAGAGCCTGCCAGTTACCCGGCGTACCGGCGATGCCCTGCTGAGTGGCGCGCTCAATGGCGGTGTCGCCATCGTGATCCGCGCCACAGCTCGGGTTGAGGACAGCCAGTACCAGCGGATCGTTGCGCTGGTGGAGGAGGCGAGTCGGAGCCGCGCGCCGCTAGTGCGGCTGGCCGATCGGTATGCCGTGCCATTTACCGCCGTCTCATTGCTGATAGCCGGAATCGCCTGGTGGGTTTCGGGTGATCCGGGACGGTTCGCGGAGGTGCTCGTGCTGGCGACCCCCTGTCCGCTGCTCATCGCGGCACCGGTCGCGTTCATGGGCGGGATGAGCCGGGCCGCCAGGGACGGCATCATCGTCAAGAGTGGCGGCACGCTCGAGCAACTGGCCCGAACCCGTACCGTGGCATTCGACAAGACCGGCACCCTGACGTTCGGGCAACCGGCCTTGGACGCAGTCAACCCGGTCCCGCCGCTCACCGCCGACGAGCTGCTGGCGCTGGCTGCCTCAGCCGAGCAGTACTCCTCGCACGTTTTAGCGGCATCGGTGCTGGCTGCCGCCGAGACCCGAGGTCTGAGCCTGCAGAGGGCGGCGGCTGCACAGGAATACGCCAACCTACGGTGTACTGGCAGAGCTCCTAGAGGGGACCGTAGCGGTTGGCAAACGCAGGTTTGTTAGCGAAAACGCGACCGGCGTCGAACCAGTTACGCTGCACAGCGGCCAGCTCGCCATTTATGTCTCCGTGGCCGGAAGATTCGCCGGCACGATCGTCATGTCAGACCAACTACGCGACAACGCACGTGCCACCTTGGCCAGACTTGGGAGCCTCGGTGTCGGTGAGTCGATGATCTTGACCGGTGATGCCCAGGTAACCGCGGCTCATGTCGCGGCCGAGCTCGGCATCAACCAGGTGCTCGCCGAATGCCTGCCTGCGCAAAAGGTGGCCGCCGTCCAGCAGGCGACGCACCGGCCGCTGCTGATGGTCGGTGACGGCGTCAACGATGCACCGGTGCTGGCAGCCGCCGACGTAGGAGTGGCGATGGGCGCCCGAGGGTCCACGGCGGCGAGCGAGTCGGCCGACGTAGTGATCATGACCGACGACATCTCCCGAGTGGCGCGGGCGGTCGAGATCGGACAACGCACCCTGCGGGTAGCGCTGCAGAGCATCTGGATCGGAATTGGGTTAAGTGTGGTGCTGATGGGCATTGCCGCGTTCGGCTACATCCCGGCCATCGTTGGCGCAGCAACCCAGGAGGTGGTGGATCTGATCACCATCCTCAATGCGCTGCGCGCCCGGTCGACAGGTCGTGGCAGGCGAGTCGTCGACGGTCCGCCAATGTCCGGCACGCCGACCGAAGAGCTGAGTTCTCTGGTTCGCTTGCGCTAAGAGTGCGGGCGTGGGTCCCGCTACGGGTTCTCGCCTCCAAAGCGAGGGCCTCGTGCTGCGCGCAGTGCATGCGCTTAGTTGGCCATTCGGTGTGCGCAGCCCAGGCCTCGACAGTGATGAAGTTGATGCGCGTTACCGCGCCAGCATTACGGCGATATTCGAGGAGATCAACCGACGCCCCCGGATTGGTTGATCCAGTTCGCACGCGGCGACGCAGGACCCGTAGTGGTCCGACAATCGGGGAATAGGTGGACGCGGACGGTCATGTGGGACCTACTCCCGGTTGACAACCCGGCGGCCTGCTCAACCAACTCGGCAAGCCGTCGTGCGAACCGGGCCGCTGGGGCGCCGTCGACGACCTCGTAGTCGACCGAGATGGTGAGGTCAAGAAGCTCGCGGGCCTGAAGCTCCCCGTCAACGAAGCGCGGATTTCGTCGCGATGCCTCCACGGTGATCATCAAGGTGGGCGGGGCGATCGGGATACCCCAGCCACCTGCCGGGCCGAACATCCCCACAGAGCTGATTCCGACGGTGCCTCCGAAGCGCTTGAACCATTCGGGATCCCCAAGCAAGAAACGCCACGCCAGCGTGCGCACCGGTCGGTAGATCCTCGCTGACGCGCCGTCGGCAAAATGCAGCCACTCGTCGATGTGCGTACGCGGCATGCGGATCCGGCGCCGGGCGAGGAGCCCGGCCGTGGTGACCACGCACCGCGATCCAGGCTTCAGCGAGCGACAGCGGAGACTGTGGCGACACGCTGAGCTGCTCTCGAGTGGGCCCGGTCACAACAGCACAGTGACTGCGGCCAGGTAGATCACGATGGACAGCAGGTCTTGGATAACCGTAGCCAACGGCCCGGACCCGAACGCCGGGTCGCGGCCGAGGCGATGCAGCAACCAGGGCAGGGCCATGGCGACCAAAGTGGCAGTCGTACTGGCCGCCAGCACAGATACCGACACCGCGACAGCGAGCGTGGGATCCTGCCACAGCCAGCTGATGAGGGGCAGCATGGCGGACGCGAGAAGGCACCCGACGAGCAGGCCGGTGAGCGCCTCACGGCGGGCGATGCGGCCAATCCCGACGCCCACAGATAGGCCGCGGATCGCCAGGTTTCGGTCTGGGTGCCGACCGCGTCGGCTAAGTACACGATTCCGGGGATGAAGTAGGCGACGGCGAGGTTGCTGGCCATCTGATCCTCGATGCCGGCCAGCAGGCCGGCCGAGGCCATAGCGCCGACCAACCCGACAGCCAGCCACGGCATCCGGTGCCACAGCCGCCGGGCAACTGTTTCCTGGCTAGCGGTTCGCGCGTCAGCAGTCGAGGCCAGGAAGCCCGCCGAGCCGGTCGAGATCCTCGTCGTGCTCCCTGAGCAGGATGCCGGCGAGCCGGTGCGGAGGGATGAGGCCTTGGAAGTGGCCGTGTTCGTCGACCACAGCCAATCCGGGTTGCGCCCGCTGCGACGCTAGCCATGCGGCCCACTCCTGATCTGTGCCCGGGGCCACAACAGGCGGGTCGCCGTCCATCACGTCAGCCATAACGGCGTCCGACGGCGCCGCCAGGAGCCTCTCGATTGGGGCGAGGCCCACCAGGCGCTCCTTCGTGCACACGGCCATGACGACGGCGCTGTCAAAGGTGAACCCGCGCATGCCGTCCCACACCGCCCGGACACGCTCCTCTGGCCCGGCCACGGGCACGTTGCGAACCGCGTGAGCGGCGGCAGTGCCGATCCGCTTGTCCAGCTCCCCTGTCAGACCGGAGTTCGAATTAGAGTCGGGCGGTACCTGATGAGTTCCCACTCCCTGATTCCATCCCACGTGGGACGCCGCCGCACCGGTCTTTAGGCCTCTCTGCGGTTCACTGGCCGGTCGTCTCCTGGGCAAGCTCGGCCGACAAGTTCTTCGCGTAGTAGGCGTAAGTCACCGGCAGGAATGGTCGATCCCGCTTCACCCATTGACGAGAGTCAAGCCTGACTTCTGCTTAATCGGCTTCGGAATCATGGGGAGTCCGATCCGCTGGCCAGCAGCCTGACCGAGGTCGATCCCGCTTTGTGGAGCCGGTCCAACTGGCGTTGACGTCCCGACAAGGTCGCTCTCTTCGGCGATCCTCTGCTCTACACTCAGTACGGCTTCCTCAAACGCCACCTGATGGGAAGATCGCCATCGACAAAGCCTGGACACCGACATGTCACACGACTACCGGTACGCCGACTGGGACGGCGTGAAGCACTTCGCCAAAGACCTTCTGAACGGACTGGTTCTGCGAAACGCGAGAAAGATGACGAGGTAGAACGTGTCCCTCAGGTCGGCGGGTGGTTCACTCCGCGTTGACCGGTTGACCGGGCCGGACCTGGGTGGCTTCGTTCCGGAAAAGTTCGGCTGGCCCGCGGAAATTGGACTGATCGCGGTGCTCGACGGCGCACCCCTTTTCGACGGTAACGGCCGGCTGCGGTATACCGACGTGCGGGATCGGATTGCGAGTCGGCTGTCCCTTGCTCCCCGGCTCCGTCAGGTAGTTCATCGACCGAAACGCGCCCTAGGCAGGCCGATCTGGGTAGACGCTCCATCCTTCAACATCGCCGACCACGTCCGAACGTGCCCGCTTCCGGCTGGGGCCGGCCAGAGTGAGCTGCTGCAGACGTGCGAGGAGCTGCGGCAGCGCCCGCTGGACCGGTCTCGCCCGCTGTGGCAACTGTGGCTGCTGCCCGGACTGCCCGACAACGAGGTCGGCATGTTCGTCAGGGTTCATCATGCAATCGCCGACGGCCTCGCCGGCGTGGAGCTACTCAGCAACCTGCTCGACCACACGCCCGACACCACCCCGCTAGCGGCCTCGCCTTGGACCCCTCGGCCTCAACCTTCCCCATGCGACCTGCTACTTGACAACATCCGCCGATCCGCCGCCGCCGTGTCCAGAGCCTCGCGACGTCTCCTGCATCCGATGGCGCTGGTCGACCATCTACGTCAGCTATGGCCGCCGATCCTGGAGTTCCTGGGCGAGCGGCACGCATGCCGCACGAGCCTGAACGCACCACTCAGCGCCGCTCGTCGCATCGCCGTCATCACCAGCAGCCTGTCTACGGTCAAGGATGCCTCCCACAGGCTCAGCGTCACCGTGAACGACACCGTGCTCGCCGCCGTCGCCGGCGGGCTACGGGAGCTGCTCCAGTCCCGGGGAGAGAGGGTGGACGGGCTGGTCCTGCGCGCAATGGTGCCGGTGACCATGCAGAACCCTTCGCGTGGGCCCCTCCGCGGAAACCTGTACGGCGCGATGGTCGTTCGGCTGCCGATCGGAGAAGCCAACGCACTTCGACGGCTAGACCGCATTTCGGCCGAGACCGCCTCACGAAAACAGCGCGCCACGCGCCCCTGGGGCGTCGGTGTATTCGGCTCGCCGCTCATGCAGCGGTTGACGCTGCCGCTGGCTGGGCGCCAGCACTACATCAACATCCATGTGGCCAACGTGCGTGGTCCCGCCGAGCCGCTGTACCTGGCCGGGGCTCGCCTGACCACGGCGTTCCCCCTGGTTCCCCTCAACGTCAATCTCACGCTCGGCATCGGAGTCCTCTCCTACACCGACCAGCTCAACATCACCGTGGTCGCCGACCGAGACCAGTGCCCGGACCTGGCAACGTTCACGTCCGGCATGAACCACTCCATGTTTGGCCTGATCGAGGCCGCGAATCCGAATCCGAGCGAACAGCGCTCAGAGCATCCAACTCTTGATCGCAAGCAGGACTGAGCATGAAGTAGACATTCGGTCCAGCACCTGGCGACCGTCTGGGTACTTCCACGGACCTCACCCGCTTCTGCTCCAAATCGTCATTCGTGCCAGAGATCACTGACACGAAATATGCGGGTGTGGGATGGCCCATTCCGACAAACGCTGCATCGAGGTACCTTCCGGGCCGTTAGCAGCCGGCTCGCCTGCCCAACACTTGGCGACTTCGATAGGCGCCAGCCCTCGGGGAACAACCGTCCTCCATCATTGGGACATAGTGTGGAGTTCATCAGCTGATGAATTAAGGACTCCCCATGCCCGGTCGTCAGGCGAGCCGGCCTCCTTGGCGAGCTCTTGCCTTAGCCTTGGCCGCGAGTCTTGTGGTTGGGTTGTCGGGGTGTGCCGGGCCTGGCCTGATCTCGGTTTCGGGCAACGTCGACGACGACCTCGTAATGGTTCAAGCGCCGCAGCTCGAAATCCCTGAGCCCGACCTTGACGCGGGCTTCGCACCAACTAGCGGAGAGACGAGCTCCCCGCCGGTGAATGCGCGCACCACCTTGGGTAGTTGGAACCGCGTGGCGGCGGTCGAGGTGATGGAGGGTGACGAGGTGCAGGCCGGTCAGGTCCTGGTGCGCCTGGACTCCGAAGCCCTGCGCGCCAACGTCAGTGTTGCTCGCGCCAATGCCAAAGTCGCCGCCAGCCAAGTCCCGGTTCTCAACAGCGCGATCGACAAGACCTTTGACAAGGAGCATGACGTCAACTCCGCTCTGAAGAAGATCAACAAGGCCGTCCGCCAGCTCAAGAGCACTCGCAGAACGCTCGCCGCCCAGCTGTCCCAGGCCCGGCGCCAGCTGCCCCAGCTCGAGGCCCAGCTCGCGCAGGTGCAGAGGCAACGACAGCAAGCGCGCGACAAGCTCCGCCAGGTCAATCAGCAGCTTGCTGAGCTGAAATCGGTCGTCGCGCAGTTGCCTGCCCCGCGGCCTACTGGACCAGCACCGTCGGCCGCTCCGGCGGCGCTGAACCGGCAACAGCTCCTCGCCCAAATCGCGAAGCTGCGACAGGCGAGGAGCCAACTCCAGAACGGTGTGAAACAGCTGACAGAAGCCGAGGCCCAGCTCAGCGCCGCAATCGCTCGCCTGCGTGGTGGAATCCCTCGGCTAGAGAACGCCATTCGCAAAATCGACGACGGATTGGCCAAGGCTCGAAGCCAACGAACCAAGCTCCGCAAAGCGAAAACCAAGATCATCGACGCGCGCCGCGAACTGCGCCGCACGCGCAAGCTTGTCGTCGTCGCTGCCCAAGCCGCGACGGTCGGCATTGATGTCGCCGAGAACCAAAAGCTCCTCGCGACTGTCACCGCGCCGGCATCCGGGCTCGTGGTGTATGCGGCACCGAAGGGTCAGGTGGTCGCCGCAGGGGCGACTGTCGCGAAGATCCGCGAGGGCGCGCCCAACTCCGTCACGACGTGGCTTTCGCCGGTTCAGGTCGCCCAGATCTGTTTGGGCTCACAGGCCTCATTGCATGCAGACTGGATGCGCACCACTGAGCTGCTGGATGCCGAGGTCAGTTTGGTCGGCGATCGGGCGGACTATCCCCCTACGTCCTTCGCCACCGACGAGGTGCACCTAACCCGGGCGGTGCCTGTGCGGCTGACGCTGACGGGACCATCGGGCCACCCGCATCCGTCGCTGCCACCCGGCGCACCTGTGGATATCGAGATGCTCCCGGCAGCGTACAACCAAGGCTGCTCAACCGGGCCAACGAACAGGTGAGGGACATGGCGGAAGGCAGGCGAAGGCGCCCACTCATCCCAGTGATCATCTTGCTGGCAGCGGTCCTCGCCGCGGGTGGCTACTTCTGGTGGCGGTCGGTTCGCAGCACGGAGCCGACAGAGCTCTCCGCGAGCGGCGCCGTAGAGGCTCGGCAGTACCAGGTCGCCTCAGTCATTGCCGGCCGGGTAACCAAGGTCGCCGTCTCAGAGGGGGACGTCGTCAAGCAGGGCCAAACGCTGGTCGTTCTGGATCAAGCAGCACTGAAGCTGCAAGTGGACCAAGCCGAGCAAGGCGTGAAAGCTGCGAGAGCGGCACTCAGCAACGCCAAGGAGGACGGCACCGACGCCGACGTCTCAGCGGCCCGAGCCCGCCTCAAACAGGCCGAGGCCGCCGTCGATCTCGCAAAAGTGCAGCTCGGCTACGCCACGATGACTGCACCTCATAGTGGTGTGGTGGTCACGCTCACGACCAATGCGGGCGAGAATGCCGGTCCGGGCAGGACCTTGCTCACGTTGAGTGATCCCGAAGACCTCTTCGTACGCGTATTTGTTCCCGAGACCCAGATCGGCAACGTCAGGGTCGGCCAGCAGGCCACCGCGACTACGGATTCTGCCACCGAGCCCTATATAGGCACCGTCAGCTTTGTCGCCTCGGAGGCGGAGTTCACGCCCACCAACGTGGAGACCAAGGATCAGCGAACCAAGCTCGTGTTCGAGGTACGGGTGCGCATCAGTGACACGTCCGGCGCCCTCAAGCCCGGTATGCCAGTTGATGTGACCTTCCAATGAACGCCGATGAAACCTTAGCCGTCCAGGCCTCTGGACTCGGCCGTTCGTTCGGGCAGAACCGGGCCGTCGACGGCGTGGACCTGACAATTCCGATTGGAATGATCTTCGGCCTCCTCGGGCCTGATGGCGCCGGCAAGTCGACCCTCATCAGGATGCTGGCTACGGTGCTGGCCCCTGACACCGGCGATGCGTCGATCTTCGGCAACTCCGTTAGGCGCTCGCCTGGCCGAGTGATTCCACGGATCGGCTACATGTCGCAGAACTTCTCGATGTATCCCGACCTCAGCGTCTCGGAGAACCTCAACTTCTTCGCCACCCTGCGCGGAATCA
>JBKOUS010000239.1:0-8894 GCA_046723505.1 Actinomycetota bacterium
TGACCACGACCGCGATCTCCCCGGGCCGTCCGAGGCGGCCAAATGCAGACATCGCCTCGAGTCCATCAAGGAAACCCTTGCTCTTGCCGATGCGATAGGTCTCGGTTTCGGTAGCGCCGGGAGAGACCGCGTTGACCGTGATCCTGCGCCGCCCAAACTCCTTTGCGATGACATGCGTCATCGCCTCGATCGCACCTTTGGTGGCGTCGTAGACGCCGTACCCGGGTAGCATCAGGCCTGTTGTCGAGCTCGAGATGTTGATGACTCGCCCGCCGTCTGCCATTCGTTCGAGCGCGAGCTGACAGCCGTTGAACGTGCCCTTCACGTTGACCTGAAAGCTCCTATCGAACTCGTCCTCGGTCACCTCGCCGAACGGCTTGACGAGCGCAATGCCGGCGTTGTTGACAAGCACGTCCCAGCTGCCGAAGTGATGGAACGTCGCGCTGACCATGGCCTCGAACTCCGCACGGCTGCTGACGTCCGCTGCCACCGGCAGCGCATCGCCGCCGTCGCCGGCGATCTGCGCAACGACCGCCTCGGCGAGGTCCGGAGTGTTGAGATGGTTGACGACGACCCGGGCGCCGGCCTCGCCGAAGGCAAATACGATCGCCTTGCCGATGCCGGTGGCCGCGCCCGTGACGATCGCGACCTTCCCGTCAAGCTCACGACTCATTCGAACCAGTGGTCGAGTCTGATGTCCGCCCCTTGGCCGAGCTTTGCTTCGAAACCACCCTCGCCGCGCAGTCCTTGCAGCTCACCTGTGCCTGAGCCTGGAACGACCAACCAGGTGCCGGAGACGACCTTGTCTCTCAGCGTTCCCTGGTCCTGGAGCACGAACGTTCCTGACTTGTCGCCGATCCTCCCCCTGACTCGCTCGACGCCGACGAAGCTCGCCTCGTCCTCACTCCGCGCGGTTTGCAGGAATACGGCCACACCCTCCCCCTCGATGTCTCCGGAGAAGTTCTCTACGACGTGGATTCGCACCAGCGCTGGTCCCTCGGCCGGCTGGTCGTACGTGGTCGGCTCGTACGTCTTGACATCGATCCTCCCAATGGCGTGACTGCGTTCGCCGCTCGTCGCCGTCACTCCTGCCTCCTTTCGGTTTGTCTGTCCTGGTGCGCTGTTGACCTATGCCCGTCTTCGCACGCCGTTCCTCAGCGACTGCGAAGCACCTACGCTTCGAGCGGTAGCCGCTGCAGCAGCATGTCGACGCGCACGAAGCCGTCCTTCGCTCCTTGCTCGACGCCGTACTGCATGGTCGTGTCGCGCTCCTCGGTCGTCGAGAAGCGCATCGTCTGCGTCAGCTTCGTCCGCTCGCCCAGATCCTCGAACTCGAGGGTCTGCAGGTGGTTCCGGAATGTCTGCACGAGGCGCTCGGGCGCATCGACCTCGCGGAACTCACCCTCGACGACCCCGACGGCGGTGCGGAAGCGGTAGGTGCCGCCGGGACGGACGTCCATTTCCTCGACGACCGTGCCGTCGCCCCACCATTCCGGGATCAGCTCCGGGTCCGTCCAGACGGCGAAGACGTGCGCGCGAGGCGCGTCGAAGATCCGCTCGACGCGGATCTCGAACTCGTTCGGGGTGCTGACGGAGGTGGTGTTCATCGGTCTCCTTTCGTGCGTTCGACGACCTGCGCGAGGCGGTCGAGCCGCTGCAGCCACGTGCTGATGTCCTCGAAGGCGTAGGGCACGAGCGTGCATCGGCGGACACGGCCGACCTTCTCCGTCGTGATGAGCTGGGCCTCTTCGAGCAGCCGGACGTGCTTCTTCATTCCGGTCAGCGACATGCCAAACGGCGCGGCGAGCTCGCTGATCGTCGCGCTGCCGGTGCCGAGCCGTTCCAGGACGGCTCGGCGAGCCGGGTCGGCGAGGGCTTGAAAGGCGCGGTCGACGGTGGGTAAATACTGAACCATTAGGTTCACTATAACACACGCCCCAGCTCGAGGAAAGCGCCGCTCGGGTGTCGGGGTGGACGAGCTCGAGCGCGCTCGAGGCTGCGCGTGCGTCGTCGGTGCAGTCGAGCCGGCGCAGGAGTTCGGCCCGGGTCGCGTGCAGGTAGTGGTAGTGCTCGAGCTCCGAGCCGCTCGGTGAGAGCGAGTGCGGCCTTGACATCTCCCGCTCGGCGAGTGCGGCTGCCTGGTTGAGCTCGACGACGGACGAGTCGTGCGGCGTGCGCGCGCCTGCCGTCGAGTGCAGCCAGTTGCGGCAAGTCCTGGGGCTCGTCGAGGTGGAGGGAGGCGATGGCGGCCTGCAGCAGGTGGAGGCCGCGGGCGGGGAGAGCGAGCGCCCGCTTCGGGCAGACCGTGAACCTGGCGTCGCGGATCGCGGCCGTCGCGGGCCCGGCGAGGTCCTCGCGAAGCAGCCGCTGGCGCGCCGGTTCCACGAGCTGTTCGTCCATCAGGCCCGCCCACGGGTTCGTCGTCGCCGGCACGAGCGAGGCGGCCGCGCTGCCTACCGTACGGCACTTGACCACCCCAGCTAGCAGACTTGCCGTGCTTGACGTACTACCGGTCGACACGTCTAGGACCGGGCCGAGGAGCGAATGGCTCTCGCCTTCTGGCCCTGGTCGCTGCTCGCCCAAGCCGAACCACTTCCCGAGCGGCTCCTCACCGGCGCGCCCGATGCGGTGATCGCGCCCGCGCTCAGCTCCGAGTGGGGTCCTCCGGCCGAGACCTTTGCCGAAGAGGAGCGCACTGCTACACCGCCATGCTCGGCGACCGCGAGCACGCGCATGCTATTTGCGAGGAGTATCGGGCCGCCACTGGCGTCGACCGAGACCACGACGCCGAGGGCCGCGGGCAGGGCCGACGCACCACGTGCCCGGTGCTGGCTTTATGGAGCGCCGGTGGTCCCCTGTCGTCCTGGTACGCCGACCTAGGTGGCCCGCTGGCTATATGGCGTGACCTCGCTCATAACGTCGCGGACCGGTTGAGGGCGGGCACTTCTTTTCTTTCCTGAAGAACACCCGGATCGAACCGCAACAGCCCCTAGCTGGCTTCTTCAACGGAGTGGAATCAATCCGCTAGATGATCAGCCGAATCAGTTCAGAGATCGCGATTCCCCGTTCGTGGGATCCGCAGACCGTCGCCAGCAGAACGCCGATAGATCGAGCAAGTCGGGTGGTTGACTGCAGCAGGCATTACCCGGCAGGGAGTGACTGGCGGAAGTGGAAGAGATCGGCTGGGTCGTAGCGGGCCTTGATCTGCACCAAGCGGTCGTAGTTGCTCCCGTAGTAGGCGTGCGCCCAGTCCTCCAGGTCCGGATCAGGGAAGTTGGGGAACACCCGGCCCGATCCCCACCGGTGCACCAGCGCCCAGGAGCGGGTCACCCACCGATGCGCGGCTTGTCTTGCCGCGGTCGAGGCTTGGGGGTCGACCACGGCCGCATGCTTGAGTTGGAAGCGCGCATCGCGGTGGACAAAGGCGGTGGCGGCGGGGGGCACGCGGTTGTAGGCGCCGCCCCACGGCATGAAGTCCAGCTCGCGGGACTCGCCTGCAGGCCGACCCTGCACGAAGTTCTCCACCAGCGCGGCGGCAGCCGCGGCGGGGAGCGGCCGGGTGAAGAACTCCGACTTGGCAACCAGGTACGGGTGCTGGGCCGATGGGGGGTGAGGGCCATGCCCAGCCCCGGCTTCCCCCACCGGCAGGTCGGCCCAGAACCGCCGCGTCTCCGCAAACGACAGCTGCCTGACCCAGGCCAAGACCGGGTCCGCGCCAGCCCGCACGACCAGCTCATCCAGCAGCCCGGTGGCATCGGACCCGGTGCCGAGCAGCGCTCCGTACACGTCGGCCGAGGCCGGCTGGTCGACCTCGCCGGACGCGGTCACCTTCAGGCTCGCGGCGAGCTCGTCCGGTGCTAGCGGGGCCCATCCTTGCCAAGCTTTGATGAGGGCGGCCGCCCGCGCAGGCGGCCAGGTCAGGTGGAAGTTGGTCACCTGCGGCGCGGGGACGGTGCCGAACACCAACCGTGTCACCACCCCGAAGTTGCCGGCGCCGGCCCCGCGCAAGGCCCAGAACAGCTCTTGGTGGTGGTGGTTGTCACAGTCCAGGACGCGGCCGTCGGCCAGGACGATCTGGGCGGCGAGCAGCCGGTCGGAGGTGATTCCGTAGCTGCGGCCGAGGATCCCCAGCCCACCGCCCAGGGTCAGTCCGGCCACCCCGACGGCGGGGCAGGTCCCGGCGGGAATGGTCAGCTGATGCTCTTGGAGCACCTCATACACTGCGCCGAGGCGGGCGCCGGCGCCGACGACAGCCAGGTCGCCCGAGACCGAGACCAACCCCATCGGCGTCACGTCGATGACCAACCCACGGGTCACCGAGCGCCCGGCAAAGCAATGACCACCGCTGCGGGGCGCGCACGCCAACCCGTGCCGCCGCGCGAACGAGATCGTCTCGGCGACGTCCTCGGGGGTGGCGCACAAGACGATGGCCCGCGGCCGGACGTCATGGAAGCGAGCGTTGAACGGGGCGGGCAACTCCTGGTCGGCGGGCGAGCCGGGCAGGACCACCTCTCCGGCGATTCCTCCCTGCAGCGCCTGCCAACTGGGCAACGACCCGGTCATGCCAACCGGTTCCTCCCGCCTGCTATCGCAACGCCACCGTGATGCTCAACAAGCAGCCGCCCCCGGGTTCAGCGACCGATCGTCCATCGGCTAGTCCCATCGTGCCCAGGCGCGGGAACTCGTAGTCGGCGAGCCAAGCGCAGGGCGGCCAGGTTCTGCTCCGCATCCGTATGGACTTAAGAACCGTCAAGCGCTGGGATCAGGCCGCAGGTGAGCCGAGGCGGATCTGCTGGAAACAGTAGTAGATCGCGATCACAAAGTGGGCAACCAGGCAGGCCGGCGCGCTAGCCACGGCAATGCCGAGCGTCACGACATACAGCCCAATGCCGACGGCACTGAACCGCACGATGGATCCGCGCACCGCACCGGGGTCCACGCCGTCTGCGAGCAGCACCGGGTGCAGCGCGACATAGGTGTAGAGCACGGCGAATCCGAACGACATCGCAAGCATGACGGCGGAGTACACCAGCGCGGCGCTGCGCGCATCACCCTTACCGGCGAGCAGGTACTCCGACAGCAGCGCCGTAGCGAACGGGATGGCCACGACCGACATCAGGAGCAGCAGGTTCAGGAATAGCACGCTGCGGTCCACCCGCCCGATCAGCTCGAACACCGCGTGGTGGTTGACCCAGATGATGCCGATGATGAGGAAGCTGGTCACGTAGGCGGCGTATGCCGGCCATTCATGCGCCAACGCGACCGCGAGCGGCTCGTGCAGCGCGTTGCGCGGCGGCACGTGCAGGTCCAGCACCAGCAGGGTCACGGCGATGGCGAGGACGCCGTCGCTGAACGCCTCCGTGCGGCTTGTCTCGCTCATGGCCACCGGGTGATATTGATCGTCCATGTGGAGCTGTATACCGGCCTGGGTAGCGCGACTCCAACCGCGGCGGCGATTGCCGATGCCAGCTCATCTGCACTCCAGCGGGGTGATGTGGCCCAGGCCCGCGATTCGGTGTCCGCGCCCGGCTGCAAGTTCTGCGTGCGCCGGATAACTCTGCGCCAGGACCTGTGCGCACCTGGTGCCGGGTTTCGTGAGATGCTCGCGGCCTTTCGGCATCTGGAGGCGGCCGTGCTCGGGGCCAACTGGATTGGAGGGCGCCCCGACGAACTGGCGGAACCGCTCGCAGATCCGCTCGGGCTCGATCCATTCGCCGAGCTGCCGAGCGGCGTTGAGCAGGGGCTCAGCGACCGCCGCTTCCGCCGCAGCTCGCCCAGGGACCGGAGGGCCGCACCGCATCGAGATGGCCGATGCGGCGCGAGGCTCCCTCGAGGTCAGCTGCTGCCGAAGTCCCAGCGGGTCGGTCGCGGCAGCTCAGCCTGCTCGAACTGATCCATCCCGTACATGCCGGGGAGGCCGAACACCTTTGACGGGACGATCCGGAAGATCGTGTACGGCGGCGGGCCGGCAGTTGGGGCGTGCGGACCGTAGACCTTGTCCCCCTTGGCCTCAAGCGGCCAGCCGCTGGCGCTGAGGACCTCGGCGATGTGTCCAACGGCGTCGCCCTCGGTGAGCGGATCGGCGCGGCCCTCGACGACGCTATCGAGGGATGGGAGGGTCGTGCTGCTGGTGGCGATGACGCATCGTCCGTCTGCGGCGAGGTTGCGTGCCTTCCGAGTCCCTTCCCCTGCGACGATGTGGATGGCGCCGTCGATCCAGAACGCGATCACGGGCATCAGGTGCGGCCGACCGTCCGGACGCGTCGTCGCTAGCCAGCTCGTTCTCTATTCCTCGGGATTCGCGAGACGGTCTCGTGCCAACTCCCAAGAAGTCGTCCCAGACTCCTTTCCAACCAGCGACCGCTCCAGTTCCGGTGCCCGTTCCTGCGTCATCGCCTTCCTCCTTCCAGGGGTTTCTGCATCCGTCCTCATTCGTGTCGAGCGATGGTGGGAAGGTTTACCCGACTTTCGTCCAAATCCCGGTGGAATGTGCAGCTCCGTCAAGCGTGACATCGGCTCCTCCGCCTCGACGGGTGCGCATCCGCTACACCACCGCCACGCCACTGCTCACGGAACGAGTTCCGGCGCGGACAGTGTCACCAATTCTTCATTCCAGGATTCGTAACGACCAGTGGAAACCGCCTTGCCTCCAACGATCGCCGCTGCCCGGCCAACACCTCCTCGGCAACCTAGTCGGTGATCTTGGAAATGGTCTCATCGAGGCCGCCGAGCCGGCGCGACCCCTTCGGCACCAGCTACGGGAGCGAAGCTGCCGTTGCGGTCCCGCGGAACGGCTAGCTCGACATCGCCGATCTCGGTCAAGACCGCCTTCGCAGGGCTGCCGCTTCGTGAATTAGGAGACGGCGACGCGTCCGGATCCCCGCGCTCCTAGCCAACATGGTCAGTCAGCTCCAAACCAGGCTCCGTGGCCGCTTTCAACATGCCGTCAACAAACCGTCATCGGGGCCCAGCGTCACTTGACCGGTGTCGATCTGCTCAAAGATCCCACACAGGGCACACCGAAGCCTTCAACTGTTCAACCAACTCCCGCTGCCGCTCGCACCGCTCGACACCCGGTCTCGGTCATGGTCACAGCAGTGCCTCCTTTTCAATATGTAGCCACTGCTTACACAAAAGATCTGACACCTCTGGTCGGTCCACGACTGTGGTGCCGCGTCCAGCGCCCCTTCGACTTGGTTGAGCATCGTCTTACGTCGTCGCACCAGCAGATTTCGGTGGTCACGCACGGTCCCCGCTCAATGTGGGCCTCGTCGCCGCGGCGGCGGCGGCGGCCGACGTCGAAGACCGCGCAGGTGGCGCCGGTCCAGATCAGCCGCTGATCGTGGAGGAGGTGGGCGGCATCCGCGGCTGGGTCGCCACGATCACGGGCGGGTCAGGCAACTCCGCGACACGGCTTGCGGTCCTTGATTTCGCACTCCCAGTGCGCCGCGTGCCGTTCGCACCGCCCACGGCGGCGCACGCCGGATCTTTCCCTGATAGCGGAACCACGCACCGCCCACCGGCGGCCTCGCCATCGGAACCGCGACGCGGCGGTCAAGCAGAAACCGACCCGGTGATGTCGTCGACGTGCAGGCCGTGCGGACCATGGTTGGATGAAAAGATGGCACGGCTGCTGGAGGACGACCGCCCAGCCGCCGGCTCGCCTCGCAGACGCGCGTCAGCCCGTCGTCCAAGGCCGGAGCTTCTCAGGGTTGCGTACTGCCCAGATGTGCTTGATCCGGTCGCCGGCGATGTCGAACGCCATCACCATCACGGTGACGCCATGTTGCTGAGCCACCAGACCGGGCTGACCGTTGACCGTACGCTCCAGGAGCCTCAGGTTGGGTACCCTGCCGCCGACATCGATCACCACCTGTGCGATCTGCTCGCCGCCTTCGATCGGGAGAAGCACCGCGCTGACCAGGCCGCCGCCGTCGGCGATCGCCGTGGCATCGGGGTCCAGGAGGCCGATCAGCGCGTCGATGTCCTTGGCCTCCCATGCCTTCTTGAAGTTCCTGATTATGTCGGCCTGCTGGACCGTCGGAGTCCCCGGAGCCTGCGACACACGAATGCGACGGCGGGCCGACGAAGCCAGCTGGCGACATGCCGCCGGCGTACGACCGACGATCTCGGCCACTTCGGTGAAGGGATAGCCGAAGACATCGTGGAGGATGAACGCCACCCGCTCGGCCGGGGTCATCGATTCCAACACCACCAGGAAGGCCATGTTGACCGACTCATCAAGGGTGACTCGATCAGCCGGGTCGGCCGTCGTGCCGGCCCCCCGCCCGCTGGTCCACTCCCTACCATCGGGCAACGGCTCGGGGATCCATTCGCCCACATAGCGCTCCCGCCGAGCTCGTGCCGAGCCGAGCAGGTCCAAGCAGATGCGACTGGCGACCCTCATCAACCAGGCGCCCGGGGATTCAATGGCTTCCCGCTGCTGCAAAGACATCGCATACCAGCGGGCGTAGGTCTCCTGCACGACATCCTCAGCATCGGCCAGGGAGCCGAGGAGTCGATACGCCAGATTGATCAGCTGACGCCGCTCACTCATGATCGCGCTCAGGCCTGGATCGAGCCGACCGTCTCCTGAATCGGATGGGGTGGTCATGGTGTCGAGGCTCCCTCGGTCGCATCTGCCCTTTACCAGTTTCGACGAGACATCGCACCAAACTGTCAGGCCGGCGCCTCGCCTCACATTCTGAGGGCTTGTCTCGTCGTAGTTCTCAGACGAACACCATCCCGGGAACCGAACGGACTCAACGCCATCATCACCGGCCCCGATCCCCAGCAATCCGGCCACGGGACAGTCAAACCCTTCCCCAATCCTGGAGGAACCAATGAGCACCACATCCACAGCCCGGCCAGGCCGGCTCGGCACCGCAGCCCAG
>JBKOUS010000147.1:0-7039 GCA_046723505.1 Actinomycetota bacterium
GACGGTGCATCGGGTGTGTCGAACAGCGGATCTTGAAATCGACTAGGGGTACGTGAAACAGATCCAGATCGTTGGTGATGACCGCTCGAGTCCTCGCAGCTGCTTACGGCTCAATGAAGGCCGGTGTCGATAAGGACCGGAGTCGATAAGGGGAGATGTGATGAGTCAGCAGTCGGTGAGGCAGGCGGCGCAGCGCTCAGCGTTAGATGCCCGGGCGGTCCTGCGCAAAGAACGCGCCGAGCGGGAACGCCGGCTCGAAGGTCTGGCGGTCGCGGTGCTGACCGCGCTCGGCGAACGCGATGCTCTCGTCCGGGACGCGGAGCGGCGCGCTGGGCAAGCTCTGCGGACGATGACCGACGACGAGGGCCTGTCGGTCCGCGAGGCGGTCGAGTGGTGCGGCGGTGGCTGCCTTACGGTGCGGGAGATAACCCGGCTGCTGCGGCTCGACGGTCTTCATCATGGCGGTCGAGACGAACGCGTCGGATGAGCGCCAGGCCGTGCCGGGAGGGCGCCCCGTACCTGGTTTCGCTGTTGGGCCGATCGCCAGCACGGCATGCCGCCCTTTAGGCGTCCCGGGAAAATTACCAATCCAGAGGAACCAGGCGGCCGAGTAGGTCAACACGAAGAAGCAAGCCAACGGGTGCTGTTGAAGCAGACCCAGTCGGCGCGATTGCACTGGGCCAGAAGATCGAGTCGACATCAGCACTCCAGGGATCGGGAGCAAGCGCCCAGCTGGTAGCGGCCAGATCAGGTGTTAGAGGCGCATCGTATCGGCGATGCTGCCGCTGATGTCCTATCCATCAGGGCGCAGTTTGGCAAAGCAGTTGTCCGCAGGTGAGCTATCTCTACTCCTCATCAAACCGTGCGGTGATGCCGAAGGCGGTCGGCGCCTGCGATCCTCAAAATACGACGGCGTCTCGCCAGCTCAAAACGATCATGTCAGCACCCGGATCGTGTCCTTCACCGCACCATGGTCAAAGGTGCCGCAACCCCGCGTCACCCTGGGAAGTTGAGGCCAAACTTGCGCTGAGGATCGAGCTGTTGAGAAGTCTCAGGGCATTTATCGGGGTTGCGCCGTGGGCATCGAGTCAGTCACTTGACCGGATGTTTTGATTGATGTGGAACAGGTTATGCGGGTCGTATCTGCGCTTGACTTGGGCGAGCCGGGCGTAGTTGTCCCGGTAGGAGGCTTTGATCCGGTCTTGGCCCTCGTCCATCATGAAGTTGACATAGGCACCTCCGGCTGACGTGGGGTGCAGCGCCTGCCAGTAGTCCTTTGTCCATGACGTAATGGCTTCGCGGTTCGCCGGATCCGGGTCGACGCCGACGATGACGCCGGCCCAACCGCCGTCGCGGTACGCGAATGCGGTCGCATTGGACGGTACCCGAGCGGCCGCCCCATCGATGGGGTAGAGGTGCATGGTCGAGTGCCCAGTGGGCAGTCGCTCGCCGAAGGCGCGGTGGATCTCGATGGCCTCGTCGGTGATCTCGTTGAAGAAGTCGGCTCGCCAATACCAGTGCAGGCCGGCGGGATAGAGTGCGTCAAACGCGGTAGTCAGCGTGTTGTAGGGCATCGCCTGAATGCCCATGACCAGCGGCGAACCAAAGCTTCGGACCGGGTCGAGCGTCTCGTCGGCCCGGTCGTGCGGTCCGGAGTAGCACCAGACAATGCCGCAGGACTTCCGGCCCCATAGCGATTCTGGGAATGGGGCTGCCGGCGGGATGGTGAGCAGGGCGATCCAGCCGCTGAGATCTTCCGGCTGGGCCGGCTGGAACTCGCGGTACCAGCGCATCACATCGGCCGTGTCGTCAATGTCGTAGAGCACTGGGCCGGCGAAAACGATGCCGTTTTCCCCGATGGGGTGGGACTGGAACGTAAACGATGTGACGATGCCGAAGTTGCCGCCGCCGCCTCGCAATGCCCAGAACAGGTCTGGGTGGGATGACTCGTTGGCAGTGACGAAGCTGCCGTCAGCCAGGACGACGTCGGCAGATATCAGATTGTCGACGGTGAGCCCGTATCGGCGACCCAGATAGCCGGAGACACCTCCACCGAGGGTGAGTCCGCTCACACCGGTCGAACCGACAAAGCCAGCCGGGATGGCGAGGCCGAACGGCACCGTAGCATGGTCCACGTCGGCCCACGTGCAGCCAGGATCGACACGCACGGTGCCGTTGACAGGCGAGAGTGCGACGCTCCGCATAGCGCTAAGGTCGATCACCAAGGCGTTGTCCCAGACGCCGAGGCCGGCAGCGTTGTGGGCGCCTCCACGGACGGCTAGCTCGATTGAGCGGTCTCGGGCGAACTCGACGCAGGCTCGCACGTCGGCCGCGTCGCGGCAGCGGGCGGTGGCGGCAGGATGGCGGTCGATCATTCCGTTGTAGACCCGCCGGGCGGTGTCGTGGTCAGGGTGGTGAGGGAGAATCAACGCGCCGCGTAGGATCTGCATCAGCTCGTCAAATGTGGTGGTCGTAGCGGTGTCGGTTGTCATGATGCTCCTTCTGAATGGTGGCCGAGACACGCACTAATGACTGTAAGAATCCGGCGTTCGGCAGGCGTTCGGCCTCAGGGCGCCGTGGCGCCATCGAGCGAACGCTGACCCGGATCGGCTTCGCATCGCGTCACCATGGCAGGACTGTGTTGGGCCCCCGCGAGCTCCGCGGCTTGCGCAAGTGTGTTGCGGCGATCGGCGCCATCGAGGTGTGCCGCCTGTAGCCGGAACAGCTCTGGAACCCACCAGGATTCACCCGTCGCACGGGCGACGCCCAGGGCGGCCCGAAGCGCCTGCCGCGCGTGCTCCTGGTCGCTTGTGGTTTGGGCCAGCAGGCTCAGCCAGTACGGCATTCGAACGTGCGCGTTCTCAGCACGTAGACCCGACAGGCCACCTTCGATGAGTTGCACGCCCAGCTGACCTCCGCGGGCCCAGCCTTCGAGGATCTGCCCCCACTTGTCGTAATAGGTGAATTGGTATCGCTTGCACATGGCACGGACATGGCTTGCGGCTTCAGCGCACTTCGGCCGCTCACCAAGAAGTTGATGCGTGATGGCCTCGAACGCCCGCGCGACCACGAGGCTGTAGCGGTGCCCGCTCGCCTTTGCGTAGGCCGTCGCCTCGGCCGCTAGGTCGGCGGCTCGCGTAAAGTCGCCCATCGTCCAGCAGGCGTGCGCCCACCAGGCTCCGGTGTGCACCCGAGCCCGGGTGCCAATAATGAGCGACTCATCGCCCATCGCATCCAGCGCGATGGTGAAGTGCTCCATGGCGACCAGAGGTTGGCCCAGGTGCAGCGCGGAACCGGCGAGCGAGAAGTGCGCCTGGCCGAACCTCTCGTCGCCCGGCCCGACCAGGTTCACGGCCTCCTGCGCCAGCTCGAAGGAGTCCTGCAATCGACCCTCGACGAAGCGGGAGGACCACAACCCCACCATGGCTGTGACCATCCGTGCGGTCATGTCGAGCTCGTCAGCGAGGTTGACCGACCGCTCGCACGCCTCCCGGACGAGCAGCGAGGAGTAGCCGTGGAGCGCGTTCAGCGGTGGAATCGACATCTCGAGCAGGGTCAGTTCCCGCTCGTCTCGATCACGGCCGTCGGGCATGGAGGCGAGAAGCTGACGCGCGGCGGTCAAGAATGTGACCGCGTCGCCGTGGGCGAACATCGCAACCGCCACTTCTGCCGCGCGCTCGTAGTACCGCAACGCACGCTCGGGGTTTCCCGCCAGCCGATACTGCTCGGCGATCTGCGCCGCAATGGTGTCGGTGTGCCCGGCCCATAGCAGTTCGAGTGCCTGGGCGAGCCGGCGGTGCAACAGCCAACGCCTTGCTGGCCTGACCGCGTCGTAGGCCGTGCTACGCAGCAGATCGTGCGAGAAGTCGTAGCGATCCCCGACCTGCCGAATGATCCGACGCCACCACAGCTCGTCGACAGCGACAACGACAGTCTCGACGTCGAGGTCGCTGGCCTCGGCCAGCAGCGGAATGCTGAAGTCGCGCCCCACAGCCGCTGCAAGACCGGCCACCTCCCGCCCTGCGGGACTGAGTTGCTGGATCCGCTTCGGGAGGATCCCCATCCAGCCGAGCAGTTGGCCCGACGACGCGCCAGGTTGGGCCTGAGCGACCGAGCGGGCCGCCTCGACGATGTACAACGGGAAGCCGCCGGTTGCGTCGTACAGCAGTTCGGCCTCGGCCGCGTCGTACCCTCGACCGGTGAGTGCCGTCGCGAGCGCGGTCGTCTCGGCAACATCCAACGGCCCGAGACTGATCTCTGTTAGGAGCCCCTCGTCGCGCATCTGGCCGAGCCAGGCCTCGATGGTCGGGTCCAGGTCCCGCGGGCCGGATCGCACCGTGGTCGCTACCAGCAGCCGAGCATGGCCAGCGAAGTTGAGGAGGAACCGAACAAAGCTCAGCGTGTCCGGGTCGGACCACTGCAAATTATCGAGCACCAGGAGCAAGGGCCGCGCGGGTGCCAGCAGCGCTCGTGCGACGGCCTCGAAGAAGCGGTGCCGTTGCCAGACATCCTCGCTCCGCGTTCCCTCGGGACGTCGTTGCGGCTGTGCCGCCGGAAGCGTTTCAGCCGGAACCAGTCTGTCGACCTCGGCGATCCACTCCGGGCCCAGCCGGCCACGGGCGGCGATCAACTCGGTGTGCCGCAGCCAATCGGCGACAGGCGCCAATGACAGCCGGCCGCCGGTGTCGAAGCAGACGCTGCGACCGACCACCGTTCCCTCGCTGCGGGCTCGCCGGACAAGCTCAGAGACAAGCCGCGACTTGCCGACTCCCGCGCCCCCCTGCACAGCGAAGACTCGCGCGTGCCCCGCTGAGGCCTGATGCCAACCGGCTAGCAAAGTCGAAAGCTCTGCAGTACGACCGACCAGCTCCGGCTCAGCGATGTCCAGCGCCTCTCGTGCGCCCACGGTGCCCAACCGACCGGTGTCGCCGAGCAACTCCGTCACGAGGGCCGTCGTAGCGCTCGCCGGAGTAACACCCAACTCGCGCTCCAGCAGGGTGGCGAGCCGGTGGTAGACGCTTATTGCACCCGCCCGATCTCCAGAATCGGCGTGCAACTGTATCAACGCCCGATGAGCTGACTCGTTGAAGCGATCAACCGTCAACAGCTTGCCGAGCGCCGCCATCGCTACATCGGTTCGGCCAGTCACACGTGCAGCCTGAAATACACGCTGACACAAGGCCGTAAATCGCTGCTCGAGCTCGCTCCGTAGCGGCTCCAGCCACTCATCATCCAGCCCCGGGAGCAGGGGACCGCCGTACTGCTCGAGTGCAGTGGGGCCGTGAGTCACGACCACCTCATTAGGAGCTTCCTCAGCGGCAGCAGACTCGCGGAGGAACGTGCTCAGATCGATATCGTGGCGCCCTCGGTCGTGCCAACAGAGCTGACCTGTAGTGATCTCCAGAGAATCGTCCTCGCCGAGAATGCGCCGCAGGTCGTGCAGCTCCCGGCGCAGATTGGTGAGTGCTTGCCCGTCACCCGACTCGGGCCAGAATTCCCCAGCAATCGTTGTCCGATCCTGCGGCCGGCCGGTGTGGGCAATCAGCACGCCGAGCAACGCAAGCGTTCGCGACGATCCAGTGCGGATCCGGCCCGTCGCTCCGTCGAGCACAGCCTGCGCACCGAGCAATCGGATGATCAGCATCGAGACGTCCTCCCGCGATAGCAACGCTACGCGCCAGCTATTGGCCACGGGCTTTAGAGGCTGGGATAGAGATCAGTGGAGCTTGTGTCGTGATTCGCCGACACCACCACACCGCCAGCGCACCCGGGTGGTTCGCCAGCGTGGCGGCGCCATACCGTTTCGATTCCGCTCTTGAACTCGTTTCACACGTCCTCGTCCGCCGTTCCTCGGCTGGCGCCTCTCGACCGCCGCCGAGTGCAGACCCTCGAAGCAGGGTGCCAACCTGTCGTGGGACCCGTCGGCCGAAGATGCCTACGAGTGTGCCATCGTGGCGACCGCCGCGACACGCTTGGGTCGAGGATGGGCAAGACCGCCCGAAATGTTTCGGATTCAGACTGCCGCCGCCATGTGCTTTGGCCTAGCCGTGATCATGCGGGCGATTCGAGTGATAGGAGATTGAGCTTGTCCGACTCGCAGGAACCCGCGGGAAAGCCTGCGGAGCCGGCCAAACCGCAACCCACGCGGCCGAATCCGGCACGCGATCCGGAGTTCAGGAACCTCGGGTACAACCCACCCGCCAGATCATCCCGGCACGCAACCTGGGAAGCGATCCCCGGTCGCGGCGGCGCTCATAAATAACGCACTCGGGTCTCAATAGGCACCGTCCGGTCTAGTGTTTGCACACCGGCCGACGAGTCTATTTGTGGTTCTGGTCTGAGCCGTTAATTGATCTTGGCCTCTCTTCCAATCCGCTTAGCTAAGATATGGTTTTGACCGCCATTCTGACCGCCATTCATAGTCGTCCTGGTGTGTTCGCTGGTGTTCACTGCCGTACGGATTCCTTACGGGTAAGGATTTCCGGACACCGGCGTACGGCAGCAGACGCGTCGCCGGTAACTGAGGGTTAGGGTTCGCGAGTTCAAGTCTCGACAGCCCGACCAACACACTCCACTCCATCCGACCTTGTCGGACTGCATTCACCAACTGCCGGTGTCACCCTGAGAGGGCCGTCCGTTGTCCGGTACCGTCCGTCTGAAAGCGCCGACGGCTTCTCGGGGGCCGTGGGGGAGACCGATTCACGGGGCTGGCGGCGGCGAGACCGCCCTCTGACAAGGTGTGACGCACCCATACGTCTAAACAACAATCACTGGTGCGAATCTCACGTTGCTTCTGGCGTTCCTGCTGACGGTTGCTCGCCGAGTAGGCGTCCGAGGGTGGTGGCTGCGCATCGTCGGGCTGGCTGGAGTGGTCATCTTCGTCGCCTTGTGTCGCACTGAGCCGAGCGTGCTGCGTGCGGCTGCGATGGGTCTGGTGGCTTTGGCCGCGCTGGGATCCGGTAGCCGGACGGCTGGCGTGCGCAACCTTGCGGTCGCCAGCATGATCTTGGTGCTGGTGGATCCGTTCCTCAGCAGGTCA
>JBKOUS010000245.1:0-15749 GCA_046723505.1 Actinomycetota bacterium
GTCAGGAACTTGAGCCGGACCCACAGCCGCTGACGTAGCGCGGATACCGCCGCAGAGCCCGCTGAGGACCAAGCCCTCGCCACAGCCGCCATTGAGCATGCCCCTGAGCACACTCCGCCCCTGCCCAGAGCCCGCACAGGAGCAGAGATCCGGGCTGCAAGGTCCGGGGATGTGGCAGCCATGGTCGGCGGGTACGGTAATCACGTACGAACTGCCAACCAAGGAGGACGGTGAAGATGGCCTTCCAGCCATGGGAGTACCGGCCCGACGCGGGGTTCGCCAAGGGAACTGATCTGACTGGCTACACGGTTGTCGCAGTGGACGGCGATATCGGTCACGTCGAGGCAACCTATGACAGCAAGCCGGCGTACCTCGAGGTGGACATCGGGTCCTTCTTCGGTCGCGAGGTGATGTTGCCAGCAGGTCTCGTCGAGCGGATCGACTCAACCGAGAAGAAGGTGTACGTCGACCGTACAAGGGACCAGATCAAGGACGCGCCCACGTTCGACCAAGCGCACCACGTCGACTATTGGGAGGACCTGGGCAGCTATTACTCCGGCACGTACATGCCTCCGGATGATCAGACGTGATTTAGCCCGGGCTACGGGGTGGCGATCGCGAAGTCCGGGTCGGGTGCCTCGAGCACGGCCGCCGGTCGGCTGCGTACCGCTGGTGGTTCCTGACCAACCTCCAGAGCTTAACCATTCCTAGCCATTCCAGCACCCGCTGGGGTAGGCAGCACAATCGCCTGGATTGCAAGGCCCGCCGGCCCAAGAGCGTTGGCCGATATTGCTAAATACCTGAACGAAGCCCGTCCTTCCTCGTCATAGTCGGTCCAAACAGCGCTGAATCGAAGGATGAAGTGCGCGAGCGGCTAGATTCCGACGGGGCGAGCAAGCCCCGGCCGACTTGCCCGCAGCAGCTCAACAGCTCGCCTTTCTCATGCCGCCTGAGGCCGTCTCTTCGCGCGCGCTGACTGGCGACATCGATGGTGACGAACGGAGCCCGTAGGAACTCTGGCGGGGCCTGGAACCCGACTGAGTAGGAGTCGAATCCCGAATGAGCAAGATCTCCACACCCTCCGCACAGAAGGATTCCGCCTCCGGGTGCTCAGGCGTGTTCGCGGCCATCTGGACGAAGCTCGGCCACCGCCAGCCGGCCACACCGCTGAAGTTCACAGCGGGCACCATGACCATGGGCCGATCGGCGCCCTGCTTGCCGTAGTCTCGCCCCGGGTGCTCAAGCTGATGCGCGGAGTGCGCTGAACACGCACCCCGGAGCTCAGTCAGCAAAGACGTTGTTGCGGACCCCGAAGATGTTCTGAGGATCGACTCCCCGCTTCAGGGCGCGAACCGCGTCCCGGCTCTCGGGGGAGGCGACCCGTTCGACGAAGCCCTTGCGGAGCTTGCCGATGCCGTGGTGGTGGGAGATCGAGCCGCCGGCTTCCATGATGGCCGCCCTCATGTTCTTCTCCATCTCGGCGAACTTCTCGTCACCGTTCTCGATGCCCTTGTGAACCAGCCCATGGGTGAAGTAGATGCAGACCCCTGTGTGGTACATCTGCGTCACCCGCGGCGAGGTGAACGGCTTGCCGGGGAAGCCGAGCCGCTTGTGCTCGGCATTCGCGACCCGCTTCACCGCGTCGCAGACGTCGTGGATCCGGCTCCATGGCACCGTCGTCTCGTAGGTCTCGCCGACGATGTAGTAGTCGCTCAGCAGGTCACGGATGTAGGCGATCGCGTAGGTGAGCATGTACCCGCGCTCGCCGTTGGACGGGCCCCCGGAGATGCCGCCGAACTTCTTCGCGGTGTCGGAGACGACCTTGTACTGGTAGTCGACCTCGGGCTTGCTGCCCTCCAGCACCATCGTCGCGGCCACCATCTGGTGGGGGTCGAAGCCCTTGACCTTGGTGACGACAAGCTTCTCCAGCTTGCTGGTGAGGATCTTCCTGCGGTCGGTCGGGGAGGGCTTGAGCGCCTGGCCGAGCCGAAACTGGACGTTGTCCACCAGCCGGATGCTGGCCGGCTTGGCGCCGGTCTGGTTGAGCGCGGCCATGAACTCGACCCCGGTCTTCCAGTCGGCGAAGATCATCGAGCCGTACCGCTTCGCCTCCGGGAGCTTGTGGATCCTGATCACCGCCTTGGTGACCAGGCCAAGGTTGCCCTCGCTGCCGAACGCCGCCTTGTACGCCTCGACACCGGCGGCCTGCCGGGGCGTCCAGTACAGGTTCTCGACCACCCCGGACGGGGTCACAAGGGTGACGTTCTCGACGATGTCCTCGATGTTGCCGTAGCGGTTGCGCTTCATACCGCTGGCGTTGGTGGCGATCCACCCGCCCAGGGTGGACAGCTCCATGCTGTCGGGCTCGTGGCCGCAGGTGAAGCCGTCCTGCTCCAGCAGCTTTTCCAGCCGGCTGCCCAGGATGCCGGCCTGGACGCAGGCGGTGAGGTTGTCGGCGTCCACCCACTCGATGGCGTTCATCCGTCGCATGTCGAGCGAGACCACCGTCCGGGTCTCCGCCTCGGGGATCTGCAGCGCGTCGGAGACGTTCGTGCCGCCGCCGTAGGGGATCAGGCAGACGTCGTGCTCGCGGGCGAGGTTCACCACGGCGACGCAGTCGTCCTCGGACTCCGGCCACAGGACCAGGTCGACGGTGCGGTGCAGGTTGCCGTAGAGCACCCGTGACACCTCATCGGTGGTGGTCTGGCCGTGGCTGTGGATCAGCCGTTCCCGGTCGTCGACGGAGACCTGGTCGTCCCGGAGCGCCGCGGCCAGGCCGGCCAGGAAGCCCTCATTGCGGTTCACCGGCGACACGTACGGCGCCTCGGTCAACGGCCGGGTGTGGGTGAAGTCGACGTCGAAGCCGAGTTCCTCCCGCACGAACGGGATGAGGTAGGGCATCGGGTACCCGCACAGGTTGTACCGCGACCCGGTCATGATGACGCACTCGTCCGGTTGGACCACCATCTTGGTGTCCCTGAAACCCCAGCGGTGGTCCCAGGTGGTGGAGTCGAGCTGCGAGGTGTCGCGGTTCAGTGCCTTGTCTGCCATCAGCGGTGCTGCTCCTCGGGAGGGCTGGGGGGCCGGTCAAACCCTCCCGGAGCATAGCGAACGCCGCTGTGGTCAGGCAGGACGCGGACGCTCCGCCGGACGGCTTCAGCACTCGCTACGGACTCCCAGTGGACCCGCGAAACTTCCACCGCCGGTTCAAAGTGCAAGCAAGGAAGGCGGCGCCTCGCGCGCGCGAAGCGACGGTCGCGGTGTCGACGGCTAACTCGGCCGAGCCTCGCGCGCGTTCGTGTAGACCTGGCTGGCTATCTAGGCTCATACCGCATCGCCACCGCCCCCGAGCCGAACTCCAGCCGGCAGGGGTTCAGTCAGTGGGATCTGACGCGCGAGGTGTTGAAAGCGGTGAAGTGATGCGACCTCTTCGTTATTCCATCAACGTCACATTGGACGGGTGCTGCGATCATCGTGTAATGATCGCGGACGAAGACATACATCGTCACGCGACGGAAAATCTCGACCAGGCCAATGCTCTCCTCTTTGGCCGGGTGATTTACCAAATGATGGAGGCAGGGTGGCGGCGGCCGGCGCCGGCGGGAGCGAGGCCTGATTGGATGGAACCCTTCGCCCGGACGATCGACGCTGCGAAGAAGTACGTCGTCTCGAGCACCCTGGACCGGGTCGATTGGAACGCCGAGCTCGTGCGCGTGGATCTGGGGAAGGCCGTTCAGCAGCTGAAGCGGGAGTCGGGTAAGGGACTGTTGGTGGGCGGCGTGACGCTCCCGCTGGCGTTGGCGGAGATGGGATTGATCGATGAGTACAAGTTCGTGGTACAGCCCAGGCTGGCGGGCCACGGGCCGACGTTGTTCGCGGGGCTCTCGAAGCGTATTGACTTGAAGCTCGTGAGCCCGGCCATAGTCCAGGCCGCGGCGGAGATGACGAGGTTGTGGGACGGTACGATCACGGTGAACTGGCCGCGGTTGCTGTTGGTCGAGTACGCGTCCTTCGGAATGTCGGTGCGGTTCGACGGCACGAGCCAAAAGTGGCCCGTACTCGTTGGCCGGCGCCGCGGAGGGCGCGGGCGTGCGGACGAACTTGAGCCAGAAGCGGATGCTGATCGCGTGCGCGCAGGAAGCCGAGCTTGTTCTTGGACGGCTGCTGAGGCTGCCGGGACTGTGTTGGGTGGCTGTGATGGCTGGTAGAGGGCAGTCATTCTGGGCCTCCGTTCTGACTGATCAGGTTAGTTGGGTTCGGGTTCAGGTTGGGGCTGTTCCGCCATCCGCAGTGTCGGACAACGTCCGCGAGTGGATCATGGGAGAGGACTTGATCTTCGCGGCACACGACCGAAGTGGCGCGCGGACCGTGGCCAGCGGGCTCGGAGCGGCCCTGGTGAAATTCTCGTGAAACTCCGACCCGTCGAGGCTGGGATGGACCGCCGCGGAGGCAGGAATCCCTTACAGACAAGGGAAATCGAGCGTGGAGCCAAGGGGACTCGAACCCCTAACCCCTTGCTTGCAAAGCAAGTGCGCTACCTATTGCGCCATGGCCCCTCGGTCACTATCTGCCCTGGTCGGAGGCTTTTGGCCCTGGACATCGGGTTGTGCATCAGGTGTTCACATCCTCTTGTGCGAGCACTGTGCGAGTAATCAGGTTAGCGGCGCCGTTCACCGCGTCCGAAGCAACCGTACCGACCAGGTGCCCGTACACGTCTGCGGTGATCGAAATTGAGGCGTGCCCAAGGAGTTTGGACACAACGGCGATGTCGGCACCGGAAGCCAGCATGAGTGACGCAGCGCAGTGCCGCAGGCCGTGGAATTTGATGTATGGCAGCTCCTCACGGTGTCCTTTGCGGAGCTTCTGGAATAGCCGCGTGATGTAGGCGGGATCGAGTGGCCGGCCGTCGTCCATGGTGAAGACGTGACCATCGGTCTGCCATGCGTCAGCGGCTGCCTCAGCCTCCTGGGCTTGCCTTGGCTGCCAGGCCAACAGGGTTCCAACCGCGAACTCTGACAGTGCCACTGTGCGGAGCCCGGCTTTGGTCTTGGGTGCGTTCTGCTCCCGGCTCGGTGTAGGTGCCCTTGTCCAGTCTGGTCTTCAGCTCGGCCGCGGCCGCCTCGGCCGCACGCTTGGTCTTGACCGCGGTCTTGTGGAACTGGTGGCGCTTGTTGGTCTTCGGATCAGCCCCCAGCGCTCAGGTGGTAACTCCATGTGCCGTGCTTCGGGTCGCTCTTCAACTTGGGGCAGGACTGGCCCAGTTGCTTGCCGTGCTCGTCTCGGCAGCCGCAGCGGCGGTAGATGTCGCTCACTTCTGTTCCCTGTCTTTTATTTCCTTGATGAAGCGCAGCAGCGCTCGTGCACGCCGATCAGCGGGCATCCACTTGGTGGGGTTGAGCAGATCTTCCGGTTGGAATGGGTCTCGGGTTCGTCTTGGTCTGGTTCGGTGCGGTAGAAGAGGACGTCCTCCCCCCGAATCCACTCGCGGACGTTGCTGGCCCTAGCGGTGGCCTTCGGGGCTACTTGATACCGCTGGCTGGCGTCCGCGTCTTTGGGCACGAGCAGATCGACCGGGGTGATCTCGAGGACGAGGTACAGCGCCAGCAGGTCGTCCACGTCAACGCGGCGTTCACCCTTCTCGATCCGCCGTAGCCCGAGTTCGGGGATCGGATGGCCTGTCAACCTCCTCGACAGTCCGGCATAGCTCAGTCTCATGTCTTCGCGGACACGTTTGATGTTCGCTGCCAGTACCTGGCTGGCCGTGCCTACCTGCTTCTCTTCGTCCGGGGAGGGCCGAGCCTTTCGTCGGCGTATTTACGAAGCGCATAGCGGCCACGGGTTTCCATGCCAGCACACCGTACAGCTCCGTATAGAAGTCGGAAACGACATCGCCCATGGTCGATACGTCGGCTATCTCATGGGTGTCATAGCAGCGGATCCATATGGCGCCGAGAGCACCGGGGACGACGTTGACGACCTTGGCGTTGAAACCGGAAGGCTTGATCTGCCACCTTCGGCAGCAGAGTTCACTCAACCGGTACATGTGGTGGACCGTTCATACGGTCGAGGGCCGGCGCGTACTGCCGAGCCCCGGGCCACCGCCGAGCCCGCACACAGAGATCAAAGGGCTGGTGGAGAAGTACCTCGGATCAGCCCGACGCGCCGGCCAGGGCATCGGGCGGTGTGGCGGGCGGCCCTTACTCTCCGGGCGTGGCCTCACTGGCAGGCGTGCAGCTTTCGTGGAGTCCGTCAGCACACAGTCCCGGCTTGTCGTTGTCGGTTTCGTCCGCGACACTCTTTCCGGCCGTCATTGTTTGAATGGGGATTCCGTCAGCGCTCGCCGTTACAGTAACTCCACCACCCTCCACAGGCTGCGCCTCGACGACGATGGGCGGAGCCGCGCTGGCAGAGGTTGTGCCGACCGGAACAGCGAATAGACCAATGATCAATGCGAGCGCGACCCTTTTCATCTCCGCAATCTTTCTCCCTAGGACCCTGAAGCTGTGGCTGAGCTGGCTGCTCAGGGTAGCAGTGATCGCGGTCCCCGTGCGTGGACGTCGAGCGTGCCCGACTAGTTGATCTTGGTTATCGCCTCGGTAGGCCGTCGTATGAACAGGAAAGTAGGAGCAGAAGCAGTGAAGCACTTGGGGGCCCCAGGTCGCTGAGCGTGACCACGCCAGGAGCACTTCGGCGACGAGCTGGGCGCCCAACGGTCCGAGCCGGCGACCTAGCCATCGGGTCAGGCGCCGGCCGTCAGAGCCCTCATGCCGGATGACCTCACTTCTTGCATATCTTCGGCGCGGGCGCCTCCCGAGCGCTGAGGGAACGTAGCAATATCTCAGCGTGATCTTTCCGCGCTAATCACTGCGCCTCGGTGATTTCTAGCCAAAGCAGGGCTAGGGCTTCGGCCATGGTGTCTGCTTCAACGTGGAGCATATAGTCTGCCTTGCTATCCACTACACGGTAACAAGCCCACAAGCTTCCATTATCGCCATACTCCAAGAACAGGCAGTAGTCGCTTATCTTCTTCGGCAACTGGTCAGCTATCTCCTGAGCGGTCGGAGCGGCGATGTCCAACTGCGTCGAACCGCCGAACTGGGTAAAAAACAGCTCGTCTGAAGGGTCCATGCCCTGGGAGTAATGCCACATCGATACGCCCGCGAATCCCGCCGCCTTGAGTTTCTTAGCTGTTCTGAGCGATACGACGTTGCGTTCCATCACTCGCCCTCCCGGAGCTGAGGCAGCCTGCTGCGCGCCCATTCGAGTGGCGATCCTGGGCGCCAGAAGCCGACGGAAATAACGGTGTCGTCTCAGGTGGTGGAGGCTCCGGACGAAGCTCACACACGAGTCGCCCCTCGCTCTCAGCCTTGCGGATACTTCGTCAGGTACTCGTTGACCCTGTCTTCTCTCAACGCAATGCGCAGCTCGGCCAGCTTTGCCTTGTCGACGACGTCAATGCGCTGGCCCTTCTTGGTGAGTTTGCCGGATACGGGGGCCTTCATGAGCTGGACGTCCTTGTCCGTCAGGCGGAGCGAGAGGGCAGTGCTGCGGATTTTTGAATTTGTCAGGCCCTTATCGACGGTGAGGTGCTCGGCCGCTCCACTGACGACGGAAACAAGCTTCCTTGGGTCAGTGATGATCTTGGTGGACAGCGTTTTCGCAATGATGGCCCTGACCACGTTGCGCTCGTTCATGGCCCGGTCGAAATCACCACGGGGGAGCGCTTGCCGTTCCCCAACGAAGTAGAGTGCCCGCTGACCTGAGAGCGTGATGTTGCCCCTCAGGTAGTTGAAGCCATGGGAGGAGAAGGCGGTGTTGTTATAGATGCTCACTCCGCCGACTTCATCAGTCAACCGGGCAAAGCCCTGGAAATCGATCAACACGGCGTGGTCCATCCGTGTGTCGGTGAGCTTTTCCAGTGTCGACACCGTGAGCTTGGGGCCCCCGAAGCCATAGGCCGCGTTGAGCTTGTTGTTGCCGTGCCCTGGAATAGACACCCACATGTCGCGTGGAAATGAGATGAAGTACGCCTGGTCCCGCTTGGCGTTCAAATGCAAGATCATGAGCGAACCCGTTGAGTCGACACTCGCGTCGCGGCTGTCATAGCCCATCACGACGAAGTTGAGCGCATCGGCGGCCCCTTCCTCTTTGGTCGGATGAGCCGCCGAGGTCGAGTCGGTGGGCATAAGGTCCTCGCGGTCCAGGTTTTGAGTCAGGCTGCGCTCAACCTGATTGACAGAGATTGCCGCAACGGCCAGAACCGCCACCAAGGTTGCCGCCACGCTGGCCAGAACTATTGGCAGTACGCGTCGCCGCTTGGCCGGAGGGGCCGCCGGCTCGGCCTCTGCAGGGCCTGGCCAGCTCGGGACCGCGGCCTGGGCGCTTGACAGGCTCAGCCCGCTTAGCGCAGCAGCCTGTGCACCTGCCGGGCTGGCTGGAGCCGTGAACGCGGTCTTGGCGTCGCTTGGCTGGGCCGGTTTTGTCGGCGTGGCTGGCCCAATGGTCGCCGCGGCCGGGCTGCCGCAGACGTCGCAGTAGCCGTCGACGATGGTGCCGGGGCAGCCAGATTGGGTGCACGGCGCATCGGAGGAGTCCGGGTGGCCTTTTGTCGGGTTGGGTTTAGTGGGGGAAGTGGTCTGGGCGTCGCTTGGCTGGGCCGGTTTTGTCGGCGTGGCTGGCCCAATGGTCGCCGCGGCCGGGCTGCCGCAGACGTCGCAGTAGCCGTCGACGATGGTGCCGGGGCAGGCAGATTGGGTGCACGGCGCATCGGAGGAGTCCGGGTGGCCTTTTGTCGGGTTGGGTTTAGTGGGGGAAGTGGTCTGGGCGTCGCTTGGCTGGGCCGGTTTGGTTGGCGCGACAGACTGGCCTTTTGCCGGGCTGAGGTTGTTGGAGACAGCGGCCTGGGCGACGCTTGGCTGGGCCGGTTTGACCGGCGCTGCTGACTTGGTGTTTGCGGGGTTGCGTTTGGTCGGCGCAGGCCGAGCGAAGGTTGCCTTGGCCGGTTTCATTGTGGCCGGCTGGATGCTTGACGGGCTCGGTTCGCGTGGGACGCTCGGGTTGTGAGCGCCACCCTCAGTGCTCGGCTTGAGATCGGTCATTGTTCCCCCCGGGTCCAGAAGTCCCGGGGATGTATGCCCAGGACTCTGGAGCAGTTTAAAACGTCGAAGCGCCTAGATATGTCGAGCGAAGGTGGCTGCGGTGGCGCCGCTCAAATCGTCCATGACGACGGGGTGGACTCTCAGCGCCGATATTAAATCGTTATGACTTGTCTGCGCGGATCTCTCGTGGGTACGTCAGCGAGCCGCTGCATTGAGCCGGCAGTTCCTTGGAAAGTCAGCCAGGAAACTTGCCACGGCGCCGCAGCTCATAGCGCCGTTCGGCGTACGCGACGTCGTCCACCCAGAGCTTCCGGGCGGCACGCCGATCCCCGGCCGTAGCAGCGGCGGCAACCAGCGCGCGACCTGGAAACCGGGCCGGTCCGAGTACGGGATGGTGGCCTCGGTGACCATGGTGCGCGCCGCCCGTCGTCGCCGAGCCCGTTAGCCGCCGCTTCGCGAAGTTTGCCCATTACTCCGGATCAGCCCGTGTGGAGTTCGCCAGAGCCCGGTGTGAGCCGGAGACGGCTGAGGAGTCCACAGCCTCAGAGACCGCTCCAGAGGCCAAATACGCGGTGGTGACATGAGATGACTCCCGGCTAGCGTCCCTTCAGGCTGGGCCGGCTACCGCCGCTTACCGCTGGCGGAGCGGGAGCCGGGAGCGGTGATTAGCGGCACCGCTCCGGGACTCTCGCGCTGAGTGAGCAGGTAAGCCTCGCACGTCGCTTCCCGCATGTTCTAGGCGGCGTGCAGGCTGTCCAGGATCCTGGCCGGCACACGCGCGGCGGCGATGTCAAGCACTGTCCGCAAATCGGCCGCCAACTGCGAGGCATCTAAGTCAATCGCAGCGGTCCACGCAGCGGATTCATATCGAGCCAGGCTTGACAATCCGAGCAGCACCGCCCACCAGAGCAACAAAACCGAAAGGCCCGGGGTGTCGGCGACGCAAGCATGTGAAACCCGAACGGGTGGAGCTGGCCGGAAGAGCACGGGGTAGAGGTCCAAACAGTCCGGCTGTTTGCCATGAACCACCGCGACGATATCGAGGCCAAGAAGGCGGATTGGGCCAACCAGTACGACCACATCTGGTGCACCAAGGTTGAGAACCGTCTCCGTTTCTGACCTGCTGGCCGGGCAGGTGGAGCAGGGTTTTGGCCAGCACCCGGACCTCCCTAGGTGAGAGCGGTTGTGCGAGCAGACTGCACAACACGAGCGGATATAGCAGGTCAGGAAGGACCGTCGAGATCCCGGGATTCACGCTCAGCAGGGGACTAGCGGGCACGGGTGAACACGGGAGGTAACCGGGCTCTGCTAGTTGCAAACCAAGTGCGCTACCTATTTCGCCATGGCCCCGGTTAGCCGAGCCCCATCCCCCGAGGGCGGTCCGGCGACCCACGACGTTACGCCACCGTGCCAGGCCGAACCAATTCTCAAAATCGCCCCCGAGCTGAGCGAAGGAACGCCGGGGCACGCTTAGAGCAAGTCGAAAGTTCCCGCTCGGGGGCGATTCTGCGAAAGATCGCAGTGGGTCGCCCTCCCGGCCGAGTCCACGTACGCTGTTGCCCATGTGGTCGCAGCGCGAGGTTATCGACTATGCGCTGCAGCGACGCTCCACCCTCCAGGCGCTGCGGCGCCCTGGTCGGACGCTCGCTCGGCAGGAGGCCTGCGACGCTGACCCCATGCTGGTCCGGGCGGCCAAGCACCATGGCGAGCCGTCGAACGTTGATTGCCCGATCTGTGAGTCGAAGGACCAGGTCAACCTGCACTATGTGTTCGGCGACCAGCTGGGTCAGTACTCCGGTCGGATCAAGCGGACCACTGAATTGGAAGAGATGGCACACGAGTTCGGGGAGTTCAAGGTCGTGGTCGTCGAAGTTTGCCCAGCCTGCGGCTGGAACCACATGATCCTTTCCTACCTTCTGGGTGACGGGGTGAAGCGCAAGCCTCCTCGCCGCCAGCAGACGGTCGAGGATATCTATGGCTGATCCCCATTGGGGACCTGTCGAATGGCAGCCCCCAGGCGCCCGCGCGCGCCGCGACACGGCCGGACGCGACAAGAAGTGGGCGCGAGGCATTCTCATCACGATCAGCGCGCTGACCGTTCTCGGACTGGTCGGTGTGATCGGCGTGGTCGTCTACGGCTATACCACGACCACCCGTCCCGATGCCAATGCCGAGTTCAAGACTGCGACGACCTTCGTCTACTACAACGATGGCAAGAGCAAGCTCGGGAGTTTCGCCATCCAGAACCGCACTCCGATCTCATTCGACAAGATGCCGGAGACTATGAAGCGGGCCGCTGTGGACGCCGAAAACCGCTCCTTCTGGACTGATGAAGGCATTTCGATCCGCGGCATGGTTCGTGCTGCCTGGAGGATCGCCCGCGGCGACGACGTCCAGGGCGGCTCAACGATCACCCAGCAGTACATCAAGATCTTGTACCTAAATTCCGATCGGACGCTGACACGCAAGTTCCGGGAACTTTTCCTTGCCTACAAGATCAACAAGGAGATGAGCAAAGAGCAAATCCTTGCGGGCTATCTCAACACGATCTATTTCGGGCACGGCGCGTACGGCGTGCAGGCAGCCAGCAAGGAATACTTCAACGTCGACGCCAAGAAACTCACCGTTTCACAGGCCGCCTTCCTTGCCACAGTGGTCAACAACCCGAGCATGTACGACCCGCGCGATGGAGACGATCACGGCAGAATCCTGAGCCGCTACCGCTATGTCCTGCATTCAATGGCCGAGATGAGGGACATAACTCCAGCGCAGGAAGCCGCATTCGCTCAGAGGCTGCCGAAATTCCCCAAGACTCCTGCCAATCAGCGGTACGGCGGGCCAAACGGCTTCCTACTCAAGATGGTCGAGCGCGAGCTAAGTGCGGCGGGCTTCGACTCCTCACAGATCAGCGGCGGGGGCCTCAAGATCATCACGACCTTCGATGAGGATGCGCAGGACGCCGCAGTCGAGGCTGCGCAGAAGTACACCAACCAGTCCGCGCAGGCGGTCGGACTGAAGGCATCCAAGCTGCATGCCGCGTTAGCTTCGGTCGATGTCAACAGCGGTGAAGTGATCGCCCTCTACGGCGGCCCAGACTTTGTCAAGAACTCCCGCAACTGGGCCACCACCCCGCGCCCGACCGCCTCCACGTTCAAGGCCTACGCACTCGCCGCGGGACTGAAGGACGGCTACAGCCTGCTCTCGAGGTTCAACGGCAACACCTTCACTCCGCCCGGCGAATCGAGGCCGGTCCGCAACGAGTTCAGCTATCAGTACGGCCCCTCGGTCGATCTGGTCAAGGCGACTGCCGACTCGATCAACACCGCTTTCGTGGACCTCACCAGCCAAATGGACAACGGCCCACGCAAGATCATGAAGATGGCGCAAGCCGCAGGTGCCCCCAAGGGCGCCGGCTGGGAGGACAATTACCGCATCCCCCTGGGAACCGCGGAGGTGAGCCCACTCGACCAGGCCAGCGCGTACGCGACATTCGCCAATGACGGCGTATCGGTTCCGCGCCATGTGGTACGCGAGGTCCGGGACCGAAAAGGAAATGTCATCTACCAAGCGCGGCCCGAGAAGAAGCGCGCGGTCAGTGAAGATATCGCGCACGATGTCACCTACGCGCTCTCCAACGTGGTGGAGCAGGGCACCGGCCGTGCTGTGCAGACACTCGACCGACCCGTGGCCGGTAAGACGGGCACCAAGGACCGGACGAACGACGACGGTTCGAGCGATGTGGTTTCGGCCTGGTTCGTGGCGTACACCAGGCAGATCTCTACCGCGGTGATGTATGTCGCGGGCAACGACGGGAATGGCGATCTGGACGATTACGCCCGGCCCGGTGACAGTACGTTCTTCGGTGGCACCTATCCGGCCTTGACCTGGGCTGATTACATGAAGATCGCCACCGACGGGCAGGCGGTCAGGCAGTTCCCGAGCCCGGCATACGTGAACAAAGAGGAGGTGCCGCAGCCCGAACCGACAATGCAGGAGACCCAGGAGCCAACTGATCAGCCCAGCCCGACGCTCATCGAGACTCCCAAGCCGAAGCCGACTCAGCCTCGAGTCAAGCCCAAGTGGACGCGCAGACCGTTCCCATCTGCGACATTGAGCAGCAGCGCTCCTGAAGGCGGCAAGACACGAAACCGTTGGGGGAGGACCCCCAGCGGGACTCCCACCGGCGGCGCAGGTTGAGCAGGAGCCCAACTGTCGGGGTCGAGACCCGATCCACCAACATCCTGCCGTCGACGACTGACAGCTTCGTCGGCAGAGTCAGCCAGCGGATTGGCGGGCCTCTCGGACGCTACGCCGCCGTCGGCAGAGCCTGGTGGAATCCGCTGCGGGTCACGCTGCTGGTCGGCACCCTGGTTTACCTGAGCGGTGTTGTTTTCCGCTCCCTCTGCCGGATCACCGTTGCTGGCGCACCCGTACCGGACCACTTCAAGTACTTGTGCTACTCAGATATCGGCCTGCTGTACGCCGGTCGCGGCATGCTTCAAGGCAATACTCCCTACCTCGACAGCGGCGGTTACCCGGTTCTGGAGTACCCGGTGCTCACCGGGTGGTTCCTGGAACTTGAGCGTCTGATCACCCACGCGCTCGGCGGGCTGCAGGGGACCGACCTGACCGACCAGCAGCGGGTGGACTCGACGTTGATCTTCGTCGATGTCAACACGGTGCTGCTGGGTGCCCTGTTCCTGGTCGCGCTCTGGGCCTTGGTGCGTACGCCAGCGGGGCGGCCCTGGGACGCGATGATGCTCGCCGCGTCGCCCTGCGTCGCTGCTGCTGCCTTGATCAACTGGGACATGCTCGCGGTCGCCTTGACCGCGCTCGCGATGGCTTGGTGGGCCGCACGCCGCCCCGGCCTTGCAGGGGTCATGCTCGGGCTCGGCGCCGCAGCCAAGCTCTACCCGGCATTCATCCTCGGTCCGCTTCTCTTGCTCTGCCTGCGCGCCAAGCGCCTGGGCGACTTCGTGATGACCTTGTCCACTGCCCTCGTGAGCTGGGGTTTGGTCAATCTTCCAGTGCTGTTCCTTGCACCGGACGCGTGGCGCAGCTTCTGGGTCTACAACAGCGAGCGCGGCGGCGACCTGGGCTCCATCTGGTACGTACTCTCCTTGGCCGGCTACCCGGTTCCTCATCTGAATTGGGTTAGCACTGGGCTGTTTGCACTCGGCTGCCTCGGCATACTGGTGTTGATCATGATCGCGCCCCGCCGGCCGCGGTTCGGTGCCATGGCATTTCTGGTCGTTGCCGCGTTCCTGATGACCAACAAGGTCTACTCACCGCAGTACGTTCTCTGGCTGCTGCCACTGATGATCTTGGCCCGCCCGAAATGGCGTGACTGGTTGATCTTCACCGCCGGTGAACTGATCTATTTCGTCGCCATATGGTGGCACCTCGGTGGTTTCCTGACACCAGGTGACAGCTCGCCTGACCGGATCTACTGGTTGTCGGTCGTGATCAGGTTGTGTACCCAAGGCTGGGTGGTCGTCATGGTTGTCCGGGATGCGCTGCGGCCAGAGCATGATCCGGTGCGCCGGGAGGGCGTCGACGATCCTACGGGTGGCGTACTCGATCAGGCGCCAGATGCCCGATGGTTCCAGGTTTTCAGTGGCACCGCTGTCCCAAGGCGGAATGCCTGATGCTGCAAGACGTCGCTTCGCCCGCACCCGCACCCGCGGCGACCACCTCGTCCCCGGGACGGATCGTGATCCAGGCGTGGCTGGTCAGCCGGGGCTTGATCGTGGCAGTTGCGCTGCTGTTGGCCGTCGTGCAGGACCGAACGCTCAGCGACATGGTGAGCAACTGGGACGTGCAGCACTTCAGCAGGCTTGCTGACGGTGGCTATCTCGCCGAGCCCAACGGCACTTTGATGGCATTCTTTCCCGGTTGGCCGCTGATCTTGTGGCTGTTCGGTCAGCTCGGGGTGTCAGTCGCGATCAGCGGAGTGGTCCTCTCCACGGCGTGCTCTGCCATCGCTGCTGCTGGGCTGTACCGGCTCGGAGGGCCGTGGGCGGCCGTCGCGTGGCTGTTTGCCCCCACCGCCGTCTTCACCATGGTGCCCTACACCGAGTCATTGTTTTGCGCCCTGGCCTTCTGGGCCTGGGAGCGAGCCCGTACCGATCACTGGCTGGCTGCCGTCACGCTCACCGCAGTCGCTTGCACGGTACGGGTATCCGGGCTCTTCCTGATCGTTGCGTTGCTCGTGATGATCTTTACCAGTACCAACCCATTTGGGGTGAAGCTGCGACGGGCGGCGCTGATGCTGATTCCGGCGTCGGTGATCCTGGCTTTTGCGACATATCTGTTTGCCCTTACCGGGAGCTGGACGGCCTGGTATCACGCGCAGGCGACTGGTTGGGTACGCGAGCTGACTTGGCCCTGGCAGTCCTTTGTCAACACGATTCCCGCCATCGTGCCCGGCGCCTTTCCCAATCATCCGTGGTGGCCCGCGGTGTTCCGCGGCGAGATGATCTCGATGGTGGTGGGCATTGCCGTCACCATCTGGTGCATTGTGGTGAGCTTGCGCGCGCGGAAGTTTCCGACGGGACCCGGCAGGCCGATGTGGGGAGAAGCGAGCTGGGTTGGGGTCCAAGTACTGGCGTTCTCGCTGTCGTACTGGTTCTTCTCGGTCAACCGTGCCAC
>JBKOUS010000217.1:0-5211 GCA_046723505.1 Actinomycetota bacterium
GCGTCGACGGCCGACCGATCCGCGGGTCGAAGAACGGTGTGAACGGGGCGAAGAACACCGGATCGTCCAACAAGGCGTTCACCCGAGCCAACTCTGCGGGCAGCCGACGCAACTCCTCCGGCAAAATCGCTTCCCACAACCTCGGCTGATCGCCTACCGTACGCAACATGAATGGTCCCGATCCCTTCTAGCCCAAGGGGTTGGGACCATTCTCCCTTGTCAGAGGCATATTCACCGCTCGACACGCCTCGACTTTTTCAGGTCGAAGTAACTAACCCTCCGGGGTGAACACGGGCAGCGCGCGTGGCGCGCAGCAGACTGTCAGCGGCGTGGCAGCGATCATCTCGCCATCACCGAAGCCGACCAGCCCAGGTCCTTCGACTGTCACCTCGCGAGCCCTTAGCTGCTCGACGCAGGGATCTCGAACAAACCTTCCCGAGTAAATCTCAGGGAAGAGTCTCAGCAACTTCAGCCGCCCGACTGGGTGGATGATCGTGACATCGAGCAGACTGTCGTAAGGGTCTGCCTCGGGGCAGATGCGCATGCCGCCGCCGTATGAGCTGGTGTTGCCGATGGCCACCAACATCGCCTGTAGCTCGCGCACCTCGCCATCGAGGGACAATCGGTACCGCAAGGGCGAGAACACCCGCAGCTCGGCCATGGTTGCTACTGCATAGCGAGTCGAGCCTTTGGGCCAAGTCAGCTGTTTTGCCCGGCGATTCACGAGGGCGTCAAAGCCGGTCGCGAGGACCGTTCCCACATAGGTTTCGCCCACCCGAGCGAGATCGATGAAGCGGCTGTGGCCGGCGGCGATGACGACCGCCGCGGCCACGGCGTTTTTTGGGTCAAGACCGATGCCGCGGCAGAAGTCATTACCTGTTCCGGTAGGAATCAGCCCGAGCGTTGTCCGGTTGTGGCCGGACAGATGCGCCGCTGCCACGGTGTTGACGCCCAGGTGCGTCATTCCGTCGCCGCCCATCACCGCGAGCACGTCAGCACCGTCCTGGATCGCGTGACGGATCATTGACTGCGCCTCGGCGAAATCACGGCTCACCAGGACGTGCAGGTCTGCGCCGCCATCACCCAGCGTGCCGGTGACGTGCGTAAGCAGCTCCAGAGCACGGCCCTTTCCGGCGGCTGGATTAACCACCAGCCTGATCTGGCGACTCACCCCGGCGGGTCAAGCTCGTCGTCGGTGCTCTGGGAGAGTTCACGCAGCGCTTTGTCCTTATCGACGCTGCCCCGGATGATCAGATCATCGCCGGCCAGCGCGGCGCGCCGGGCCTTGCGGCGGTCCAAGACGTGCGCGATGACTTCTGTGGCGATGAACATCAGGGTCATCGGCAACGCCAAGGCGAGCATGGAAAACGGATCGGTCGAGGGGGTCGCTATGGCGCCAAAGACGAAAGTGCCGAAGATCACCAGGGTTCGGTACTTCGCCAGCTGACTGGCTTTGATCACACCCACGATGTTCAACATCAACACCACCAGCGGTATCAGAAAGGCGATCCCGAACACCACCATGAGACGCAGCAGGAAGGAGAGGTAGGCGTTGATGTCCTGGAGGTTGGTCACGCCGGCCTGGGTGAAGCTGAGCAGTACCGTGATGGCCTTGGGAAGGACGATGTAGGCGACGAAAACGCCGCCAATGAACATTGGAGTGGCGACTGCGATGAAGATCAATGCCCACTTCTTCTCCTTGGCCAGCAGGCCAGGCACCACGAATGCCCAGAGCTGGTACAACCAGATGGGCGCGGTGGCGATTGCTCCGGCCAGCGCGGAGACCTTCAAGGACAGTGCGAGAGGCGAAGTCAGATTGATGTTGACCAAGGATGTGTCGGCATCCGGATGCTGCGCCTTCAGGGCGGTAATGGCCTGGAAGTACGGCCGCTGCAGAATGTCCAGCAAGTCGTAGCGGAAGAACCACGCGACGATCATGCCAACGATGATCGCGAGTATCGAGACAACCAGCCGGTATCGAAGTTCCCGCAGGTGCTCGAAGAGGGTCATGGTGCCGTCTGGTGGTGCAGGCGGCGGCTTGAGCCACTTCAAGCTGAAGTGGATGGGCCGGCCCTTGATCGTCAAAGACACGGCGGCTCAGGGCGTCCTTCTCGAGCTTCGAGCGTCGGCATGCGCGAGAAGCTCCTTACTCTTGTCAGCTTCGAGCGTCGGCATGCGCGAGAAGCTCCTTCAGAACCGGTCAGGCGTCGTTGCGCAGGTCGGTACCGGAGGGATCTTGATTGGCCCGCGGCGGCTGTTGGTAAGTGGCGCCGCTCGGCGGCTGCGTTGATGTGTTGGCTTGCGGCGGCTGCTGGTAGCCGGTGGAGGGCGCACCTGTACCGGGTTCTGGAGTGGCCAGCGGCTGCGGCTGGTTGTCATCGGACTTGAGACCCTTGGTCTCCTCCTTGAACTCTCGGAGCGCCCGCCCGGTGCTCTTGCCCAAGCCGGCGAGACGAGCGCCGCCGAAGAGCAATAGCACGACGGCTAGGATGATCAACAGCTCGGGAACGCCAAGACCAAGTACGAGCGGAGTCATGATTCCTCTTTCCTGCACCATAAGTGCTTCGGAGTCATCCTACGTCGCGGATGCATCGTCGATCTCTTCAGAGATCATGTGACCGTTCTGCCAGTCCGGCCGGTAAGCCCGCTCCGGGACCTGGATCTGCCCCACCAGATCGGCGAACTCAGTTGCCCTCGCCGCCAGCATGTCAACCTCGCTCCAGACATCGGCTGCTTTATGTCCGAGCCACACCGCGTAGCAGATACACATGACGAGTCCCGCCAGCGCTATGCCCACAAAGACGATCACCCAGACCATCCCTGAACGATATATTGCCCCGCTCGCGCATCGCGCCTGGGCGCCATGGCTCGCGGGCGTGCCGGTCTGCGACTAGGCGTTCCCCAGCGCGGCCCACACGCGGGAATCGATCGTGAACGGCCGGCGCCGAGCGCTTCCTGACAGCGTTCACGTAGCTCCGCCTGGCGATTGCGCTCCAGCGACTTTAGGTACATGCCGGCGGGACCGACCCCAAGCGTGAAGGGTCCCCACCAGTCCTCGAACGTCGCGTGCTCGACGAAGACTGGCAGCGCTAGCTCCTCCACCTTGCGCAAACCGGCCTCCGTCAACAACTCTGTGAGGTGACCCTCGTGTCCGCCAGCCAGGCGGGATTCGTCTAGTGCGTTCGGATCGAGTTCGTGCACGGCGTCCCAGTAGCGGCCATACGCATCGGCATCCACGGCGAAGCGCACGGAATCCACCTAGGGACTCCAGGCACGGCCGCCTCAGCCGGCCTCGCTCACCGCACCGGCGGTCGTCCCAAGCAGCACCTCGTACTGGTCAAGGGCCTCTCGGGCTGCCTCGGCAGCCGAGTCGCCAGCACCGTCCGGCGATAGCACTCGTGCCGCACCCTGGAGTCTTAGCAGCAGGCTTCGCAACCAGGCTGGGTCTGTTACGTGCAGCGAGACGATGAGGCCACCGTCGGGACGCGCCGTGACCGCCTCTGTTGGGTAATACTCCGCTATCCAAGCCGCCGAGGGCTGCAACTCCAGAGTGACCAGCGGAGCATCCTTGAGAGCCTCGAACCATCCAGTCGACAGATCTTTGAGCTTGACCTCATGCGGTGCCACATCGATAGAGGTGACTTCGACAGCTGCGATTCGATCGAGCCGGAAGGTCCGCAGCGCCCGTGCGCTGTAGCACCAGGCCTCGAGATAGCCATAGCCGTCCAACACGAAAACCCGCAAGGGGTCGACCATCCGTCGTGTGGTCTCCGCACGGGAAGCTACGTCGTAGGTCAAGTCCAGCCTCTTGTCCCGCTGCAGCCCGTCGTTCACCCGCGCCTGAATGTCATCTCGGGCCGCGGTGACAGCCACCGTCGCCTGATCGGTGGCAGGCACATTTCCCGCGACTGCCTCCAGCTTCTTCAACGCCCGGTCTACGGCGTCGCGCTTACCGGGTCCGGCGATCTCGCGCAGCGTACGTAGCGCGAGGACCAGCGCGAGCGCCTCGTCGGCGGAGAGCCGTAACGGGCGGGTGAGGTAGTCGGCGTTGCTTAGGTGGACGACGCCCTCACCGTCCACCGCATCCATGTCGATGTCGATCAGGTCGCCAGGGGTGAGTCCCGGCATGCCGCACATCCAAAGGACGCTGAGATCCTCGCGCAGTGTCTTCAGCGTGATACCGAACGCTGCCGCGACATCGGTCATGGCCACGCCGTCGTGTTCGCGTAGGTAGGGAACGAGGCTGAGCAGCCGTCGTACCTGGGCCCGAGAAGTCACGCTGCGACCACCGATTCAGCAACGGCGGTCAGACCGCGAATGACCAGCTCCCGCAGCTCGGGCGGCTCCAGAACCACGACATCCGCGGCGTACTGGCTGATCTCCTCCGCGGCTGAATGGAGATCGCCGAAGCCCACCGCGTACACCGCGAAGCCGGCTTGAAGTTGCACGTCGGAGGTTGTTGGTTCGCCTCGCCGAGCCAGGGCCGGCGCTTTACCGGCACGGATCGCGAGCACCGCGGTCTCGGTGGGCTCCCGGGGGCTAAGCGAGCGCGCCAGCCTCCGGAGGTCAAGGTCGGCCGGCACCTCGTACGACCCGGCTCGGGAGACCCTACGTGGCAGATCAGTCATTCGCGACAGCTTGAACATCCGGGTCGCGGCCCGATCGACATCCCAACCGATCACGTACCAGCGGCCCCGGAACGAGGTCAAACCCCATGGTTCGAGGGTGCGCGGGCTGCCGTCGCGATAAGTGAAGCTCACCCGGGCGCGGTCGAGCACGGCGTTCCACAGCATCTCAAACCCGGGCTCAGAGGCCTGAACCGATGGCTCCAGGGAAGCAAGCTGGGAGGCGTCCGGCTCGACGCCCGCAGCACGCAGTTTGGCGATTGCGCTTCTCGTCGACTCGGCCATGCTGGCGTGCCGCCAGACCCGTGCGGCGACTCCCACCACGGAAGCCTCTTCTGCGTCCAGGTCGATCGCAGGTAAGGCGAACTCCGAGGAAAGGATCCGATAGCCCGGCTCGTCATCGAAAAGGGGATCGAAGCTGCCTACCTCGATCGGCACCCCTAACGACCGCAGCTCGTCCTTGTCACGCTCAAAAGTGCGCTCGAACGCCGCGTCGCTGAGATTGTGGTAACCCTCCACCGCTTCGCGAATCCGGCTCTTGGGAAGATAGCGGCCCGATACCAGTAAGCAGATGGTGAGGTTGAGA
>JBKOUS010000189.1:0-10808 GCA_046723505.1 Actinomycetota bacterium
GTGCTGACCGTGGTTGGGGTGGCGCCGTTCGCGGGCGCCCCTCTGAGCCCGGCACGGGTTGTGGCGTTACTGGTTGGCGGGCAGGGAGTGCTGCACACCGTGTTACAGCTGCTCAGCGGGACCGCCGTCACGGCCACGACAGCTATCTGTGACCCAGGCACCGGTGGGCCGGGGTCGTCGCCGACTAGCTCTCATCTGATGGCGCACCCGGACGCCGCGGCATCACACGGTTTTTCGATGTCACTGATGAGTGGCGGTCACCTGGTCATGCTGCTCGGCCACCTGGCCGCGGCGGTCGTCGTCGGGCTGTGGCTGGCGGCTGGAGAGCGCGCTTTATGGATGTTGCTGGCACTCACTGCGCGACCGCTGGCCGACGCGTGGGGGACCGTCATGGCCGCAGCCCGTGGCGGCGTCGGCGCCGTTGTTGTCAGTTGTCCACGGCTTCAGACTGGCTGGGGCCTGCGACGTGTGGCCCGTGGCCGGGTGTGGACCGCGGGTGTTGTCTCGCGGCGCGGTCCGCCCGACGCTACGTCGCCTGAACGGGACGCTTACGCCGCCGTCTGCACAGTCTGACGGCGGATACACCCAGTTCTGCGGGCGGCCATCTGAGGACCGTCGTCCAATGATCACCAGACTTTCGGCAGCACGTGTGCGGCCATGGCCGGTTGCTGCTGCCACCCTTCAAGAATTGAGGAATCATCTTGTTCCACAACAACTCCTCCCACCGCGGCATCGTTGCAAGGGTTGGGGTCGGCATCGGGATCGTCGTCGCGGCAATCCTGGCCCTGCCCGCCCTCGCCCAGGCGCATGTGACTGTTCAGCCTCAGACCGCCGAAGGCGGCGGCTTCTCGGTGGTGGCCTTCCGAGTCCCGAACGAGCGCGATGACGCTAGCACCACGCAGCTGCGGGTCACCCTTCCGAAGGACCAGCCGATCGGATCGGTCCAGACAACCCCAGTGGCTGGATGGAAGATCAGCACCGCGACCCGTCAGCTCGACAAGCCCATCGAAATGTTCGGCGAGCAGGTGAACACCGTGGTCTCCGAGGTCACCTGGACGGCTACTGATGGCGGCATCCGTCCTGGTCAGTTTCAGGACTTCGCCGTTAGTCTCGGCCAGCTGCCCGAGTCCGGCGAGCTGGTGTTCAACGCCCTGCAGGCCTACTCCAACGGTGTGAAGGAGACCTGGAATGAAGTCTCGACCGATCCTTCTGTCGAACCGGAGCACCCGGCCCCGATACTTCGCATCACGCCGGCCGTAGTGGAGCAGGGCTCGGCGCCGACTGACACGGGCAGCCAGACAGGCCAGAGCGAGCAGGTCCCGTCCGCCGCGCAGAGCGACACTGTGTTCGACTCGAACCTGGCGCTCCTCGTCTCGGGTCTCGCGCTGGCGCTTTCCTTGGTCGCCGTAGTGCTCGCGTGGCGGCGAGGCCGGCGACCTGCCCCGGCAGTGGAGGCAGCCTCTACGTCCACCCGTGAGGACGTCAACGTCTGACCCGGCTATGGATGCCGGGAACGAAACGCCCGGTCAGGCCCGGCATCCACCTTCTGATCCCAGGAGCTTGATGGCACCGGTGAGCATCACAGTGCGCCGCGTGGCCCTCCTCGCCACACTTGCCGTCTTGTGCTCGCTGCTGTTGGTATCCCCCGCCGCGGCGCATGCGGAGCTGGTCGACACCGCCCCGGCGAACGGAGCGCAACTGACGAGACCGCCGACCGAGGTCCGGTTGATCTTCACCGAGTCGGTGAACCTGGTCGACGACGGCATCCGCCTGATCGACCACATCGGCGCCACCGTGCCCACTCCCGACCCGACCGTGGACGGGCGCACCGTCACCTGGCCGATGCCGGCCGGGCTGTCGGAGGGGCCCTATGTCGTCACGTGGCGGGTGGTGTCCAGGGACGGACACCCGGTCAGCGGTGCGTTCTCGTTCGGTGTCGGCACCGCCGCCGTGCCCGGTTCGGCCACCAGCACAGGGACTACCTCCACCAGCGTCAACACTGTGGCGAGTGGGTCGACCGCGCCGTGGCCTGTGGTTGTCATCCGTTTGGTCGGCTACATCGCGTTCGCACTGTTCGCAGGCGTCACTGCATTTGTGCTGTTGTGCGCCCCGGGCAACAGCAACGACCCCACTCTGCAGCTGCTGGCCCGCGCCGGACTGCTCGGCGGTGCAATCGCCGCGGTCGCCGCCATCCTGGTCCAGGGCCCTTACACGGCTGGCGCCTCGATGAGCCGTGCCTTCGACCTGCGGCTCCTACAAGAGACTCTGTCGACCCCGTTCGGCACCGCGATGATATGGCGGCTGGGGCTCTACGGCGCACTCGGCGTGCTCGTCTGGCGACTGCCCAGGATCTTGACCGAGCTCGGCACCTGGCTCGTGCCGGCCGGGGTGGTAGGTATCGCAGCGACCATTGCCGCGGCTGGGCACGCAGCTGCGTCCGGCCCGATCGACCTCCTCGTCGACGCGCTCCACGCGCTCACCGCCGCATTATGGGTCGGTGGCCTGGTCGCACTCGCCGCTCTGGGTCGATCAGTCGAACCGCGCGCTCTACACCGGTTCTCCACCCTCGCCATGGCCTCGGTACTCACCCTCGTCGTAACGGGCACCCTGAACTCGCTCCGCCAGCTGACCGCGGTCGAACAGCTGTGGCTGACCCGCTACGGGCTCACTCTGGTGATCAAGCTCAGCCTGGTTGCCGGCACCCTTGCCGTTGCCGCAGTCTCACGACGGCGCCTGCGGCAGAACAGGGTGCCGCTACGGACCGTCCGGATCGAAGTCGCCCTGACCATTACCGTCCTCGTCGTCACCGCCATGTTGAGCATGACCGCGCCGCCGGCCCCACCCCAGGCATCCGTGCCGTCCGGCCACAGCGGTCACGGCGCCGGACCTGGGGCCGCCAACGACACTGTCCAGCTGTCCCTCGGCGACCAAGGTGAGGCCACGCTTACGGTCTTGCCCGCCACCACCACCGGCAGTCATCTGCACGTCATCCTCACCGACACCGACGGACAACCGCTTCCAGCCGCCCGAGTCACCCTGAAAGTCGCCAATCCTGCGCGCGATATCGCGCCAATACCCGTATCGATGAGCATGCGCGACGGTGCCTGGGTCGCGAACTACCGCTTCCCATTCCCCGGCACGTGGAAGACCATTCTCACCGTCGACGGCATCGGCCCATCGGCCGTCGTCACCTCAGCTGACATCACGATCCACGGCTGACCTCGAAACCCTCCGCGACCAGCGTGCCTTCAGTTTTACGCCGACACGGGGCAGGCCGTGCAGTCGCTGTGGGACCTCATGCGTGCGACCTGTGCTCAGTCTTGCCTCAGGTCAAGAACGAGGTCGAAAGTCCGATGAATTTAGCGAGTGAGCCAGGTCCCCATAGCATCACAACGAGAAACGATGACAGGAGCTTCACGTGACCACCGACTGGACGACCGAGACGAAGGGCATCGGCGAGTACGCCGAGGTCAACGGCATCAACCTCTACTACGAGACCCACGGAGCTGGGCGACCCATGATCCTGCTGCACGGTGGGCTCGGATCCAGCGAGATGTTCGGGCCGACTCTCCCCGCACTGGCGGAGCGCCACCAGGTCATCGCCGTCGATCTCCAAGGGCATGGCCGCACGGCGGACATCGACCGGCCGATCGACATCAAGCTGATGGCCGACGACATCGCGGCGCTCATCGACCACCTTGGGCTGGAGAAGTCGGACGTCGTGGGCTATTCGCTCGGCGGCGGCGTTGCGTTCTTCACTGCGGTGAAGTATCCGGAGAAGGTGGGCAAGCTCGTCAGCGCCTCGGCTAACGTCCGGCGCGACGCCATTCCGCCCGAGATGCTTGCCCAGCAAGCCCAGGTGAACGCGGCGGCGGTGCCATTCATGAAGGACACACCGATGTACGAGCTCTACCAGCGGGTCGCGCCGCATCCCGAAGACTTCGGGCGGCTGCTGGACAAGATGGGCGAGTCGATGGCCAAGGACTTCGACTTCAGCGAGGAGGTTCGAGGCTTGCAGGTGCCGACGCTCATCGTCGCCGCCGACGCCGACATGGCACCACCGAGCCACTACGTCGAGGTCTTCAAACTGCTCGACGGCGGCCTCCGCGACGGCGGCTGGATGGGCGAGGGCCGCCCCAAGGGCGGACATGCGCTCGCGATTCTGCCCGGCCTGACCCACTACAACCTCGCCGTCTCGCCCCTCTTCGCGGCGGTCACTCTCGACTTTCTCGACGCTCCGAGCGCGGGCTGAGCCGGCTCAGCCGGCCAGTTCAGCTGCCAGCCGACCCCATACCGGTCCTGCACGCAGCCGAACCGGAGGCTGAAGGGATATTGGGCCAGGCCACCCTTGCTGCCCAGAATGTTAGAACCTAACATTTTGCTGTGGGTAAGTCAGCGACTACGCGGGCGCGTCTGCAGAGGGAGGCTCTGCGGCTGTTCGCCGACCGCGGCTATGACGAGACGACGATCGCAGATATCGCCGCCGCGGCTGGGGTCACGCAGATGACGTTCTTCCGGCACTTCCCGGCCAAGGAGCTGGTGGTCGTCGAGGATCCCTACGATCCGGCCATCGCTCAGGCGGTAGCCGCCCAGCCGGAGGATTTGCCGGTTGTCGAGCGGGTCCGTCGAGGTTTGCTCGCCGCATGGGAGCAGCTAGAGGACGCTGACGAAGCGCAGTTCCGGCTGCGGCTGCGGATTGGCGCTTGTCATCGTGGGCTACGGGCTCGGATGCGGGAGAACAGCGTACGGACGGAAGCAGCCATTGCGGCCGCGTTGACGGAGCGGGGGGTGCCGGCATTTGAGGCAGTGGTGGCGGCGGCTGCGGTGATCGGCGCACTGACGGCGGCTTTGTTGGAGTGGGCCAACGATCCCGACGCCGGGCCGATGGGCGACGCCGTCACCGGCGCGCTGGCGCTGCTGGAAATCCGGCCGCCACAATGAGCACTGTCACTATCCGTACGCACGCGATCGCCAGGCGCTTCGGCGACGAGCAGGCGGTTGCTGGCGTCGACCTGGAAGTCCGGGCGGGGGAGATTGTCGCGCTGGTCGGTCTCAACGGGGCCGGCAAGTCGACCTTGATGCGGCTGCTGCTGGGCATGCTTCGACCCGACGGCGGAACGGCGGAGGTATTGGGCTGCCCGGTGGTCGACGCCGACCGGGCAGTGTGGAGTCGAGTGGGGCATCTCATCGAGACTCCGCCACGGTATGGCGAATTGACTGTGGCGGAATCGGTCTACTCCGCGGCCCGCCTGCAAGAGTGGGATCGACGGTCGGCCCGCGTCGCCGCGGCTGCGATCATCGCCGACTTGGAGCTGGACCATTGGCAGCATCGAGCGACTCGCACGCTGTCGCTGGGCAATCGGCAACGGCTTGGGATCGCTATGGCGCTGGTTCATCGGCCGGATGTGCTGGTTCTGGATGAACCCAGCAACAGCCTCGACCCGTTGGGGGTGGTACGGGTCCGCGAGCTGCTGCGGACGCGCGCTGGTGAGGACGGAGTCTCGGTCTTGGTGTCCAGCCAGCATCTGGATGAGGTGGCCAGGATGGCTGATCGGATCCTGCTGCTGCATCATGGTCAGATCCTCGGCGGCCTGGATCCGCATGGCGCTGATGTGGAACACCAGTTCTTCCAGCGGCTACTCCGGGCCGACCGGACCGAGCAGAGGCCGCGATGAACGCTGCCCTAGAGTTCGAGCTGCTGAAAGCCCGACGAGCTGGCGTGTTCCGGTGGGGGGCAGTGGTCGTGGCGGTCGGCGTGCCGGCACTGTCCACGGCCTTCTTCGAGCTGGTCCGGCTGGGAGGCGACTCCCCGTCCGCGGCCAAGGTGGCGACAATGATCACCGACTTGAGTCTGGCCGGCCTGCTTGGCACCGCTGGGCAGGTGCTGTCCGTGGCGATCCTGATGACGGCCGGCATCGCAGCATCATGGAGTTTCGGCAGGGAGTTCGTCGACGACGCGCTCCCCATGCTGTTTGCGATCGCGACACCCCGCTCGTCGGTGGCCGCGGCAAAGTTCGTGGTACTGGCCGGCTGGGCGGTGCTCACAGTCGTTTCGACGGTCATTCTCACCGTAGTCGGCGGCCTGCTCGTCGGACTCGACATGAACGCTGCGGCCGTTCAGACGGCGTACCGGGTTGCCGCCGCCGGTCTATTGGGCGCGGCGTTGGCCACACCGATGGCGCTGGTTTCCAGCTGGCGCCGCGGTTACCTGCCGGGATTCATCGCCCTGGTGGCCCTGGTGGTGGCGACCCAGATCATCACCGCCATCGGCGCCGGGGCCTGGTTCCCCTTCGCCGCGCCGGCGCTGTGGATGGGCATGGGCGGCGCGGCCGCCGCCAGCCAGGTATCAATCATCCAGCTGCTGCTGCCGCTCCCGGTTGCTGCGCTGGCCGTCGTCGCGACGCTCAGCTGGTGGCGGCGCGCCGAGGCGCGCTGACTGCGAACAACACCCAAACCAGCGTTACCTCAGCGGTGATCTTCGTCGCATGAGGCTCCGGCCGGACACTGAGCAAAGGCCGAAACCTGTGCACTGACAGACCCCCCGACAGATTGCTGGGGCCGCCATTGCTTTAGCCACCGTCCTGGAGACCGGTGTGCTGCCCCGATCGAACTCCACCATCTGACGGCCCTTGCCCGGGGTGAAGCCCGCTGCACCCACATGACTCCCGAATAACGATCTCTGTGTCGAAGCGCTGGTACTCAGCAGCAGAACCAGGTTTGAGGATGGCCGAAACGGCAGCTTCTGCCATCGCTTGGATGGGCTGGCGGGCGACGGTGAGGGGCGGCCAGTAATACTCAGCCTCAGACGTGCCGTCGAAAGAGACGACGGCAATGTCATCGGGGCACCGCAATCCCGCTTCGCGAATCGCCTTGAGCGCGCCGCTGCACAGTTGGTCCGAGGCTGCGAAGATCGCGCTTGGCCGAGTCGCCCAGCTCAGCAGTCGAACAGCTGCTTCGTAACCGCCGTGGCGGCTGAAGCTGGTTCGGACAATCGGCCCGGGCGGGAGATCATGGGCCTGGAAAGCGTCGCTCCACCCTCGTTCGCGAGGCTCTGGGACAGGCTCGCTCGACTCGCCCATGATCAAGGCGACCGAATCGTGGCCGTGGACAGCGATGAGGTGATCGACGAGTGCACGGGCACCTTCCTGTGAAGCGGGGCCCACGGCCGGGTACCCACCAAAAGGCGTGGAGCAGTTGATCAAGACCGTAGGACGACCCGGGAGTGCAGCGGCCCGGAAACCGGAGGGTGGCAAGACGGTGGCGATGATCAAGCCATCCACATGCCGGTTTGCAAGGTCGCTCACAATACGGCTTTCATGAGCCTCCTTTCCATCTGAGGTGGCCACGACGAGTACGTATCCGTGGGCAGCCGCGGCAATCTCCAAAGCCCGTGCGTACTCAGCGAAGAACGGATTGGTGATGTCGGGAAGGACCACCCCGAGCATCTCCGTCGAGCCCTTCCTGAGCGCGCGGGCATTGACGTTCGGCCGATATTTGAGGATCGCGATTGCTGCACGTACCCGGGCAGCCGTCTCGGGTGCCACTCGTCGGGGGCCATCGTTGATGACATAGCTGACCACCGCTGTGCTGACGCCCGCATAGCGGGCCACGTCAGCTCTCGTCGGAGGACGCGGCTTCACCGGCACTCCCTGCCCGTCAGACATGACGAAGGCGCCATTCGAGTACGCGGCACAGCGGAGACTGCGCGATCATATCCACGGCCCTCGGGACGATGAGATCGAATGGAGAAGAATCTACAAGTGTAGACGAAGCGTTGACAAGCGCTGCGGAAACGGCCGTAGCAATGAGTCGAGATGGACAAAGGCGGAGCTTGCGACTGCGACGTTTGTCGTCTATCGGTTTTTGTAGTTGCCAAGGACAGGTCGTGTCAAAATCGTTCGTCGACAGGGCTGCCTCGATCCACGCCTCAGCAATTCTTAAGCAGACGGATTTGCACTGAAAGTACGGATTCGCACTGGAATAACGAAGAAGTTCGGCCTGGCGCAAGCAGATGGCGGCTGGGGCCGGGCTGGTTCTCAGCCGCCGCTCAGGCGGCTGACAAGGAGCGACGAGCGTACCGCCGGCATCGGCAACACTGACAAACCAGGTCTTTCAGGCAGGCAAATTCTTGGACACAACTGCAGCGAAACCCTTGCTACGGCCATGTCTACTGGTGTAGTTTCGCGCGCAACGCAACTGCTTGCGCGCCTTACTCGTCAGGCGTCGCATCGGCCAGCAGGATTTGAGCCGGAGAGGAACTGACAATGAGGTCTCACATGTTTGCGCCCGCTCCAGCTTTTCAGTCTCTCAGTGACGAGGCGGTGCGTTCATGAGCGTTGACACCGTTGCGCCGGTCGATCGAAAAGACTATTTGCCAGGAGTTCGGGGCACTGACAGGCCACCTGGCAAGGGTGATTTGGGTATGGCGCTGATCTTCATCCTGCCCGCAGCGATCGGCTTCTTGGTCTTCTTCGTCTACCCGTTCTTCCGCGGCTTCTACTTCAGTTTGACCAGGTACAACCTGCTCGGAACACCGCATTTCATCGGCTTGGACAACTTCACCAAACTCTTCCAAGACAAGCTGTTCTACAACGCGCTCCTGGTGACCGTCGAGTACGTCTTGATCAACATCGTGCTGCAGACCGTCCTCGCTGTCGGGATCGCGGTGCTGATGCATCGGCTAACGCAATCGACTGTGGTCCGGGGCTTGATCTTGCTGCCGTTCTTGATCTCCAATGTCATTGCAGCGCTGGTGTGGTTCTGGCTGTTGGACTACCAGATCGGGCTTGTCAACGGTTTTATCGCGGCTATCGGGTTCGACAAGATCCCGTTCTTCGGAGATGCGGGGTGGGCAATTCCGACCATTGCCGTGGTCAATGTGTGGCGGCACATGGGCTACACAGCTCTGCTGGTCTTTGCCGGCCTGCAGACGATCCCAAGCTATGTCTACGAGGCGGCGTCGGTCGATGGCAGCACCGAGTGGAAGTCATTCTGGCGAATCACCTTGCCGCTGCTGCGACCAATCCTGGCGCTGGTGTTGGTGATCACGGTGACCGGATCATTCCAGGTCTTCGACACGGTGGCCGTCACAACGAAGGGCGGGCCGGGCAATGCCAGCCGCGTGATGCAGTACTACATCTACCAAAAGGGTTTCACAGAAGGCCAGTTCGGCTACGCCAGCGCTCTTTCGGTGATCTTGTTCATCATCCTTGCCACCGTCGCGCTCATCCAGCTGAGACTGCTGCGAGCCGGCGAGTCCGACCTGGCCTGAGAGGAAACAGCTATGGCAACCACAACCGCTCCCTCTCGTGCCACCGGAGTCGCAGGTCCGCGCGACAAGACGGGAGGCAAGAGGATCAATGCCGGCCGGGTGGCAGCGTGGGCGGCAATGATCATCCTCATTTTGATCACCCTGTTTCCGTTCTACTGGATGATTCGCACCGCGTTCTCCACGTCGAAGTCGCTGTTCTCCGAGCCGAACTCGTTGCTACCGGTCGATTTCACCTTGGGTGCTTTCAAGCGGGTACTGGGCCTCGCGACACCAGCCGAAGCGCAAGCCGAAGGCGGTTCCGGCGCAGCGGTCAACTTCTGGCTCTTCCTGCGCAACTCGATCGTCTACGCCACGCTGTCCACGGCTGGTCAGGTGTTCTTCAGCGCACTGGCGGCGTACGCATTCGCCCGGCTGCGCTGGCCCGGGCGGGACAAGGTCTTCTTCCTGTTCCTGACCGCGCTGATGATCCCGCCGATCTTCGTCGCGCTGCCGAACTTCATCTTGATCAAGAGCCTAGGACTGCTCAACACGTTCCCCGGCTTGATCCTGCCCTACTTCTTCATGACACCGTTTGCGATCTTCTTCCTGCGGCAGTTCTTCCTCGGCATCAGTCGGGAGATCGAGGAGGCTGCCAAGCTGGATGGCGCCGGCCACTTTCTGATCTTCTTCCGGATAGTCTTGCCGATGAGCTGGGCGCCAATCATCACCTTGTTCATCCTCACGTTCATCACCCAGTGGAACGAGTACTTCTGGCCGCTGCTGGTTGGGGCCAACGACAAGGTACGTGTGCTCACGGTCGCGCTCGGCGTGTTCCGATCCCAGACCCCGCAGGGCAGCCCGGACTGGGCGGGTCTGATGGCCGCGGTTTTGGTGGCCGCGCTGCCAATCCTGATCTTGTTCTTCGCCTTCGCGAAGAAGATCGTCAACTCGATCGGCTTCTCCGGTGTTAAGTGACGTTTTGAACCCATCAACCAAACGCGAAAGGATCTGCCAAAAAATGGCAAGAATGCGCAAGAAACTGGGGGCCGTGCTGGTGGCCGCGGCCGCCCTAAGCCTCACTCTGAGCGCCTGTGGCGGTGGCGGCGGCGCTGAAAGTGGCGGCGCCGACGCCGAAGGCGGCGCGATCGACACGAGCACTGCTTCCGGCGACGTCAGCTACTGGTTGTGGGACTCTAACCAGCAGCCGGCCTACCAGGCCTGCGCTGACAAGTTCCACGCAGCGAACCCTAATGTCAATGTCAAGATCACCCAGTACGGCTGGGACGACTATTGGGCCAAGCTCACCAATGGCTTCGTGGCCGGCGATGCCCCCGATGTCTTTACCGACCATCTGGCTAAGTACCCGGAGTTTATCAGCCAAGAGCAGCTGGTACCGCTGGACGAAACGCTCACCAAGGACGGGTTCGACGTCAATCAGTACCAGGAAGGCCTAGCGGATCTGTGGAAGGGCGCTGATGGCAAGCGCTACGGTCTGCCCAAGGATTTCGACACAGTCGCGATCTTCTACAATAAGAAGTTGATCACAGAGGCGGGAGTC
>JBKOUS010000162.1:0-7593 GCA_046723505.1 Actinomycetota bacterium
GTCCGGGAGCATGAGCATCCGGGTGTTGTCATCGATGACTCCGGCCTCGTGATCGACAGCCAGCTGGTAAACCGAGTTGAACGGCTGAAACTGCAGCCCGTTGGCTGCGTAAAGGGTTGCATGATCGGCGATCTTGTGGACAAGATCAACGCCTCGGGCGGTCCGCTCGTCCCGATAGTGGAAGGGGTTGTTGATCAAACGGTCACCATCGACCAATCCGTAGTCGACAGCCCAGGAGTCGACGCCGACGGCAGCCAAATCCGGTTGCGCACTGACCGCTTTGTGTAATCCGATCAACAGATTCCGATACAGCTCGAGGATGTTCCAGTGCAGCCCGTCCGGCGTACGAACAGGGTCGTTGGGAAAGCGATGCACTGCCTCAACGCTCAGCTGGTCTGGGCCGAGGTGGCCGAGCATCACCCGGCCGCTTGTGGCGCCAAGATCGACAGCGGCCACCCAGCCTGTGGAAGTCATCGCAAGAACGCGGCAGCTACACCCGCGTCGACGGGAATGTGCAGGCCCGTGGTGTGGCTCAGATCCGCCGAGCAGAGCACGAAGACCGCGTTGGCGACGTTCTCGGGCAACACTTCGCGTTTCAGTAGCGTCCGCGAGGCGTAGTACTTACCGAGCTCCTCCTCCGGAACCCCGTAAACCGCGGCTCGCTTGGCACCCCAGCCACCGGCAAAGATGCCGGAGCCACGGACCACCCCGTCGGGGTTAATACCGTTCACCTTTACGCCATGCTCCCCAAGCTCTGCGGCGAGCAGCCGCACCTGATGCGCCTGGTCGGCCTTGGTAGCGGAGTAGGCGATGTTGTTCGGCCCGGCAAAGAGTGAGTTCTTGCTGGAGATGTAGACGATGTCGCCGCCGAGCTTCTGCTCGATCAACGCCTTTGCCGCCGCCCGTGACACCAGGAAGGAGCCCTTGGCCATGACGTTGTGCTGCAGGTCCCAGTCAGCGACCGTGGTGTCGAGCAATGACTTGGACATGGAAAGGCCGGCGTTGTTGATCACAATGTCGATGCCACCGAAGGCGAGCAGCGTGGCGTCAACCGCTGCCTGCACTGCCACCTCATTGGTGACGTCCGCGGCGAGGCCAACAGCGACATCGGTATTGCCGATGTCCTCGGCCGCGGCCTGAGCCTTGGCGGCATCGAGATCCGCGATCACGACGCACGCGCCTTCGGCGGCCAGCCGGACGGCGATCGCCTTGCCGATTCCTGATGCGGCGCCTGTCACCAGCGCGATGCGAGTGGCGAGCGGCTTAGGCTTTGGCATTCGCTGTAGCTTGGCCTCCTCCAGCGCCCAGTATTCGATCTTGAACTTCTCAGACTCGTCGATCGGCGAGTACGTCGACAAGCCCTCCGCACCGCGCATCACATTGATCGCATTCAGGTAGAACTCACCGGCAACCCGGGCCGTCTGCTTGTCCTTCCCGTACGAGAACATGCCGACTCCCGGTACGAGAATGATCAATGGGTCGGCGCCGCGGATTGGTGGTGAGTCAGGCGTTGCGTGGCGCTCGTAGTAGGACTCGTAGTCAGCGCGATACGCCTCGTGGAGTTCGCCGAGCCGAGCGATGCAGTCCTCGACCGGGGCGTCGGGCGGAAGATCAAGTACCAGCGGCTTGACTTTGGTCCGCAAGAAGTGGTCGGGGCAGCTGGTGCCGAGTTCGGCCAGTCGGGGATGCTTGCTACCGGAGAGGAACTCCAGCACCCGCTCATCATCGGTGAAGTGGCCCACCATCGGGTTGTCGAATGACGCGATCGAGCGCAGCGTCGGCGCGAGTGCGGCGGCCTTTGCGCGCCGCTGATCGTCCGGTAGGGCGCCATATCCGTCCAGCGCGGCGCCGAAAGGCTGCGGCCTGGAATGCTCGGCAATGTAGGCTTCCGCGGTCTTGATGATCTCCAGCGAGTTCGCCTCGGACTCCGAGGACGTGTCGCCCCAGGCCGTAATGCCGTGGCCGCCAAGAATGCAGCCGATCGCCTGCGGGTTGTCGGCCATGATCTTGGCGATGTCCAAGCCGAGCTGGAAGCCGGGCCGGCGCCACGGCACCCAGACGACTCGGTCACCGAAGATCTTGGCTGTCAACTCCTCGCCATCCACCGCTGTCGCGATCGCGATACCGGAATCCGGATGGAGGTGATCAACGTGCGGCGCATCTACCAGCCCATGCATCGCGGTGTCGATGGACGGCGCCGCCCCGCCCTTGCCGTGCAAGCAGTAGTCGAACGCCGCCACCATCTCGTCCTCGCGCTCGACCCCTGGATAGACGTTCACCAGCTGTCGCATCCGATCAAGCCGCAGTGCGGCAAGTCCGGACTCAGTCAGGGTGCCAAGATCACCCCCGGAGCCCTTGACCCAGACCAGCTCAACCGGCTCACCGGTCACTGGATCGGTCTCACTTCCCTTGGCTGATGTGTTGCCTCCGGCGTAGTTGGTGTTCTTAGGGTCGGACCCCAGCCGATTCGACCGGGCGATCAGCTCTGCAACTACCTGGTTGGTCATGATCAATCACGCTCCCCAGCCAGCTTGTGTCCCGCCGGCTCGTTCCTTCTCGATCTTGCTCTGATAGCCCGATTCGGCGTAAGCCGCCATCGGGTCAGCCGGCAGGCCGCGGGCCTCGCGCCACTCCGCCAGCGCGGGTCGTACATCGATATAGAAGGCATCCATCAAGATCCCATTGGCACCAAGCACGTCAGTGGCCTCCTGCGCCGCCGCGAGAGCCTCGCGGTCAACGAGCAGGGCTCGTGCGGTCATCTCCTGCACATTGAGCACCGAGCGAATCTGGCCGGGGATCTTGGGCTCCACATTGTGGCACTGGTCCAACATGAAGGCGACCTCGGAGTCCGCTCCGTAACCGCCGCCACGTACGACCTCGTGAAGGATGCGGAACAGCTGGAACGGATCGGCGGAGCCGACAATCAAATCGTCGTCGGCGTAGTAACTGGAGTTGAAGTCGAACGAGCCCAGCTTCCCCAACCGCAGTAGCTGAGCGACGATGAACTCGATGTTGGTGCCTGGCGCGTGATGGCCGGTGTCCAGACAGACAACGGCCCGGTCCCCGAGCGCCGCGCAATGCACGTACGAGGTGCCCCAGTCAGGTACGTCGGTGTGGTAGAAGGCCGGCTCGAAAAACTTGTACTCCAACACGAGCCGTTGATCGGGACCGATCCGCTCATAAATCTGCGCGAGGCTGTCGGCAAGCCGGTCCTGGCGGCCTCGAATATCACCTTGGCCTGCGTAGTTGGTGCCATCGGCAAGCCAGATCTTCAGGTCCCGTGACCCAGTTTGGTTCATGATCTCGATGCACTCGAAGTGATGATCGATCGCCTTACGGCGGACCGCCTCATCGTGATGAGTCAGGCTGCCGAACTTGTAGAGGTCGTCCTGGAACGTGTTGGAGTTGATGGTGCCGAGCGCCACACCAAGATCGGCGGCGTAATCGCGCAACGCGCCATAGTCCTCAACCTTGTCCCACGGGATGTGCAGCGCGACCTTCGGCGCGAGCCCGGTTAGTTCGTTTACCTTGGCAGCGTCAGCGAGCTTTTCCTGGATGGTCCGCGGTGTGCCCGGCGAGCCGAAGACCTTGAACCTAGTGCCGGAGTTGCCAAACGCCCAGGATGGTAGCTCGATGGCCTGATAAGTCAGCTGATCGGAGATGGATTCGAAGGTTGGCATGTGCTCACTCACTTCCAGGAGAGTCGTACAGAGCGGTTATACCGCTGCAGTGGCCCGACATGAAACAGTGGGCCGGATCCCCGAAAGATGAAGCTCTCTGTAGCCTCTCCGTCCCCGTTCGAGGTCGACACGGCAGCGGAGACGCCATGGGGATTCACTCCTACTTGAAACGTTCTGATACCCCGCAGGACAGTATCGAGGTGTGGCGGAAGTGTCAACTGTGCTTCTTGCGATCGGGCATCCCCGACGACATGAGGGCCGAAGCCCAAACGCTTGAACCGCTTCAGTCCCTGTACGGGTCCTGGTATAGCCTTCCCGCATGACGCAGTCGCGAGCTCGGACCCGTCACGCCGACGACGGCCACTCCGGGCCAAGCGCACCGCGCATTCAAGATGTGGCACGGCGTGCAGGGGTCGCAATCGGCACCGTTTCAAATGTGCTCAACAACCCCGACCTCGTGACAGAGCCGACTCGCCTGAAGGTCGAAGCAGCGATCGCCGAGCTGGGTTTCGTGCGCAATAGCGCCGCCCGCGCACTCGCGGCAAGACGTACGGATACGGTCGGTCTGGTTTTGACCGATATCGGCAACTCACTGTTCGTCGACATCGCGCGCGGCGCCGAGTCGGCAGCAGGCCGGGCACAGCTCAAGCTTTTGCTCGCTAATAGCGACGCCCATTTAGCAAAACAGAACAGCTATCTCGAACTCTTCGACGAAGCCCGGGTCACCGGCGTCATCCTCGCTCCCATGGACCGTCCGCTGGACGGCGCTCTCACCGTACAGAGTCATGGCCGGCCGATCGTTCTGGTGAACGCTCCTGCGAAAGAATCCCGACTCTGCAGCGTGATGGTGAACGAGGAGCTGGGTGGCTATCTCGCCGCCACTCATCTGCTTGATCAAGGAGCACGGCACCTTGTCTACCTGGCTGGCTTCCCCGAGCTTCATGCCATCCGCCGACGCCTCACCGGTATCCAGAAGGCAGTGGCCGCCGCGGGAGCCAGCCTGCGAGTCGTCGAGGCGCCGAATCTGACCACTGGGCCAGGCCGAGAGTTAGGGCATCAAGTGCTGCGGTCGGACAGTGTGGATGGCGTCGTCTGTCCGTCGGATCCATTAGCGATCGGCGTCATTCAGGCAGCCACCGATCTCGGGATTGCTGTGCCGGATGAGTTGTTGGTCGTGGGCTACGACGACGACCACTTCGCCTCCGAGAGCAGCATCCCGGTCTCCACAGTCAGCCAACCCGGGCGCCGGATGGGCGAGCTGGCGGTCGAACTGCTTCTTGAAGAAATCCGCGAGCCGGCTGACCACACCCACCGAACGAAGATGCTTGACCCGCACCTCATCCCTCGACGCAGCAGCCTGCGTTAACCGAAAGGAACTCATGTCGCTCACCTGGTCTGCACTGCCCATTGCCCCGAACGAGGACTTCGACGGAGCACCACTGCTGCGTACGGAATTCGCACTGGAGGAAGGCCACGGGCCAGTCACCCGAGCCACTCTGTACGCCACGGCACATGGGGTTTTCGAGGCTTACCTCAATGGGCAGCCCGTGTCCGACGACGTGTTGAGCCCAGGGTGGAGCAGCTATGAATGGCGGCTGCGTTACCGGAGCTACGACGTGACCTCGCTCATTCAGCCCACCTCCGTCCTCGGCCTCGCGCTCGGCAATGGTTGGTTTCGGGGCCGGCTGACCTGGACTGGTGGCAGGGCCTTTTACGGCAAGGAGCTTGCCGGCTTGGCACAACTTGAGATCCAGTTCTCTGACGGGCATGTCCAGACAATCGTCACCGACCAGAGCTGGACAGCCGGGCCTTCTGCGGTCGTTTCCAACGACCTCTACGACGGTGAGACAATCGACGCCCGCCGTCAGTCCGACGCTTGGCTGCAGCCCGGCTTCTCCAACAGGGAATGGATCGGAGTCCACTCAGCGAAGCTCAACATCAGCACCCTCACCCCGTATGTCGGCCCGCCCGTCCGGCGGCAGGAGGATCTGCGGCCGATCAATATCTGGACCTCTCCAGCCGGCAAGACCCTCGTGGACTTCGGGCAGAATCTGGTGGGGTGGGTACGGCTCCGGGTACGCGGTCCTGCCGGGACGACGGTCACCTTGCGGCACGCCGAGGTGCTGGAGAACGACGAACTGGGGAGTCGACCACTGCGAACTGCCGAAGCGACCGATCGATTTATTCTCAGTGGTGGCGACGATGACTTTGAGCCGACGCTAACTTTCCACGGCTTCCGCTACGTCGAGGTGGACGGGTGGCCGGGCGAGCTCACACCGGAGGCCCTCACTGCCGTCGTGGTTTCATCAGAGCTGCAAAGGATCGGCGAGTTCGAGTGCTCGAACGAGCTTCTCAACCAGCTGCACCGCAACGTGGTCTGGGGTACGCGTGGCAACTTCCTCGATGTACCGACCGACTGTCCGCAGCGCGACGAGCGTCTCGGCTGGACGGGCGACCTGGCCGTCTTCGCACCTACAGCTGCCTACCTCTTCGATGTCGAGGATTTCCTACGCGACTGGCTGGTCGATCTCGCCGTCGAGCAGCAGGCGGCTGATGGGATGGTGGCGTTTGTGGTGCCCGACGTGTTGAAGTACGTCGAGCATCCCCCACAGTTCCCGCCCCCCGACAGCACCGCGATCTGGAGCGACGCCGCAGTCTGGGTGCCGTGGGCGCTCTGGCAGGCGTACGGCAACCTTCAAGTGCTGAGCGATCAGTTCGACTCGATGGTCGCGCACGTTCGGCGGGTGGAGTCCTTGCTTTCGCCCACCGGGCTGTGGGACGCCGGCTTCCAGTTCGGCGATTGGCTGGACCCGACTGCGCCGCCGGAGGAGCCGTTCCTGAGCAAGGCGGACAAAGGTGTTGTCGCGACGGCTTGTCTCTATCGAGACGCGCACATCGTGCGGGATACTGCAACGCTTCTTGGCCGCCATGAGGATGCCGAGCACTTCAGCGCCCTTGCTGAACGCACCCGATCCGCATTCAACGAGCACTATGTCAGGCCTGAAGGCATCATCCACAGTGATGCCGAGACGCCGTACGCGCTGGCCATCGTTTTCGGGCTTTTGGATTCCGAAGACGAGCAGCTCGCGGGAAAGCGGCTCGCTGAGCTGGTCGCCAAGAGTGGCTACCACATCCAAACCGGCTTCGCAGGGACACCCTTCATCACTCATGCCTTGACCGAGACGGGACACCTTGACGTCGCATACCGACTGCTGTTGCAGACGGAATGCCCTTCATGGCTTTATCCGGTGACAATGGGGGCGACAACGATCTGGGAGCGCTGGGACTCGATGCTGCCCGACGGCACCATCAACCCAGGCCAGATGACGAGCTTCAATCACTACGCTTTCGGCGCGGTGGCGTACTGGATGCATCAGATTATTGGCGGGATCGCGCCCATCGAGCCCGGTTACTCCAGGGTGCTGATTGCGCCGCAGCCCGGCGGCGACATTCGATGGGCGCGTAGTTCCCTTGAAACCAGGCACGGCAAGATTTCGGTCTCCTGGTCGCGGGACGACGATGGACCGATGGAGCTTGACATCGCCATTCCCGAAGGTGTGACGGCTCTGGTGGAGCTGCCCGGTACGCCAGCGCGGGAGTTGGGCAATGGTGAACACCATCTCACTTCAAGTTTGGTGTGAGAGGTGACCCAAAGCAGCCGGACAGTGCGATCACAGTCTGAAACATTTCAAGACCAAGGAGGGCTGGCGACACGTACAACCGCCTCAATGGCCGGTACACATGCCAGGACCCGGAGCTATTGGAGATCCCTCGCTCCCAGTGGGGCTGGGCCGGTTTCACCGTGCCGGACTTCTTGTTCGCGGTTCGCGACCCACGGGCGGCGCTTGATGCCGGACTGGATCTGCCGGCGCTCGGCAGTGACTCTCAGCTCACGCGAGAGGATCTGCTCGCG
>JBKOUS010000145.1:0-9778 GCA_046723505.1 Actinomycetota bacterium
GTGCACCGGCGCACCGGCGGCAATCCGTTCCCCGCCTCCGAGTGCACCGGCGCACCGGCGGCAATGCGTTCCCCGCCTCCGAGTGCACCGGCGCACCGGCGGCAATCCGTTCCCCGCCTCCGAGTGCACCGGCGCACCGGCGGCAATGCGTTCCCCGCCTCCGAGTGCACCGGCGCACCGGCGGCAATCCGTTCCCCGCCTCCGAGGTCGCAAAGCCACCGCGGCGCGGGATGTTCTGGTTGAACTGTGACCGCTTCGGATTCTGAAGCTCGGCGAGGTTCACATGTAGCCGTGGCGGCCGTACAGGCGCACGAACCTGGCGTGACACACAACCTCGCGCGACACCAGACCCCCTGCGCTGCGGTCGAACAGCGTCACCCGCTCACCGCCGCCCGGTCCGATCGGCTGCACCACACGTCCGCCGACCCGAAGCTGGCCGACGAGCGCCTCAGGGACCTGTGGGAATGCCGCCGACACGAGAATGGCGTCGTACGGCGCTGCTGCCGGCACGCCTTCGGTGCCGTCGCCCTCGACGACATGCACATTGTCAATGCCTTGGGCCGCGAGGTTGCGCCGAGCCTGGTCCGCCAGGTCGGCCCATCGTTCAATGCTCGTCACGAACGACGCCAACCTTCCGATCAGGGCGGTTTGATAGCCGTATCCGGTGCCGACCTCAAGGACGTGCTCGCCTCCGGCCAGCCCGAGCGCCTGGATCATCCGGGCAGATAACGACGGTTGGGTAGTCACCTGGCTGTGCGGGATCGGCACGGGTACGTCGAGGTAGGCCAATCCGACCTGGTCAAGCGGCACGAAGGCTGCCCGCGGCACCTGGCCCATCACGTCCAGCAACCGCGGATCGTCCACACCTGCCCGCCGAGCCGCCGTAACGAGCTTCTCCAGCTGTTCGGCCTCGTCGCCGTAAGGCGGATCATTCTTTCGCGGAACGTTCACGTCTGCGGAGTGGGACCGGCTCGAGCGACTGCTGCAATGGGAATGATCAACAAAGCTAAGAAGCCGCTGGCCAGCGTAAGCGTCGCGTAGCTCGTAGCCGTAACAATCAGCCCCGAGCTCAATCCTGCACCGGCGCCAGCGAGCGCAATCCCCAGGTCGACGACGCCCTGGGTACGTGCACGCGTGGCTAGCGGTACCGCGTCGGTCACCACGGTGGTGCCGCTGACCAGTCCGAGATTCCATCCGAGTCCAAGCAGCACCAGGGCCAGCATCAGCAGCGCCACCGAATCCACGGGTGCCCAGGCGGCCAGCAGGCCCGCAGCCAATAAGGTGACGCCCGCAGCGACAGCGATCGAAAGGTAGCCAAAGCGGTCGACCAGCCAACCCGAGAATGGCGAGGGCAGGAACATGCCAGCAACATGGGCGGCGATGACAACACCTGTGACACCGATGCTGTGCCCGTGGTGCTCGATGTGGATAGGGGTCATGGTCATGATCGCGACCATGATCAACTGCGTCAGAATCATGATGCCGGCGCCGCTCGCGACAGCCCACGACCATCGCCTGGACCCAGATTCACTTGCAACCGCTCGTGCCGTCGATCCCGACGATCCAGCAGTGGCTTCGTTACTCCGGGACGACTTGGCGGCGGCAATGCTGCGGGCGAGCAGCAGAGGATCCGGCCGCAACAGGACCCAGAGCACCACCCCAGCCGCAGCGTACGCTGCCCCTGCGAGCATGAACGGCCCGGCTAGCGGCGGGATGCCGACAGCTGTAGCGAGAGTGCCGGTCAGTCTCACCAGATTGGGCCCGATGATCGCGCCGATGGCCGTTGCGACAAGCACGATGCTGACCGCTCGGCCGCGTCGGCTGGGTGCCGCGAGATCTGCTCCTGCGTACCTCGCCTGCAAATTGGTGGCGACGCCGGCGCCGTAGATCAGCAGCGAGGCGAGAAGCAGCACGATGTTGCCGAGGTTTGCTGCGACCACGACCCCTACGCTGCCGAGGGCACCCGCAAGGTAGCCGGCGCTCAGGCCAGCGCGACGGCCCAGGTTCTGGCTGACACGGCCCACGCCAACGGCTGCAGCAGCCGAGCCTATGGTGAAGCAGACGGTCGGCAGTCCGGAGAAGCGGCTGGAGCCCAACATCTGCTCGGCGAGCAGGGCGCCGACTGTGATGCCAGCCGCCAGGCCAGCACCGCTCAAGATCTGTGCCAACAGCAGAACCGTGAGGGTCCGCCGTTGCTCGGGCGGCTCCTCAAGGATGCCGGTGCTGGTCGAGAGCGCGGGCGAGCCGCTCATGCGGACTCAGGCTCCTGGCCTAAGTGGCAGATTTCCTGTTCGTCTTCCGCTCTTAGCCGGGTTAGCGAGGCTGCCAGTGAAACCTCTTCCACGTCGTCATCAGGCATTGGACTGCATCAAGTATGGACCTGCAGGCGCGCGAGCTTGAGCCGCAGTCATGATCGCTGGTGAGGCGGATCAGCGCTTAACCGGCCAGCCGCTCGGCGAGTTCGGTGAGCCACGCCGCAAGACCGAGAGGGCCGTCAACGACCGCATCGGACAGCTCGGTGAGGGCGGCCTCCTCGGTCGAGGCCGAACAGACGAGGAGCCCCACTACGCCCGCTGGTGCAAGCTCTCTTACGGCCCGGAAGGCTGGCAGGTCACCCAGGTCGTCGCCAGCGAAGATCACCTGCCGCGCACCGGTTTCGTCAACGATGGAGCGCAACGCGACACCCTTGTCCATGCCTGGCGCCCGTAGCTCCCACACCTTCTTGCCAAGTTCCACCACCAGCCCGTGCCGAGCAGCCAGCTCGCGAAGTGGAGCCTCCAGTTTGGCAAGCGCACCTTGTGGATCAGGCAGCAGGCGCGTATGCACCGCGATCGCCCGGCCCTTGTACTCAATCCGGGCCCGGGCAAGCCCAACCGAGTCCAAGATCTCCGGCAGTTCGTCGGCCACCGCGTTCATCTGCGGCGGCTCGGGCGGGAGGACGTACTCGTCGTCCACGGCGTTCCAACGCTCCACCCCGTACTGCCCTAGGACGATCATCGAGCCCAGGCCGGCCACGTCCCTGAATCCGCCGAGTTGGACTGCCGTACGCGCCTCGCGCCCGGTGATCACGACGACCCGACGGACGTGTTGCCCGAGCCGACCAAGTGCGGCAACCGCGGTGGGGTCCGCGTACGCCTGCGCCGGATCTTCGACGATCGGTGCCAGCGTGCCGTCGAAGTCCGTCGCAATGAGCGTGTCGGACGGTGAATTGATGATGGCTTGCAGAGCCTCACTCCCGGCAGGTGAGAGCGGTTCGGGAAGGCTCATAAGGCGAGCCTGTCAGACAAGGCGGCGAGTTAGCCACACCCCAAGTAAGGCCAAAGCCAGCAGGCTCCTGGTGTCTTGTCTCAGCGCCAGCGCGCTGGCCCACCGAAGCAGGGTGCAGCTAGGGTCTAGGAAACGCCGTAAGGAGGTCACGACGTTCATGAGTCCAAAACCCAAGGAATGGAAACCCGATGCGGCCTCCTTCGTCGTGGTGGCCAACAGGCTTCCAGTCGAGCGAATCGAGCTTCCCGACGGCTCCACCGACTGGCGCCCGTCGCCCGGTGGACTGGTCACCGCGTTCGACCCGATCATGCACAGTCGCGGTGGCGCGTGGGTCGGCTGGCATGGAGCAGCCGACGAGGAGCTGGAACCGTTCGAAGATGATGGTCTAGCGCTGGTCCCGGTCCCGCTCTCAGCTTCTGACGTCGCGGAGTACTACGAGGGCTTCTCCAATGCGACGCTCTGGCCCCTCTATCACGACTCGATCGCGATGCCACAATTCCACCGCGAGTGGTGGGACACCTACGTCACGGTTAATCAGCGGTTCGCCGATCGCACGGCTAAGGTTGCGGCCCGCGGCGCCGTAGTGTGGGTTCAGGACTACCAGCTGCAGCTGGTTCCGCGCATGCTACGTCGCCAGCGTCCAGACTTGAGGATTGGTTTCTTCCTCCACATCCCGTTTCCCCCGACGGAGCTTTTCCTACAGCTTCCATGGCGAGGGCCGATCTTAGAGGGGCTCCTCGGTGCTGATCTGGTCGGTTTCCAATTGCCAGGGGGCGCCCAGAACTTTGTCCGGCTGGTTCGGAACCGGCTTGGGCTGGAGACGCTGCGGGATCGGATCCGGCTGTCGGACGGTCGCGAAGTGCTGGCGCGAGCTTATCCCATTGCCATCGACGCCAAGGCGCTGAACGAGCTGGCGGCCACCGAAGAGGCTGCCAAACGTGCCTCGGAGGTCCGTCACGATCTCGGTGATCCGCGCGTGATGTTCCTTGGTGTGGACCGCCTGGACTACACCAAAGGACTGTTGGAGCGAATTCAAGCCTTCGGCGAGCTGATTGCGGAGGGAAGGATCGACCCCGACGATGCTGTACTTCTGCAACTAGCCATCCCGTCACGTGAGAGGGTCGACCTGTACCGGCAGCTCAGGGATGACATCGACCGGCTGGTCGGCAGAATCAATGCCGAGAGCCCACGTATCGGTCGGCCACCAATCACCTACCTGCACGTGTCGTATCCACGTATAGAAATGGCCGCCATCTACCGGGCGGCCGACGTCATGCTGGTGACGCCGCTACGCGACGGCATGAACTTAGTAGCCAAGGAGTACGTTGCTTGCCGTCAACAAGACGACGGCGCTCTGGTGCTCAGCGAGTTCACCGGTGCTGCGCGCGAGCTGCGCCAAGCCTACTTGGTCAATCCTCACGACATCAATGGGCTCAAGGATCGCATCCTGGAAGCCATGAACGATTCACCGCGCAACAAGGCGCGCCGAATGAGGGTGATGCGCCGCCAAGTCTTCGAAAATGACATCGAGAAGTGGGCAAGCACTTTCCTAGACGATCTGGAGGAGTTGAACGGCGCCAAACCAGCGAACCGAGTGGCCGGTTGAGCTCTCCGCTGCTCCCTCTCGTTGGACTCGAACCAACAAACCTTCGATTCGTTGATCACGCTGCGCATTGCTAGTCAATCTGGCGTTCGAGGTTGTCAGCGATGACTTTGGCGAGCTCGGCGTTCGGCTCCTCGCAGTACCGACCATTCCGCCTGATAACCATTGGGCCGCAGGTGCGGGCGAGGTCACCCCGCGCTGATCCCTTCGGTATTTACGGGATTGTGCCCTCGATGGTGTCGCCCTCGGTGGGGGTGAAGTCGGTTGCCGTGTCGGTGCCGCTGCCGCCGCTAAACCGGTCCGCGCCCGACCCGCCGGTGAGCCGGTCGCTGCCGCTGCCGCCGCCCAGGCTGTCATCGCCGGGGCCACCGGACAGGGTGTCGGCGCCGCTGTCGCCGCACAGCAGGTCGTTGCCGTCTCCGCCAGTCAGCGTGTCGTTGTTGCTCTGGGCTAAGAGTAGGTCAGAGCCGGGGCTGCCGGTCAGCGTGTCCTTGCCGCTGCCGCCGACCTGGACCATAACCGTGACCGAGCCGCTGTCCTGCCCATCGGTGACGAAGACAGTCAGCGTCGCGGTGCCGCTCCGCCCGTCCACGGCGCTCACAGTCATCGTCCGGTCAGCGCGGCTGCCGGCAAAAACCACGTTGCCGGTCGGCACCAGCGTCGTGTTGGACGAGGCGGCGCTAAGTGTCAGCTCCGACGTGGGGCTGTCCACATCGGCCACGGTGAGGTTAACCGTGCCCGAGTGGTCGTCTTTGCCGCACGTTCCGCCGGCGGCCACTATCACCGTGGGGGAGTCGTTGGCGGCGGTGATCGTGATCCTCACGATGGCCCGGTTGGACTCCAGGCTGTCGTCGCTGGCCTGGTAGGTGAAGGAGTCACTGCCGCTGAAGTTGGCAGCGGGGGTGTAGCTGAACGAACCGTTGGCATTCAGGGTCAGGGTGCCGTGGCCCGGTTCCGACACCAGCACAGCACTCAACGCGTTGCCGTCGGGATCGCTGTCATTGCCCAATACCCCCGGGGCACTCACCGTCAGAGTGGTGTCCTCGGCCGTGCTGTCGACATCATCGATCGCGGTCGGGGCGTCGTTGACGGCGTTCACGGTGATCGTCACCGTTGTCAAGCTCGAAGTGAGGGGGCCGTCGCTGGCTCGGTAGGTGAAGGAGTCGCTGCCGTTGAAGTTGGCAGCAGGGGTGTAGCTGAACGAACCGTTGGCGTTCAGGGTCAGGGTGCCGTGGCCCGGTCCCGACACCAGCACAGCACTCAACGCGTCGCCGTCGGGATCGCTGTCATTGCCCAATACCCCCGGGGCACTCACCGTCAGAGCGGTGTCCTCGGCCGTGTTGTAGCTGTCGTCGGCCGCGGTCGGTTCGTCGTTGGTGGCGGTGATCGTGATCGTCACGGTGGCCGCATTGGAGGTCAGGCTGCCGTCGCGGGCTCGGTAGGTGAAGGAGTCGCTGCCGTTGAAGTTGGCAGCAGGGGTGTAGCTGAACGAACCGTTGGCGTTCAGGGTGAGGGTGCCGTGGCCCGGTCGCGACACCAGCACAGCACTCAACGGGTCGTGGTCGGGGTCGCTGTCGTTGCCCAATACGCCTGGGGCGGCCACGGTGAGGGCGGTGTCCTCCGCCGTGGTGTATGCATCGTCGGCCGCGACCGGAGCCTGGTTGGTGACCGTGCTGTTCAACAGCACGGCGACGTTGTCGGTGTTGAATTTCGTGGACGCCAGGTCAGGCTTGTCGTCGCCATTGAAGTCAGCCGCTACCACCGAAGTCTGGGTACCACCGACAGCAAAGTTGGTCGGAGCGGTGAAGGTGCCCCCCGTGCTGCCGAGCAGCACCGAAACGCGGCTCAGGTTGACGTTGGTGACGGCGATGTCCGGGTCGCCGTCGCGGTTGAAGTCGGCCACCGCGACGCCGGACACGCCGCTGTCCGTGGTCAGGATGGTCGGCCCGGTGAAGGTCCCACCAGTGCTGCCGAGCAGCACCATGATCTCGCCGGGGGATTGGTCGGCGACCGCGAGGTCGGGGTCACCGTCGCCGTTGAAGTCGCCGACTCCGATCGAGTCGGGGTCGGAGCCCGATGCGACCGTGACCGGCGCGGTGAAGGTGGCGCTGGAGCTGCCGAGCAGGACCAGCACCCGGCCAGAGAACTGGTCGGCGACCGCGAGGTCGGGGTCGCCGTCGCCGTTGAACTCGCCCACCGCAATCGAGAACGGACCGGTGGCTGTACCAACGGTGGTCGGCGCGGTGAAACTGCCGCCCGTGGTGCCGCGCAGCACCAGGATCTCGCCGGTCACCTGGTCGACGACCGCGAGGTCGGGGTCACCGTCGCCGTTGAACTCGCCCACCGCGACCGCGGCGGGAAAGCTGCCCGCGGGGAAGTTGGTCGGGCCGGTGAAGCTGCCGCCCGTGCTGCCGAGCAGCACCGAGATGATGCCGTCGAAGGCATCGGCGACGGCGACGTCGGGGTCACCGTCGACGTTGAAGTCACCCACCGCGACCGCGAACGGGAAGCCGCCGGTGGTGATGTTGGTCGCAGCGCCGAAGCTGCCACCAGCACCGCCGAGCAGCACGGAGACACTCCCGGCGAACTCGTTCGCGACCACGAGGTCCGGGTCACCATCGCCATTGAAGTCATCCATCGCGACCGAGTTGGGCCCGTCACCGACGGCGAAGTTGGTCGGACCCGTGAAGGTCACGGGCGTCACCGCCCACGCCGGCGGCGCCAGAAGCAGGGCGGCGAACAGAGTCGACGCGAGCGGCATGGCGAGACGGATCCACCGCATGTGACTTCCCCCGATCCTGCTCCTGGAAGAACTGCGGCCGTGGATCACGTGCGACAAGTCCTACGCATCGGCGTCAAGTCCTGGAACCGCACCGAAGCAATCACCTGGAGCGTGGCTTTCGGGTGACAACAATAGCTTCATCATGAGGTCATGCAGATCGACCACACCATCAAGCGAGACCGGCCAGGATTGGCTGAAGCGCCCGAAGTCACGGGCTGCCGATTCGACATCTATGTTCTGGGATGCGAACATATACGACGTAAACCGCCGAAACGTAGCCGCGCATCTGCTGGTGAGGCGAACCGATTGGCCCTGGGAATGGCGAGCAGGGCTAACTGGCCCACCGCATCTCTATTCGATTGGAAGCGGCTTACCGGATCGGCGACGATGACTACTTCGAAATTGCCGGTAATGCAGAGGGAAGAGTCGGCGATGGGAGCATCGCAGTGAGGTGCCGGCATCGTTTGAGGCTCGCGAAGGGTCACCTACACTCGCATTGGTTCTATCGGCCTCCACCTTGTGTCTGCGGACGTGAGTCATCGAGGTGACGCACGATCATGCAGCCGCCGCAAGCAAGGCCTGCTCAGCCTCTCAGCGGTTTGGAGGCCACTCTCGCGTAGGCAACCCGGTCGGGCCACTTCACCGCCTATGTCGAGTTTGGGCAGCCGGGTTGTTACCAGCTTCGCGTGTCCGAGCCAGACCTCGGCGTGACGTCGAAGCCCTTTGTGCTCGTAATCCAGGGCTGACCTACGTCAAGACCGCACAACGATCCCGGGAGACTTTCGATCAAGACCGAGGAATGGGGGCCTCATGACAACCTGTACGCAGCCAGGATGTACCGGCACGATCCTTGACGGTTACTGCGATGTCTGCGGCAGTCCAGCCGGCGCTCCCCCGTTCATTCCAGCGGGGGCAGCGGCTCAGCAGCCCAACCTGGCGGAGGACGAGAGACCGACGCGGCGGATCCCCCGAGTACAGACGACCACACAGCCGCCACCCACACAACAGACGGCCGACCCACCAGCCGCCCACCCCCAGGAGAGCCCAACCCAGCGGATCCCCCGAGTACAGACGACCACACAGCCGCCACCCACACAACAGACGGCCGACCCACCAGCTGCCGACCCCCAGGAGAGCCCAACCCAGCGGATCCCCCGAGTGCAGACGACCACACAGCCGCCACCCACACAACAGACGGCCGACCCACCAGCTGCCGACCCGTGGGCTGCCGGCACGGAGAAGGTTGATGGGGAGAAGGTTGACCCGGCGGCCGCGCGTCAGGAGGTGCCGATGGCCTCGGGATTGTCGCGCTCCATGGGCGATATGGAATTGATGATCGCCTCGATCCGATACGGCACGGGGAAGGTTGACGCACCGAAGGCCGAACCGCCAGCAGCCGACACCGAGCTGGCCGACACCCAGCAGGCCGACCCGACCACAGCCAAACCGGCCGACACCCAACAGACCGACACCCAACAGGCCGACACCCAACAGGCCGACACCGAGCAGGCCGACCCGACGGCTGCTGGCACGAAGGAGACAGCCACAGCGCATTCCGGCCCATACGATGCCGACACAGTAGAGATGCCTTCAGTCGGTGCGGTACTCGGCGGAGGTCCGCACCCACGTCCTCAAGTCCTGGAGCAGCAGGTCCTTGGACCTCCGCCGGTTCAAAATCCTGCGGATAACAAACGCTTCGGATTTCTGGCCTTGGCCGCCACCATCTTGGCGGCGCTGCTCATCGGCGCGTTCTTGTTTGCGAGTAGAGGTGTGGACGGCGTGACGGCGCAATTCGGCCCTACGGTTACTACCGCCACGACAACGACGGTGAGCAAGCCGCCCAGTGAGCCCTCAGATGAATCGACGGGCATCGGAAGAGATGAGTCGACCATTCAGTTGGAGGATTTCCCGGACTCGGCAAGGCCCTTGGAAGCGGTTCGAATCCAAGGTAGGTACCGCGGCGGAGCACACACCTTTCTGCGGGTGCAGCGCTGGGAGGGCGGCAAGTGGCTGGACTTCCCATTACCCACAAAGACCGACGGGTCGGGCCAGTTCTCCACCTATGTCGAGCTTGAGCAGCCGGGCCGTTACCCGCTTCGCGTGGTGGAGCCAGATTCCGGCGTGGC
>JBKOUS010000068.1:0-6870 GCA_046723505.1 Actinomycetota bacterium
GTGACGGCGAAGTTGATCACATTGCAGAGCAGGCCTTCTTCAACGTGGGCAGCATGGACGATGTCGAGCGACGCTGGTCGGAACTGCAGAAGCAACAGTGAATAAGCTCGTCCAAGGATCGAGCGGCCAGCGAGGAGTGGAGCGGTATGGCTGAACCCATGCAAGTGGAAGTCGTGTCGGCCGATCGTGTCGTCTGGTCGGGCAAGTCCTCCAACATCATCGCCAAGACTGTCGAGGGTGAGATCGGTATCTTGCCAGGTCACGAACCGGTGCTCGGAGTACTCGTGCCCAGCGCGGTGGTGATCTTCTGCGAAGACAAGCCGACTCGGGAGATCATTGCCGTGGACGGCGGCTTCATTTCTGCTTCTCAGGGACGTGTTTCGATCTTGAGTGAGTACGCCCGAATGGCTGACGAGATCACCGTCGCTCAAGCGGAGAAGGAACTCGCCGAGGCACAACGAACCCTCGACTCGGGCGACGGAGGCGACGAGGATCGAAAGCATTTCCTGCGTGCGGAGGCACAGCTTCGCGCCGCGCAAAAAGCGCAGTAGGGTCGCTGCTAATAACCGCGCGATCTGAGGACGTTCATGCAGGGCTGGCTCGGGGTCATCGAGGTCTTCGTTGTGCTGGCTGTCCTGATGGCCATAAGCCTGTTGATGCTTGGCGTGCGGCGTCGTTGGCTTGATCGCCTCGGTGGCACGTTCGACTGTAGTTTGCGGCTGCGGATGACGACTCCGGGCGCTGGCTGGGTGCTCGGAGTCGGCCGTTATAGCGAGGGCATCCTGGAGTGGTTCAGATACTTCTCCTACTCGTTGCGACCGCGAATGGCGTTTCCACGACGTAACGTCCGCGTGCTGGAGACCCGGATGCCGGATCCCGTCGAGGCGGTTGCACTGAACGCAGACGAAAAAGTGCTCCGCCTTGAGATGCACGATGGCCGGGCCGAAAGTGAATGGGAGCTGGCCATGAGCGAGGACTCGCTGACGGGTCTGCTGAGTTGGTTGGAAGCGGCACCCCCAGGCGTACGCCGATTCGAGTAGCTGCGGAAATCAACGTAATCCCGGCTCTTTACGGTCTGCCCAGTTGCAACAGGTGCAGACCATTGGGAAGCTGTGCAGAGCTCGGCCGCGGCCGAAGGGTCTGGCCCACGACTTGGCCAGATTCCTAGTCCCTGGTGGCGAAGGCCGCGTCGAAAGAGGCAGCCGAGGGCTGGATGCCGTTCATACTCCGGATGAAGTCGAGGGCCTCGGGCGCGCCGTCCAGCCTGTCCATGCCGGCGTCCTCCCATTCGATAGAGATGGGGCCGGCGTAACCAATGTGGTTGAGCATCCGGAAGATGTCTTCCCAGCGTGTATCGCCGTGGCCGGTCGAGATGAAATCCCAGCCGCGCCGCGGGTCCGCCCACGGCAGATGCGAAGACAAGCGGCCGTTGCGACCATTGGTCATCCTGATCTTGGTGTCCTTGCAGTCCACGTGATAGATGCGATCCCGGAAATCCCACAGGAAACCGACGTAGTCGACGTCTTGCCAGACCATGTGTGACGGATCGAAGTTAAGGCCGAACCCGGGCCGATTCTCGATGGCCTCCAACGTGGCGACCGTCGACCAATAGTCGTACGCGATCTCGCTGGGGTGGACCTCGTGCGCGAAGCGGACTCCGACCTCGTCGAACACATCAATGATCGGGTTCCACCTGTCGGCAAAATCTGAGTAGCCCGCCTGGATGACCTTGTCGTCGACCGGCGGGAACATTGCCACGTAGTGCCAGATAGCCGAGCCAGTGAATCCGACAACAGTGTTTACGCCGAAGGCCGCAGCGGCCCGCGCGGTGGTCTTGATCTCCTCGGCAGCCCGCTGCCGGACGCCCTCCGCTTCACCGTCGCCCCAAACCCGAGGGTTGACCATGTTCTTGTACCGGTCGTCGATGATCGCCTCACACACCGCTTGGCCGTTGAGGTGGTTGGATATCGCCCAACAGCCGAGCCCGTGCTGCTCCAGGATGTCTCTGCGGCCCTGCAGATAACCCTCGTCCTCGACCGCTTTGACGACGTCGAGATGATCACCCCAGCAGGCAATCTCGAGCCCGTCGTAACCCCACTCCGCAGCAAGCCGGCACACCTCCTCGAATGGCAGGTCCGCCCACTGTCCGGTGAACAATGTGACCGGTCTCGCCTGCGTTGGCTCGGCTTTGCCAGTGGCTTCCTTGAGACGACCGCTGTCATCGAACATCGCAATCCTCCTGTTGGGGCTTACGGACTTGGTTGAGGTTAGCCTTCTGTCGCCGAGCGGTGGCCTCGTTCACCCCCCGGTACCCACAGCACATCGCCGTCGGATCCGTTGACGACTCGGGTGAGGATGAACAGCAGATCTGAGAGCCGGTTGAGGTAGGTGATCGCCAGCGTGCTGACCCCTCCTGAGTGCTGGGGGTCTGCGACAGTGTCAGTTCCGTAGGTCTGGACCGCGGCCCAAGCGGCACGCTCGGCCCGCCGCACCACCGTACGCGCCAGGTGCAGTTGGGCAGCAGCTGGCGAACCACCCGGGAGGATGAACGACTTCAAGTTCGGTAGCGGGTTACCGAACTGATCACACCAGGCCTCCAGCCGGTCGATGTACTCCTGAGTGATGCGTAGCTCTGGCAACGAATTGGCTGAGGCTGGCGCTCGTAGTGGGGTCGAAAGATCAGCTCCGACGTCGAACATCTCGTTCTGGATGGTCCGGAGGACCGCGGCCACATCGTCCGGCAGGCCACGGGCCGCAAGCGCGACCCCGATCGCCGAGTTGGCCTCATCCACATCTCCGTAGGCCGCAACCCGCGGATCGGCCTTGCCAACTGGAGAAAGATCGGAAAGCTGGGTCTGACCGGCGTCGCCTGTGCGGGTGTAGATGCGGGTCAGCCGAACCATGATCACACCCTACGCAGATGGTCCGGTACGGTGCGGCTGGGGTGTTGACAACTTCACGGTGGAAGCTTGTCGTTGCCAGGAAGCGGCGACGCGCTGTGGCACAGTACAACGGTGAACCAGCTGCGAGCGTCGGTAGGGCGGGCCGCCGGTCCGCTGGGGAGGCGGAGGCGCCTTTCCTCCGCGAGCGACGACGACGGCGGCGGGGATCGAGCGCGCTGCGCGAGCAGCCAAAAAAAGGCCGCCCGCCGCGCAACCGCAGCCATCGTTGTCGAGATTGCGGTGCTGATAAGCGGCTGCGGTCAGATCCCTAGCCCTCTGCCAGCACCGGATCCACCGGCCAGCTCCGTCGCCCGCTCGCCCGAGCCGAGCGCCAGCAGGATAGGTGGCGATCCAGGCGACATTTGCGAGTATTCCTTGTCAGGTGACGCTGCCCGGCCGGTCACGCCACCGCCGACCAATGGAGTGCCGACCAGCGGGACGATCAGCTACCGGCTCGCGATGACGAATGGAAAGGTCACGATCACTTTGGACCGAACGAAAGCCCCATGCACCGTCAACTCCTTCGTCTCATTGGCCGACCAGGGCTACTTCGACAACACCAAGTGCCATCGGCTGGCGGATTCGGGAATCTTCGTGCTGCAGTGCGGTGACCCGACTGGCACCGGGAACGGTGGCCCAGGTTATGAATTTGCCAATGAAACCGACGGTACGGAGTCCTATACCGAGGGCGTTGTTGCTATGGCGAACGGCGGCCCGGGCACCAACGGTTCCCAGTTCTTCCTGGTCTGGGCCGACTCGACCGGCCTCGATCAGACTCCGAACTTCACGATCTTCGGCAAGATGGACAAGGCGTCTCGCGACGTTGTGGCATCGATGGCCGGAGAAGGCCAGGACGGCAGCAACGCCGATGGCACGGGTCGGCCCAATAATCCGTGTGAGATTGCGACGGTTACCAGGGTGTGATCCTCCTTGCCGCCGGTTGGCTGTCGGGGTGACAGAGAACGCAATGGCAACGTAAGACTCTGCCTCCGCCGCCTGACTGTCGCGTGCCGAGAAAACGTGGTGTGAGAGTTTCAGCGGAAGGGTGGATTTTGGTGGGCCCAGGTTTCAAGCATCTTAGGTTTTCCTGGCACCCGACAGCCAGCCGGTGTCGGGAGCGTGAATCTTATACGGCCTCGGCAAGATCTTTTAGGTTTTCTCGGCACCCGACAGCCAGCCGACGTCGAGGCGGCATGATTAGTCAGCGAGGGCCGCGTTGGCAGGGTCCAGGTAGGCGCGGGCAGCAGGCACGCTAGTGCGCAGTATTGCGGCCGGTCTCACCGCCGCTGTCCTGGTACGGGTTCCCAATCGCGTTCCTGCTGGCCTGTGCCATTGAGGTGCCCGCCTATCTGGCTGCGTTCTGGTCAATGGGGTGGTGCCGCAGTCGGCCGAGCGCGTACCGTCCGCTGACGATGCGTACGGCGCTGGCACTCTCTCTTCTGCTGAACCTGATCAGCCATCCGCTGCTGTGGATGGCATCTCTGCGCTACGACAGGAGCGAGCAGCTGACTTCTCGAGGGCCTATTGATCTTCGCTGTGGTTAGTTTGCGACCAGGCACCGAAAGTTGTCTAAGCAGGCTGGGGTGGTCGCTGCTGACAACGCTGGGTGTCAATACCTTGTCGCTCCTGGTCGGTTTGATCACGCTGCCGGCCATGATCAACCGCTGACCTCACTGGTCGAGCGGGGGACGGTTGGCGCGCTTCGGGAACCTCAGTAACACCATCGCCAGCACAATGATTCCGAGGCCCAAGAAGCCGCCGATGATATAGACGCCGCCGCCTGGGCCCTGACGAGGATAGGCCGCGGGCGGCGTCGGAGTCGCTTGGTTGGGCAGCACGTCCAGCGGGACTAGAGCAAGAACGGCCATCATCAACTCAGTCATTGACGCTGCCTGTGAGAGAGGCCGCAAGCAACGTCACGACAGCCACGATCGCACACGCGGGCCAGCCCGCAAATGCCACATCGACTCTCTCACAGCTGCAGGAACCGACGCATGATCGCGATAAACACCTGCGGCTGCTCGCTGTGCACCCAGTGGCCAGCTTCTTTGATCGTGACGAGCTGCACGCGCGGGAACAGCGCGCGCATCGCGGAAGCGTATTCCGGCTGGATGTAGGGTGACTCGTCGCCGGCCAGCCACAGAACCGGGCGGTTGTACGGCTTGGCGTGCAGATCCGGCCAGCCGCCCATTTCATCCAGGTGGTCCCCGAGCATCGCGAGGTTCACCTGCCACCTCCAGCCGTTGGCGCCGTCGCGACGCAGATTCTGCAGCAGGAAACCGCGGATGCTCGGATCGCTGACATACGCAGCGAGCTGGGCGTCCGCACCCCGGCGATCGGTCAGGGTCTCGAGGTCCATGGCGCGCATGCCGCGTACGAAGGTATCGAAGTCGGTGAACTCTCGAGTAGGTACCGGGGAAACATCGACCACGCAGAGTCGCGCGACGAGCTCTGGCTGGAGCAACGCGAGCATCATGGCCACCTTGCCGCCCATCGAGTGGCCGACCACGGCGTACTGATCTCCCTTGCCCTGAGCCTTCAGCAGCCCCGCGACCTGGCTCGCCATCTCCGGATAAGAAAAGTGGTCCGTCCAGGCGGATTGCCCATGATTCGGCAAGTCAACCAGCGTGACTCGGGCGGACTCGCTCAATGCTTTGGCGATAGTGTTCCAGTTCTTTCCCTGTCCAAACAGGCCGTGCAGAAACACCACGCGCGGTCCGGTGGTTCCCAATTGAGTGCTGAAGAGCCCGTGTTCAGGCACACCGGCGTTCACGGGCGCCGTTGCCAGCAGCCCGTGTGCCAATGCCGGCGCTCGTCGACCGGGGACTGCGAGAGCAGGCCAGGCGTGTCTGGCCACGCCACGATGTGAGGCGTGCCGGGACGGATCTCGGCGTTGCAGGCGGGACACCGGTAGGCCTTGGTGGCCGCTGCCCCCGCTACGCTGCGGACGATCCAGCGCCCGTCGCTTTTGATCACCGATGTCGCATGTCCCGAGCTCAGGGGTCGTGCCGGCCTGAGATGTTTACTTTGCCGTCGCGCCATACCGAACTCTCTCGGATGAACACCGGGTCACGTTGAGATTCAACCACGGCGCCAATGTGGCATCAGCCGGTAGTTTGTCTCCGTGCGGTTGGTGGTTGCCCGATGCCAGGTGGACTACACAGGGCGGCTGACAGCCCACCTGCCGATGGCGACGCGGCTGATCTTGATCAAATCCGACGGGTCAGTATCGATCCACGCCGACGACCGTGCCTACAAGCCGCTGAACTGGATGAGCCCTCCCTGCACGCTGGTGGAGCTGGGACCGCCGGGGCTTGCCCAAAGCTCAGCACTGAACGGCGAGCCGCTCTCGGCCCTCTGGGAAGTCCGGGGGCGCGACGGCGACACGCTCCAGATCGGGCTGGCGGAGGTGTTCCACGACTCCTCACACGAACTTGGCGTCGACCCTGGGCTACAGAAGGACGGCGTCGAGGCGCATCTGCAGGCGCTGCTCGCCGAACACCCGGAGGCCCTGGCACCCGGTTTGTCACTGATCAGACGGGAGCATCCGACGCCTATCGGGCCGGTTGACTTGCTTTGCAGGGACGCCGCCGGGGCGTACGTGGCGGTGGAGATCAAACGTCGCGGAGAGATTGACGGAGCAAAATACAGTCTGACAAACGCTAGGCACTGGGCTGTAGAGGTCAAGCGGATTGCCGGCCTCGAAGCCGTCGAGCAACTTACGCGCTATGTGGACTTCCTGAACCGCGACACGCTCTTGGCACCGGTCGGCGGCATCTTGGCAGCTCAGACCATCAAGCCGCAGGCCCGGACGCTGGCCGAAGACCGAGGTCTGATGTGCGCGGTCGTGGACTACGACGCCCTTCGTGGGATCGACCCGGCGATTCCGACGCTGTTCTAGCTGCACATATCCACAACTGGTGAACAA
>JBKOUS010000048.1:0-23271 GCA_046723505.1 Actinomycetota bacterium
GCGGTGGCGGTGATTGGCGCCGGCCTGGCTGCGGCGGTGACTTGGAATCTGGTGACCTGGCGGCTTGGCCTGCCGTCGAGCTCGGGGCATGCGCTTGTCGGCGGGCTGGTGGGCGCGGCTGTTGTCGAGGGTGGTGTGCACGCGATCAACTGGGGTGGGATTGAGGATTGGCGGCCGGTTGGTGTGTTCGGGATCTTGATTGCGCTCGCGATGTCCCCGGTCTTGGGCGGGGTGGCGGCGCTGCTGCTGATCCGCGCGGTGCGCGTTGTTGCGCATCGGGCCACCCGCCGCTGGCGCGCGCCGGTGGGGGCCGGGGAGTGGGGGATGTCGGCCGCGCTCGCTTTCAGCCACGGCGCCAACGACGCCCAGAAGTCGATCGGCGTGATCGCGGCGCTGCTGCTCGCCGCGGGCCAGATCGACACGCTTGCGGCGCCGACGTGGGCAAAGGTCGTGTGTGCCGCGGCGCTGACCGTTGGCACGGCGCTGGGCGGATGGCGGATCATTGCCACTGTGGGCCGCCGTATCTACCGCATCCGCCCGGAGGAAGGCCTAGCCAGCCAGACCGCGTCGGCTGGGGTGATCTTCGGGTCCTCGCTGTTGGGGGCGCCCGTCTCCACCACGCAGGTGGTCGCGTCATCGGTGGTGGGGATCGGCGTCGGCCGGCGCGGCTGGCACCACGTGCACTGGGCGGTCGTGCGCAACATGGGCCTCGCGTGGTTGATCACCCTGCCCGTGTCCGCGGCGCTCGGTGCCGTGGCGCTCGAGCTGTGGCGGCTGGTGACGTGACCCGCAAGCGATGGTTCCTGCCCGAGACCCCGGACGTGCTTGGGATGCTGCGCCGCCAGATGGCGGTCACGATCGACGGTGTGGACGGGTTCGCGCGCTGGGCGGGCGGCGACGCGGCGGCGGCCCAGGCCGTGCGCGACGCCGAGCACCAGGGCGACGTCACCAAGCGCGATCTGCTGAGCGCCCTCCGGGAGGCGTTCGTCACCCCCATCGAGCCCGAGGATCTGTTCGCGCTCTCGCGCGGGATCGACCGCATCCTCGACTACGCCACCGATCTCGTGAAGGAGTCCGAGGCGATGGGCTCCCCGCCCGACGAGGGGATCGCCACGATGGCCGGCCTGCTCGGCGACGCGCTGCGCCACCTCGACGACGCGCTGTCAAAGCTCGGGACCGACGGCGATAGGGCGACCGCGTCCGCGGACGCCGCGATCGCCGCCCAGCGCGAACTCGAAACCGCCTACTACGCCGGGATGGTGGGGCTACTCAGCGTCGAGGACCGCACGGATCGGATCACCCGCCGCGAGCGGTACCGCCGCTCCTCGCGGATCGGCGAGGCCGTCGTCGACGTCGCCGAGCGCGTCGTCTACGCCGTCGTCAAGCAGAGCTGAGTGGGGCATCATCCCGATCGGGCTGCGCGCGCTGGGCGGCAGTTGGAGCGTGGCAGCCGCGATACCTAGCGAGTCGACTGATCCCTTGACACAGGACCGAACGGCTTGAGCGCCCAACCTCGGCGAACAGCCCATTGGCTGCTTTCCCGGAGGCGGGCCTTGGCGGTCAGGTCGTTCATTGCGCAAAGAAGAGCCGCAGCGCCGCAGCGATCGGCTCCGGCTTGCCGTAGGTCTGTGCTGAGTCGTGGTTCAGCCCCGGCAGCCGCAGGACTGTCGAATGCGGAAGGACCGCGTGCAGGGCCTCGGCGCAGTCGACGAACATCGGGTCTGTCTCGCCGCCGTACATCAGCAGCACATCGGCGTCGAGTTGCCGGTACTGCTCCAGGGTTCCCTCGGTGTCCAGCACCGGGTCAAGCTCCGCGGGCAGGCTGGCCACCAGCTCCCGCCAGGCCACGTTTCCGGAGCGGGGACGTACGTGGCGCAGAAACAGGTCAATTAAGCCTGCTCCGACACTTGATGGGAATGCGTGCACAGCAGTGCCAATCCAGCTCGACATGTGCCCACGCCGGACCTCCCGATCCACGCTCTCGTGAATCGAGAACATGATTGCCTCGCCCATGCGCCCGCCCCGAATCAGCTGCTGCATCGTGGTGAACGTGCGCCGGATGGCTGCATCGTCAGGTCCACCCCGCAGCAGTAGCGGTTCGTACGCGGCCACCCTCCGGACCTGCCCGAGCCCGATGGCTCCATGAAGGGCGAACAGGCCACCGTTGGCCGGGCCGAAGACGCACTCGGCCGCAGTGTGCTCGACCATTGCGGCAAGATCCTCATCCTCGCGCTGGATGCCGTAGGCAGGCCCGAAACCGCCGCTCATCCCTCGACCTCGCCGGTCGGGCAGGTACACCGTGAACGCGTCGGCAAGCGCACGTCCGAGCTTCATCATGTGCTGCGACGCGTTTACGCCACCGTGCAGCAAGATCACGCTCGGCCCCTGGCCTAAACGCCTATAGCCGATCCTCGTGCCGTCGGCGGACACTAGCGACCCCGTCGTAACGGCGTCTGTTTCTTGTCCCATCATGGTCTCGCTCGGCAGAGGCGCGTATTCACCTGGTGCGGAGCTCCCTCCGACTCGAACTTACTCGTCGAGCGACACCGGCTCGTAAGTCTGGCCTGGTGGACAGTTGATCCCCAGTTGACGGGCGACTGCAGCGCCTACGCGACCAATGATTCCTGCTAGTTCGGGCCCAGCAACTGGACTTTTCAGCGATTCCGCGCGGCAATAGATCTTGGGGGCTGCAACAGGGGAAAGCAGCTGGTTGGCGGCTTGATTAGGTGGTGCCTTGGATGCCGTCGAAGACGACCTGCGTGCCGCAGGCCAAGATGGCACTGACCTTCACGGCCCACTTCGCTGGGGACGAAGAGGCGGTGATCGCAGCCGCCACCTACCCTGACCAGTTGTTGGACTGTGCCACGATGCATGGAACCGATCAGAATCGACGCTTGATCGCCGAGCGTGCTGAGCTCGCGTTCGACGGGTCCTCGAGGCGACTAGCCAATAGAGTTCGCTCGCCCGTCACCTTATTTCAACCGGCTTCCTCTGTCCTCAAACAAGTCCCTTAGAGGTGCAAAATGAGAGTTATTCAAGGGAACGTGTCAAGAACCATACCTGGACCTCATCCCTTTTTTGGTCCCTATAGTGCTGCGCTTTCATTTTTCAATGATCCGATTGGCTATTTGGATAGGTTATTTCGAGAATATGGCAATCTCGTTTGGGTAAAAACGCCTCCCATGGCGACTCCGCCGAGCCGGAACCATCCAGGAACCGTTTTCTTATATGGCCCAGATTTGATTCAGCAAGTTGTCATGAAGCACGACTCTTATCATCGTGTAGCGATGTCTCTGGGACTGTATCCGGCTGGCAAGGTTTCGTCCCGCCAAGAACCGCTGACGCGAATTATGACCGGATTGCCCTATCTACAGAAGGATGAGCACCGCAAGCATCGCCGACTGATGATGCCGGCTTTCCACAAACAGGCTGTTCAAACCTACCACCAGGATATGGTCGCATCGACCCTGGAAATGCTCGATCGCTGGAAGGATGGCCAACGCATCGATGTGAGTCAGGAGATGCTGCGCCTGACGATGCGAATTACTGCACTTACGTTATTTGGGCAAGAAAACTTAGAGGATGGTGAACGGGTCGGGTTTGTCGTAGAAAAATGGATCGATTATGTAATGTCATTAAGTCATTTACTACCTTATGATCTCCCCGGGTTTGGGTATCGCCGTTGGCTCGACCTGTCTCAAGAAATTGAGACCGCGACGCGGCAACTGATCGCGAGTAAGCGTGCGGCAGGGGCATCAGATCACTCTCTGCTTTCCATGCTGATTCGGGCACGCGACGAGGGTGGGTCTCCGTTGTCGGAAGATGAGTTGATCGGGCACATCAGCTTATTGCTGTGGGGTTCCCGTGATGCTTCTGTTTATGCAGTCACGTGGACGCTATTCTTGCTTTCCCAACATCCTGAAATCCACGCAGATGTTGTAGACGAACTCGGTGGTCTTCTGAATGGCGGTGTTCCCAGCGTGGAGCAACTGGATCAATTGTCGTTGCTGGAACGGGTTACTAAAGAGAGCCTGCGCCTATTGCCGCCATTCCCGGTTATTCACCGCGTTTCGACGGAGATGAATGTGTTGGGAGGGCATCCAATTCCGACAGGAATGGAAATCGTTATGAGCACCTACCATACCCACCGTCTCATAGAGATCTATCCGGATCCATTCGCTTTCAAACCAGACAGATGGCTGACCATTCAACCAAGTGTATTCGAATTCACCGCATTCAGTGGTGGCCCCCGCATGTGCATTGGCTCATCCTTTGCTGTGCAAGAGCTGAAGGTGATTGTCGCGCTTGTGCTACAAAACTACCGCCTAGAGTTCATTCCTGGATCAAAAGTGGACCGCCTTGTACATGTAACTTTGACTCCTAAGAATGGGATGCCAATGATCATTCGCAAGAATGACCGGCAGTTCAAACAAAATGTCGGTGGCGTACGAGGCAACATCCGGGAAATGGTGAAGCTTCCCGAATAATCCTTCAGACGGGTCCGTCCTGTTGAAGACTGCAGAAGCGTACGTGGTCCGTCCTCGATGAGCTCGTAGATGGCGGTCGACGCCAGTCGCCGAGGGCAACGCGGCGAAGGTTCTGATCGACCTCTCCGGTAGCGCTGACCTGCTCGTGGTGGGGTCCCGTGGCTACGGTGGCTTTGCCGGCTCGCTACTGGGGGTCGGTGAGTCAGCAGGTGGTGGCGGACGCCCAATGCAGCGTTGTCCTTGTTCGCTGACAGATTGAGGGCGGTAACAACAGCGACGTACAGCAAAAGGACAGCTCGAATGTCCCCGCCATCAACATGCCGGCCAGCACTTGACACCAGCCCCGGCGCAAGAAGCACGAGCAGACCAGCGCTCAAGGGGATGATCAGGCCATAGACAAGGCGGTTGCTGACGGCCAGGGCCGCGACAAGCCAGGTAACCCAAATGATCCGCTATCGCGGCGAAAACAGGGCGTTCACGACACAGCTCCTTGTCGTCCATTGCATCTCAGCGCCCGATTCCTCCGCCAGAGGCGGAAGGCCCGGCTTGCTCGTTGGGGCCCTTTGCCTCGACGCGAGGCTTTGGCGCACGTCGCCGCGGCGGTCCTCCCGGATCGCATCGAGATCCGCAACCAGGGTGTAGCCTTCCGGCCGGTGACCGCACACAGTTCGCCGCGCCGCACCCCGTACCAGGCCACCGGCGCCGCGCGTCCGCCGGTCCAGTGGTCGACTCAGCCAGTTCTCAGCTTGATTGACCATCCTGGCGCGAGTGCATTGAGCCGAGGTGCACCGACAGCGATCAGACGGGGAGGATCGTCATGAGGAGCGTGCTGCGTTGAGCACTCACTCTGCAAGCAGAAAGACGCCGAAAGGGTTCACCGCGAATTCGGGTGGCGTAGACCTGGGATGAGGGTCACCAGCACGCACCGCAGCATCCGGTCCCGAATGCTTGCGCTCTACTGGCGATCACCTGGAATCGTTGCCGCCGGATCCATCGCTGTCCTGTTCGCGGGTGCCTACCTCCTCGCTCCGCCGATGGGCCGTGATTTCTCAGCGCAGCTTGCGCATGAACAACTGGCCGAGTCGCATTGGCCCGAGCTGCTGGACCTGCGCTGGTATGACGGTTTCAACCCGCTCGGCTACAGCGTCTTGTCTCCTCCGGTGATGGCGCTTCTGGGCGTACGCCCAACTACGGCGCTTGCATACGTCGCGAGCGTCATGCTTTTCGCGGCGTTGTTGAAGCGCACCGCGGTGCCGCGAGGGGTCGCCGGCGCGATTGTCGGGGCGGTCTGCCTTACCGGGAATCTCGTAGTCACTCGGACTACGTTCGCGCTAGGGCTCGCCGTAGCGCTTGGTGCGCTGTTGGCTCTCGTGTCCGGACGCTCACGCCTCACTTCCGGGCTGTCTGTCCTAGCGCCGCTCGCCAGTCCGGTCGCTGGTTTGTTCCTCGGTGTAGCCGGCGGTGCGCTTTTCTTGTCCGGCCGGCGCTGGGACGGCGCAACACTGGCCGTCAGCGCCATGGTGCCGACAATCGCCGTCAGCTTGGCATTTGGCAATGGCGGCTACCAAAGCTTCGCAGGGAAGGAAGCTCTAGTGAGTCTCCTTGCCTGTCTAGCCGTGACCGGACTGTGTTGGCGCCGCCAGGTGGTCCGGTGGGGCGGGCTGTTATCAGCCGTCCTGGTCGCTGCGGCTTATCTATTACCGACGCCGGTGGGCACGACCGCGTCACGTCTGCCCGAGCTATTCGCTGCGCCGGTTATCGTAGCGGTCGCGGCCATCCCCCTGGTCGCCCTCATTGCCGCAACCGCAAGCATCGTCTTGCTGCTACCACCGGTATCCATCACAGAGGTGCAAGAACGGGGCGATCCCGCCCTCAGCCCACAGTTCTATGCGCCCCTGCTGAACCAGCTGGCCGCTCGTAGGGCTGCCGGGCCAATCGAGGTCGTTCCAACCCAGCGGCGCGGCGAAGCTGCCTTCGTGGCAGCAGCGGTTCCAATCGCAAAAGGCTGGTCCCGACCAGCCGACACCGGACGCAACGCCATCTTCTACGACGGAACCATCAACGCGGACACCTACCAGAAATGGCTCGACGACAACGCCATCTCCTATGTGGCCATCTCTCAAGGGCCGTACGACTGGTCGGCACCTGATGAAGTCGCCCTGGTACGCCATGGGCTGCCGTACTTGCAAGCAGTGTGGTGGAACCAAACCTGGACCCTCTATGCCGTGACGAACCCGCGGCCCGTCATCTCGCCTCCTGGGCAAGTCATCGCTCGTGATGCCGTTTCCCTAACGGTGTCACTACCTGAACCGGGTGCCTATATCGTGCGTGTGCGTTGGTCCCGCTACTTGACCGCCTCCAATGGCTGTATGCGACCAACTGAAGACGGCTGGTCCACGATCGTGGTTGAGCACCCCGGCACTGCCGAGATCGACGGAAGCTTCGCGCCACGCCACTGTTGATCCAGCTGCTGACACGGCCTCCGCATGGGCGCGAGTGAACGCGATTGCCCACGACTGCGAACCCTTCACTGCCTTGGAACAAATCGTTCACCGGCCGTGGCGACGGCTTCGCGAAATCGGCGAGCGCGTCCAAATCTTCGACAGTGGGGATGCGGCCTTGGCGCCGCCAAGCGGGGGCAGTCCGTAGATGTCCTCGATGGTACGAAGCAACTTGTAGTGGTTGAGCCGCTCGGAATAGACACCGGGTCGCACGTTCGCACCGACGATGATCGTCGGGATCGATTCGGCCGTCCCGCCTGCGTTCTCGTCGAAGGTGACGACTAGCAAGCTGTTATGGCGTGGCGCCCAGCGCGCGTACCTGCTGAAGTGCTTCTTCATCCAACGGTCGCCGGTGCGGATCGAGCAGTCGTGCATGTCGTGACACATGTTCGGGCTCACGAACGACACAGTCGGCAGCTTGCGGTAGTCGCGCGGGAACGCGCTGAAAGGCCGGTTGGTGCTTGCTGGCAGCGTGCCGAAGTTGACCCACGGGTTGTGCTTGCGGAGATAGCGACCAGATGAGCATCCGCGAAAGCCCGTCTGCGGCAGGGACTCGGCATATCCGACGAAGCTGCGTCCGGACTTACGGAGCTGATGGCCCAGGTTGTCAGCCCTTCGAAAATTCTTGGGGCATGCATTACTCGTCAGCCCGTGGGTCGATCCAGAGAACAGCGCCAGATAGTTTGGCTGGCTGGGGGTGAGTAACACCGTAGGAGTGGGTCATGCTGGCGCCCTTGGCCGCTAGGTTGTTGAGATAGGGCGCCTGCCTGCTGCCGATCACATTGGAGCGATGCTTGTTCTCGAAGATCACCACCACGATGTGGTCGGGTAGCCGCACTGCCTTCTTCGAACTGGCATCGGTCGAGCCCGGCGTTGAGGGAACCACGCGGTGGTATTGGCGCACTGCCGCACCTGGCTTCTTGGGGGCGGGTCGTCGCACTGCCGCGTCTGGCTTCCGCGTGGCGGGCGCCGCAACTACGTTGGTCTCCTTCGGTTTGGCCGGCGCAACTGTTGGGAAGCTGCTGGAGGACGTTGGCACCGCGGACGATGACTGATCAGCGGCGGCACAAGTCGCAGATAGGGCATCAACATCCCGACGATGGCCCAACCGGTCCACCGTGTCGAACCCCGCAGCTGGAACCCCCTTCGATTCAAGCACTCGGTAGAGACCATTCAACGCGGGCATGTTCCTCGGCACAACGCCTGCACGCGCTCGCCGGCGCCGATCACCGAGGCGGCGGTTGCTTCAGAAGGTCGGTTGCGGCGCGCCCAATTCGTTCACGCGACGAGGCGGCTGCGGAGATCGGGCGGGAGCAACCAGGATGCCTTCATGAGCTGATAGGCCACGACCACGGTGACGGTTTCCGCGGCCAGCAAGCCAACGAGAACTAGGACCTGCACGGCGCCAGCCTGGATCGGAGTCCCGCCACCCAACAGTACGCCGACAAAGGCTCCTGGCAGCGTGACCAAACCCACGGTCCTTGTCTGGTCCAGTGCCGGCACCAGGGCTTCTGGCAGTCGACGCTCAATCACCTCGCCGATCGCCATCGGGCGGGGTAGACCGATGGAGAGCGCTGCCTCGTAGCTTCCGTGCTCCTCGCGGAGCGCAGCGAAGCACCGTCGACCGGCCAACGACTGCGCCGACATCGATCCGCCGATGATGATGCCGGCCATCGGCACCAGAGACGCCCCGTTCCAAGGCACCGCGCCAGAGAGGAAAATCACCGTGAGAACGGGCACAACGCCGCAGCCGATCGCGACGGCGACCCACAGCCAGGCTCGCGGCGCCTCGATACGCCGCGAGGACGTGAAGACTGCAACACCGAACATGAAAGCGGCGAACACCAAAGACCAGGCCAGCCGGCTGAGGACCGCGGTGATCACCAAAGAGACCGTCGCCAGTTGCACAACGGCACGTACGGCCGCGGTGGCGATGGAACGCTCGACCTTCAACCGACCCACCCACGACGCGGCAATGGCCAGCATGACCAAGACCACCAGAGCGATAACAAGCGGCAATCCCGGCTGATGGGTCACAACTCAGTCTTGCAAGCAAGACGGCGAGACAGCCGAGATGGTCAACCTCGGCGAAACCGGAGTCGTACGATGCCTAGGCCAATCCGAGCAGCAGCTCGTCCCGTTCGCCCGCGAGGACGCGTGCAGCCGGTTTGCGTTGGGCAAACGGCACTTGAGGTTGAACACATCGGATCGACCTCCGTGCCCGTGCCCGGCGCCGAGCCTAAAACCAACACCTTGGCCCCCGGGTGGGTTTGCTCAGCCGGGACGAATTTCCAGGCGCGAAACGAGTTGGAGGCCAAGCTTGCGCGCGTGCCAGGGGCGGCCGGAGCGGTGAATAGCTCGCAACTCAGCCCGGCCGACGGGCTCCGGCGTATGGCATGTAGGACATCTTGATGTACTCCACCGACTTGCCCGGCCGGGGGGCGTGAATGACTTGCCCATTGCCGGCGTAGATGCCCACGTGGCTGATGTCGCTGTAGAAGAAGACCAGATCACCCGACTGCAGATCCGACTTAGCCACCGGCTGGCCGCGGCTGAACTGCTGTCCCGACGAATGCGGCAGGCTTACGCCGACCGACCCCCAGGCCATCATCGTCAGTCCCGAGCAGTCCCATGAGCTGGGGCCATCCCCATTGCGAACGTATGGTTCTCCGAGCTGAGCCTTTGCGTACGCCAGAGCCTTTGCTCCCTTGCTACTACCGGTTGCTGAGCTACGTGTTGAATCCTGCGAGGTCTTCGTCGCAGCCCGGGTCTCCGTATTGGTCTTTGCTGTCGGCTTCGTCGCAGCCTGGCTGGTCTTTGCTGTCGCCTCCGTGGCAGCCCGGCCCTCAGCATTGGCCTTTGCTGTTGCCTTCTTCTCGGCCTCGGCGAGCTGCTTTTGCTGATCCGCGGTTAGCTTGGCCAGTACCTTCTTGGCCTGGTCGAGCTTCTTGTCCGAGGCTGCGGTGAGGGATTTGAGCTCCTTGTCCTTCTCGGCAAGGGCTGCTAGATCGGTCTCGGCGGAATGCTCCAGTGCAGCAAGGTTCGCTTGTGCCTGCTGGTAGTCCTGTAGCGCCGCATTCTGGTTCTCGCTGACCTTCTGCACCGTGGAGATCTGGCTGAGAAATCCCTCGGTATCGGGGGTCACGAAGAGGTGTGCAGCAGTAACGAGGCTTCGGTTCTGGAATTGGGCAAGAGCGATCTGGCCGGCCTGCAGCTTCAGCCGCCCGACCCTTTCGGTCTGGGCTTGGACGTCAGCCTGCTTTAACCCCAATTGCGCCCGGCCTTCCTTGATCTGCTCCTTGACATCCGTGTACTGCTGGTCGATGCCAGCGGCATCGGTCTGGAGCTGCTTGATCAACTCTCTCGCCTCTGCCACCGTCAGTGGCGGTTGCGCTGCGGCCGGCAGGCTGGCAGGAAAGGCGACCAACGCGCTCAATGCCGCGGAGGCGACCCCAAGCGCAGCGATGCGACGAATCGATCGGGCGCCGCCAACCTCGAATGCGCGTAAGGTCACGCGCGCAGTGATATTCACAGTTCCCCGACTCCTGCGTTCCCCGAGCCCTGCGCGCAGCTCTCATTGGCGCTGACTCAGACCTCCCAGATCTGAGCACAGCCGAAAGCTGTGATGGACGTGCCTACTGAGCGGTCGATGACGGCGACGTCACCTGCAATCACCAGACAGTAAGTGCCACATTAGGTCACGATTTGATAACTGGCAATCATGATCGCCAATACCTGATCAAGCCATCACGCGTAACCCGTCGGTCCAGCAGCGACTGCACGTCTCGTACCTGTCGGGTGGTGCCTGGATTCAGCCTGAGCTGCGGACCCAATCCAGAGCAAAAGCGGATCTCGGCCAAGTTGATCCCACTAGGCTGCAGAAGTGACCAACTGGGCACTGGCCCGTGATTGACGAGTGCCTGCGACGAGCGGATTGTCAGCCGAGGCCTTGGCGGGTCTCGTCGACTGACTGATCATGAGCCGACGCCACGTTCTTGTGCTCCTGCTGGGGGTCGGTGCGATAGCGGTAGGCATTGGCGCTGAAGGCGCCCGATTCGCCTGGGACGAGCCGGTCCTCTGGCTACCAGACCTTCTCGTTGGCTGGGCCATGGTTGCTTGCGGGCTGATCTCGATCTGGCGCCGTTCAAATGGCACCGGAGTGCTCTTAGTTGGAGCAGGTTTGACCTGGTTTCTCGGAAACTTCGCCGCCCTCAATTCGCCCTTGCTTGCCTGGCTCGCCGCGCATGCTCTCTACCTCCACCGCGGCGTACTTATACACGCGGTGCTGGCTTTCCCTGGTTGGCGTCCACCGACGGTCGTGAGTCGTGCAGTCGTCGTCGCTGGGTACGTGTCGTCACTGATCCCATCAGTCGCTCGGAACCCGGTCGCCGTCATCCTCATCAGCGCGATCATGATCGCGGCTGCATGGTGGGATCTGCGGGTCGCGGTCGGACCGTCCCAGCGGGTCCAGCTGATCGTTCTTCGAGCGGCTGTCTGGCTCGGTGTCACATTGAGCGGCACGGCGTTGGCGCTGCTCATCGTGTCTGGGACCGAGGCGGGTCGTCCAGTCCTGTTGGCGTACGACGCGGCTCTTATTGCGCTGGCTGTCGGATTATTGGTGGCACTGCTCCTCGCAAGTTGGGAGCGCACGCCTGTCACTGACTTGGTTGTTGAGCTTGCCGTAGGCCGTACGAGGTCCATCGAGTCCTCACTTGGACGCGCCCTAGGAGATCACACGTTGCAAGTGGGCTACTGGCTAAATGAATACGGCGGTTACGTGGATGCGACTGGTCGCCCGATCAATCTGCCCAGCCCTAACTCGGGCAGAATGGTGACACCCGTCGAGTGGGAGGGCGCCCGCATCGCTGTACTCGTCCACGATCCGGCTGCGGCAGCCAGCGTTGGGCTTGGCGAGTCTGTCGCAGCGGCAGCGGCTCTGGCAGCGGCCAATGCCCAGTTGCAAGCGCAGGTACGCGTCCAGGTTGCCCAGGTACAGGCGTCCAGGCGCCGACTGGTTGAGGCAGCCGCCGATGAACGCCGCCGCCTCGAGCGCCGAGTACGCGGTGGTGCCGGCCGCGACCTTGAGGAAGTAGCGGACCTTCTGAGTGCCGCGGGCAACGTGGTAGGTCCGCTCAACGAGACCGAGTTGGCCGAGACAATCGAGCGAGCGAGACGGCAGCTTAACCGCACGCGCGATGAGATCAGTGAACTGGCCAGAGGGCTTTATCCGGAGGCATTGACCGTAGGAGGATTGGCGGCGGCCCTGTCGGAGTTGGCTGAGCACACTGCAGTCCCGGTCAAACTGACTGTTTCGGCGCCCGGCGTGCCTTCAAATGTCGCAGCCGTCGCCTACTTCGTTATCGCTGAAGCACTATCCAATGTGGCTAAGTACGCCAATGCCAGCGCAGTCACCGTCACGATCTGGGTACAGGATGCGAGATTGATGATTCAGGTCCTGGACGACGGCGTGGGTGGTGCTGATCCTGAGGAAGGGTCGGGTTTGCGAGGTCTTGTCGACCGAGTCGAGGCGCTCGACGGCTCGCTGCACATTGACAGTCCTGTCGGCGGTGGCACGCGGCTGGCCACTGAGATTCCTCTCCAGCGTCCAGCCGCACCTCGATATCAGGAGACCTTGACCCAATGATGTTCGGCTATGAATCGTTCCATCGGGTCCACGCCCGTCTCGGCGTGTGGAATTTTCAGCGTCAGCGCTTTGCCATCGAACGACCAATCGAGTGTGGTGTTGCCACAGCACGTCTCGTGGATGATGAGCTGCTTGTCAGTCGAGGTGTAAGTTCCCTGGCTGCCGATACTGTCGGGCATGTTCTTGCAGAACTCCCATTGCGTGAACTGTCCGTCCTGAAGCTCCAGCCTGAGGTGGGCACCGTCGGACTTCAAGGCACAGGGGTCGTCTGCTCCGAGGCGTAGGGCGTCCTGCTTGGTGCCGATAGCTGTATAGGCGCCTTCTGGAACCGCCTGCGCCGTCGATGTGGTTGGGCCGGACTGCCCACACGCCGTCGTTAGCGGCGCGGCCGTGATGCCCGCCTTCAACGAACGGATTTGGCTGATGAAGGCCGCCGTCTGGGCATCAGCCTCCAGCTGCCGATAGACAGATTCCGATGCAGCTTGAAGTGCACGCACGTCGCGATCCGGCGCGGTCACGACCCGGCCACCTCCCGAGCAGAACGGCCCGGTGTCCTCCCTAGCCGGCAAGTTCCCCAGAACGTGTGCCGTGGTCTGCTGAGCCGCCGCGCGCAGTGCCTGCTGTTGTGACGGATCGAGCTTGCGGAGGGCTTGCTGGCCCGCAAACAAGGTGTCGACCTTGGGATAGAAGATCAGGTTTCCGGTCAGAACCGAGCCGTTGAGGGCAGGCGCCAGACCGAGGGATGCGTCCACGCCGGTCAGGGTCCCGTCGCTGATCGCCTGTCGGTAGGCGTTCCCGTTGAGATGGACCGGCTCGGCGCCGAGTGACCTGATCAGTGCATCCGACGCATTGGAAGTGAGCACGCGGATCCGTGCCCCATTGAATGCTTGTACGGATGCCAGCGGCTTGCGAAAACCAACCGGGTGCCGGAACTGGTCCGGATACAGGCCCAATCCCTCCACGTCCGCGGCTTTCAATCCTGCGAGCATGTCAGTTGCCATGGGGCTGGACATCACGGCACTCAACAGCTTGTTGTCGGTGATCAGGAAAGGCGCTTGCAAGGCCTGCAGGCTGGTGACACCTTCGGTGTCCCACGCCCGGGATCCGATCCAGCCGAGGTCGAGTGCCCCTGACTTGACCTTTCTCGCAATGAACTGTTCCCCGTCGGTGGTTCCCTCACCGGCATTCCAGGACACCTCGAGGCGAACCGAACCCTTCGAGTGCTCAGCAACCTGATTGGCGAAGAATTCAACTGTCGGGGTCGTCGGGCGTCCTTTGGGGTCTGTCACGCCCAAGGTCAGGGTCACAGTCGATGTCGAGCCACCCGCTTTGTCGCCTGGTGAACCAGGTGCTGCGGTGCATCCCGCCATGGCAAGCGCGAGCGCGACACTGACTACCGCTATCGCCGATTCGCTTCTCGATGACATGTCATCATCCCCTTTCTGTGGAGGCTGTCTCACTCCACGACGCTAGGGACGAGTCGTTCGATGGGCATGGCATCTGGATCCAGTCTTGTCGCCGGATGAGTTGTAGCTAGATACAGTCTCGACGACTCAGCCCATCAGATCTCGGTGGGACAATGCCGACGTGCGCGTCCTCACTCGAGTGACGGTAGTGCTCGCCATCATCCTCGCCGGCGTCACAGCGATGCCTGCGTGGCGAAGCATTCCGTGGGGGACCACATATGGGGCCACTTCTTCGATCGCGATGACGGCTCAGTTTGCCGCCGGCGTGGCGTTGATCGTGGCTGGGCTCTTGTGGGCCGTGGATCGGCCGACCGAGCGGACAGGTCTGCTGTTGGCACTTGGTGGAATGGCGTGGTTCATGCCGGTCTGGATCGGGTGGCACAGCGGGCCGCCCGCGATCCGCACTTCTGCGATGCTAATCCAGCCTGTCTTCCTGCCGCTGGTGTGTCATGTCGTCGTGTCGATCTGCGGCGGAGGGAAGCGACTGCGTGTGGCTATCACTCTGCTCTATCTCCTGGCCGCAACGCTCACCTTGGGCCTGCTGCTCGTCACGGATCCGCTCACCGATCCCGGCTGCTGGAACAACTGCACGGACAATGTGTTGCTGGTGACGTCCCAGCCCTGGCTTGCGCGGATGCTGGCGGACACCTGGATCGCAGTCTCAGTTGCCGCTGGATTGACGCTTGCAGCCGGCAGCCTTTGGCGTCTTCGAACGGCGACCCCTACAGCCCGTCGCCTGATGTGGCTGGTGACTGTTCCAGCAAGTGTGCTAGGTGCCTCGCTCGCGGTACATGGGATTGCCCTCGCTGCAACACCTCCGGAAAATCCGAATGATCCCCTGTACGCCGGGATCTTCCAGGTCGAAGCCTGGTCAGTCGTTGCGCTGGCCGCCGGGGCGGCGAGCGGTGTGTTACGCGCCCGATGGGCAAGGCGAGCGCTGAGGAACCTCGCCAAGGAGCTCGGTGCTGCCCCGAAACCGGGATCACTCGCCCCAGTTCTCGCTCGCGCCACCGGGGATCCCAGTCTGGAGGTCGCCTATTGGCTGCCCGACTCTCACCGGTTCGTGAACGGGTTCGGCGACGAGGTCCTGGTTCCCGATCGCGACAGCCGGCGGGCGATCGCCCAGATCGTTCGGGAAGGCGAGCCCATAGCAGTCATCAACCACGACCCCGCGCTCGTGAACCCCAGCGGGTTGGTGCAGGCGATTGGTCCAGCAGCAAGATTGGCGATCGACAACGAGCGACTTCAGGCCGAGTTGCTGGACCAACTTGCGGCGCTCAAATCCTCCCAGATACGGATTGTCCAGACCAGCGATGTAGAGCGACGTCGCCTCGAGCGCAACCTGCACGACGCCGCTCAGCAGGCGGTCCTGACACTCTCTTATGACATCCGGCTGGCTATGGCGGCTGCGGCCACGTCAGGAGGCCCCGACCTGCATCAATTGCTGCAGCGCGCCATGACGGCGGTGCAGTATGCCGTAGATGAGCTGCGGCAACTCGCCCACGGGATCTATCCCGCTGTGCTAACCGAATTCGGTCTCAGACCGGCGCTTACCACCCTTGCCGACACAGCACCGATCCGGGTCGAGATCGGCACTGTCGCGAGCGCCCGGCTGCCGCCGCTCGTCGAGCGCACCGCATATCTCGCGGCTGCCGACGTTATCGATCAGGCGGTCAGTGCCGGGACCGATGAACTCACGATCACTGCGAAAGCGGCTGACGGTGATCTGGTGGTCGAGATCCGCGGCACCGAGGTCCATCCGACAACGCCGATGTCTGATCGGGTGGGAGCTCTGGGTGGACAGATCGTCCGAACGTCAGGGATCCTCCGGGTGAAGATACCGTGCGGGTAGTTGTCGCAGACGACGTCATGATCACCCGCGAGGGCATCGTGCATTTGCTTCGCGGGGCAGGCGTCGAAGTCGTCGGTCAGGCGGATGACCTCGACGGCGTTCTTCGTGCGGTCACTGTGGACACGCCGGACGTGGCGATCGTGGACATTCGAATGCCGCCGACCCATACCGACGAGGGTCTCGTCGCCGCGCAGCGGATCCGCTCAGAGCATCCTGGGGTCGGTGTACTCGTGCTCTCCCAATACGTCGAGCCTGAGTACGCGTTGCAGCTGCTCGAGGAGCACCCCGGAAGGGTCGGCTACCTCCTCAAGGAGCGAGTCTTTGATGTCGCCATCTTGATCGACGCCTTACGCCGAATTGCGGACGACGAAACGGTCATTGATCCGACCATCGTTGCTCGTCTGGTGGGTCGCTACCGAAAACAGGACCCGCTGGACAAGCTCACCCAGCGAGAGCGTGAGGTATTGGGATTGATCGCCGAGGGTCTGTCGAACGCCGCTATCGCACGTCGCCTCGTGGTCACAGAACGGACTGTTCAAGCACACACAACACAAATTTTCCAGAAGCTCCAACTCGAGGCGAACCCTGACTCCCACCGTCGGGTGATGGCCGTCGTCACGTATCTTCAAAACCGTTGATGGCGGCTTGAGCTCGGGGCTCAGATAGCAGTTGACCAGCGAGGCTGCGACGTGAAGGAGCGCCGGAGGCTCTCGCAAAACCTGTCTGACCAGGGGTGATGCTAGTGGGCGTTAATGGATTTCAACCAGTGACCTCTTCCGTGTCAGGGCAGAACCCTTGCTTGGAAATGCGGATGAGTGTCGCGTCCGGAGCGTGTGCTGGGTCGCTGATGTTCGCCACTGTGCGGGGTGGTTGGCCGACAGTTTGGCCGACACTAAACAGGTGCAGCTGAGTCTGCTGTCAGACTGCTCGCCCTGCCGCTGGGCCTGTTGACGCCACCTACGGGGTAGCAATGTTGCGCGCGATAACCAGACGTGCGGAGCCCGTCGATTCGGCAGCACCTCGACAACCACACCCGGCGGCCTAGTTTGCCCAGACAGTGCGGCCGCTTGCTACAAGGCCCGCGAATCTCCGCCCCCGGGCATCCGTTTCAGCACCATGGATGCCCGCGCCGGTCGCACTTGGCAACTCGACATTGCTCCGCGTCCAGTCGGCAAGGTTCGCGTTGATCGTTGTATGGCTTGGGCCGGGGTGAGGTCGTTGAGAACGTTCCGTCTCCGCCAGCCGCCCCTCGGCGGCCAGGCGGCAGCCGAGACGAGTGACTAAAGACCCTGCACATAGGCCGTCTGCCTCTTCTGCTGAAGTCGACGCCTCTGCTGATCTGGAAGTGAAAGGCGGCAACCTCCGGAAGGGAGGAGTGTTGTGGACACGCTTGAGCTAGTGTTCGAAATCGTCTTCTTCGCACTGGCCATTCCCGCCTTCATCGCGGATGTGCTGGCGGGGGTGAGCGATCGAGCCAGGCGGATCGGACGGATCACTACCGGACTGCTGATGCTCCTCGGCGGGGCGGCGGTCAACGCCATCTCTCTCGCGGTGGGCGTTGATTACGCTGATTTCGCCGACGATGCGAAGTTCGGCTGGGTGACCGATGCTTGGCGAGCCGTCGTGCCGCCCCATGAGGTGCTGCTTATTGGACTGCTGGTGGCATTCGAGGCGACCGTGGGGGTGCTGATCCTCTCTGGCGGCCGCCTGGCGCAGGTTGGGCTTCTTGGCGCTATCGCGTTCCATGTTTGTCTGGCGTTGTTCTTCTCGTGGTTCTTCACCGTCTACGGCCTAGCCATGCTGTTGCCGCTGGTAATGCTGCTGCGGGCGGAGCGGCGCGCCGCGGCCGCACCCGCCCCTCGCCGACTGAAGCGGCCGGCGCAGATGGGCGCGTAGCCGCCTCGCGCCGGGGCGCAGCGGCCACGCGAGCTCGGCTCGGTTCCCCTCAACTTGACTGGAGTTGGTTATGGACAGCATCGTCTTGGCAGGCCAAATCTTCTGGATGATTTTCGGAGTCGCGACAGTCGTTGCCTGTCTGCTGTCGAGCCGGAGCCGGCGAGCGATGCTCATCGCCCGGGTCCTGGTCGGCATGGTGATGCTTGTCGGCGGAGCGATGCTGAACACCGCCTACTTGCTCGCTGGTAACGACTACTCGGTCTTCATGGACGCCTCCTGGTTCCCCTGGGTGACCGAGACCTGGCGTACGGTCGTCCCGCCCAATCACGTTCTGCTGATCGGCCTGCTTATCTTGTTCGAGGCAGCGGTGGGCGTGTTGGTCCTCTGTGGTGGGCGCATGACGCAACTCGGGCTTGTAGGTGCGATCGTGTTCCACCTCGCACTATGCGTGATGGGGTGGGGCGTCACGTTGTACGCGATCGCCATGCTGGCGGGGCTGGTGCTGCTCCTGCGCGCTGAGCGACGCGCGGCCGGCGCCGAGGCCCATCCCCAGCAGAAGCCTTCGGTGGGGGTCCAGTTATAGCGCCCAATACGCCCTGGATCCGCCTGCGGTCCCGACCTACGCTTCAGACCTGACACACGTTGTAGCCCGCGCGAAGCGTTAGTAAGTCGCGCGAGCTCGGCCGGCTATGACGCGCCAGCGGGATTGTCTGGGGCGGGTTCCGTGGGTGTACCAGTTCGGATGAGAACTGCGCCGACCCGAGTGAGGCGAGAGCGGCCGCACGACCAGCTCGAGGATCGGCTGTGCGCGAAGTCGGGTTAACTGATCCCGTCGTGGCCCGGCCGCGGGACAGCGCCTCGTAGACATTGCTGTTGTGGTCGGCCTCCATGAGCGCAGCCCGCCGCTGTGGTCACCCTTTCGGTTCACGGGCAATTGTTGTCGCTGCTGCAGGAGCGGGATTGGCACCTTGGCTGATGGGCCTGTGGTCGTCCGACCGACCGGACCCACTGTGTTGTCACCATCGCCGAGTTGTGGTCACGTTTGACGTTACGCAGTGCAGCTCGGACCACGAGCGCATGCAGGCGACGTAGACGATCTGAGCGAGGGCACCGGCCGGCCTCGAGGTTTGGAGGGCCTAGTCAAGGATCGGTTCGAGTTGGGTCGCTTATGTTCGCCACTGTGCGGGCTGGTTGGCCGACAGTCTGGCCGACACTGAACGGCGTTGACGCCGCCAGCCCCGCATGTTCGGGCACTCGTAAGGTTCCCCGCTTTCTGGAGACTCTCGATCTTGGTCTGGTTGGACAGGGGAGAGCTGATTGTGACTTCACCGAGCCCTGCGAGGAGATGTCGGTGTCACCGCCTGGACAGTACTCCCGAAGAAGATTCGACCGATCAGCGCGCGCCACCCGTGGGCACTGAGGTCCTCGAAGATCGACTTCAGGGGTCTTGCCCTGCGTACTCGGAGATGCCGAGTGCCGGGCGATAGGTGCGGTCAAGCAGCCGCGTACCACGAGCCGCAAATCTCGGCTTCACGTCTGGACACGCTGTGCGCCTGGCTGAGCACGGCGGCCACCTCGACGGAGTGGGCCGGTTCGACGATGACGGCGATCGTCGATGTCGACAGCCGCGATGCGTGCAGGGCGATCCATTGCCCGTTCGTGTCGCGCAGCAGCAGCGGGCCGGCTAAGAGACCACGGGTCGAGCAGCGGAACCTGATGATGAGACCAGTTCAAACCTTTCTACCGACACGACTTTCCGGCACACCTGTCAGTTGTTGATGAGGTCTGTCTCCTGCGGGCTTGTCTTTGTTGATCTTGGTCTCGGCATTGTTGATCTTGGTGCGTCAGGTTTGGAGGATGTCGAGGCCGACGTAGCGACGGCCGACTGCCCACTCGCTGTGCTGCTCGGCGAGCATGGCGCGGACGAGTCGGTCGAGGTGCCCGCTGCCAGTTTGTACCCTGAAACAGGACGGTTGGGCCGCCGGTCATCGGCGCTGACCTCCACGGCGGCTCGAACACCCGCACGTCGGCGACGACCTGGCCGGGCACCACGCGGCCGCACTCTCCGATCCATGCGGGCAGATCGGTGGCGGTCGCCGCCTTGACCTGTTGGCCAGCGCGCTGACCAGATCGATTCGGGTGGCTAGGTAGGCGCCCTCCGGATGCGCTGGTTGAGCCCCCAAGCAGGAGGCCTCCACGATTGCGGCCATGTTTAGGTGGCGGACTCCAAGGGGTTAAGCCGACGATGCCCAAGCTTCTTGAAGGCGGGCACGCCGTTGCTGATCGCCTCGACGCCGGTGAGCGCGGTGCAGCTGGAGGCGAATGCCCGCATCGCCAACAGCACCACAGCAAGGCCCACGTAGGAGCGTTCGGGATGGATCGCTAGTCCGGCAGTGGGTGCCAGCAGCTGCTCACCGGACAGCAGGCGGTAGCCGGCGACCGCGAACATGGCGTAAATGCCGAGCAGGAAGTCGTAGGTGGGGACGGCAAACGCCTTCCCGGACTCTTTGACGCCGCGCAGGAAGTCTTCGTTCGGCTGCACGGCTTGAGGTCCGGGGTGCCGTGTCCACCCGACCAATCAACGCCCCGCCAGCGCCGTCCGGGTCGCCGCGATGTGCTGCAGGTCTTGAGTGTGGTGGGCTGCGCTGAACGCAGTCCCGCTGAGTTGACGGGTGGTCTGGGTGGACGTTCTATTGAGGGCATGGCGGCAGTGGGCTGGACGGCTCGTCACCGGGGAGTAATCCTTGCAGCGGCCAGCGGCTCTTCGGTGACGTGGTACTCGCGCTGGACAGCCTCATTCTGAGCAGGACGAGCCGATGAGTTTTCTGAGCCGAGTGTTCGGCGTACGTCCACGCCGCCCGTACGCGGTGCGGGTTCAACGGGAGCTGGTGATCCCGGCCGGCGACGGCGTGCCTCTGCTGGCGAACCGCTTTTACCCCGCTGATATCGACCGACCCCCGCTGGTCTTGCTCCTCAGCCCGTACGGCCGCGGCGTGGCGCTGGACCGGATGTCGCAACTGCTGGCGGAACGCGGCTACCAGGTGCTGTATGTGAGCTTGCGTGGAACCGGCGGCTCCGGTGGAGACTTCGACGGATTCACAATTCACCCCGCCGACGCCGACGGGACGCTGTCGTGGCTGCGTGAGCAGCCGTGGTTTGGGGGCGTGCTGGCGACGTGGGGGGTGAGTTACCTGGGTTTCGCCCAGTGGGCGCTCGCCGCCTGCGACGTCCCGGAATGGAAGATTGCGGTCATCCAGGACGCCGCGTCGGAGTTCGCCCATCAGTTCATGTATTCAGGCGGCGGATTCGCGCTGGGCAACGCGCTGGCCTGGGTACAGGTCGTCGATCGCATGCTTCGTGCCAATGGTGGAACGGCCCGCCAGTTCCTCGGCGTGTTCATCGGCCCCAAAGCGCTGCGCCGCGCGGTGGCCACTTTGCCGGTCGCCGATGCCGACGCGGCGCTGGCCGGCCGGCGGGTGCCGTGGTTCCAAGAGTGGATCCGTCACGGTCCGGATGACCCGTACTGGCAGGCCACTGACCACCGCGGCAACGTCGGCCGTATGCCGCCCGTGGTGTACCTGCAGGGCGGCTGGTATGACTTCTTCCTTCCCGGGATGCTCGCCGACTACGCGGCGCTCCGGGCAGCCGGCCGCGCTGTGCGGTTGTTGGTCGGGCCTTGGGGGCACGGGCGTGGTCTGTACACCCGGGTCGGGATGCGTGACGCATTGGCCGCTCTTGACGCTGCCCTGGCCGGCGGCACCCCGACCTCGGGGGTGCGGGTGTTCGTTACCGGTTCCCGCCGCTGGACCGACATGCCCGACTGGGCCCCGCCCGCCCGTGCCACCGCCTGGTATCTCCAGCCGGCCGGCCGGCTTAGTGCTCACCCCGCCTCCGCCGGCCCACCGAGCCGGTTTCGCTATGATTTCCGCCGACCCGACCCCGTCCGTCGCGGGTACCGCCGTCGGTTTGGCTGCCGGGCCCGCCGACAACCGTCGCCTCGAAGCCCGACCGGACGTTCTCACCTTCACGGATGATCCCCAGCCCGCTGATCTGGAGGTGATCGGCCCGGTGCGGGCGCGCCTGTACGTGCAGGCCTCGGTGCCGTACATCGACCTGCATGCCCGTCTCTGCGACGTCACTCCGCGCGGCCGGTCGATCAATATCTCCGACGGGATCGTCCGTCTCACCGATGCTGCACCGGACGGGCCCCATCCCGTCGAGATTGATCTATGGCCGGTTGCGCACGCGTTCCGGCGCGGGCACCGGATTCGGCTGCAAGTGTCCGGTGGCGCCCATCCCCGCTACGTACGCAACCTCGGCACCGCAGAACCGTTCGCCACCAGCACACGACTACAGGCGAGCGACCGCACAGTGTTCCATGATGCCCAGCACCCCTCCGGAGTGTGGCTGCCAGTGCGCAGCTGACCACCAGTTGGCGTTCCGCCAGGTCTGTCCGCTCGGCGACCGATATATCTAGACCCTCCGTGCCCACCGGTAGAAGCGCACGGTGCCGATTGACCTACATCCGTGCGACCGACGAAAATTCCTCCGTCTCGTTGCTGCCCAGAATGTTAGAATCTAACATTTTGCTGTGGGTAAGTCAGCGACTACGCGGGCGCGTCTGCAGAGGGAGGCTCTGCGGCTGTTCGCCGACCGCGGCTATGACGAGACGACGATCGCAGATATCGCCGCCGCGGCTGGAGTCACGCAGATGACGTTCTTCCGGCACTTCCCCGCCAAGGAGCTGGTGGCTGTCGAGGATCCCTACGATCCGGCCATCGCTCAGGCGGTGGCCGCCCAGCCGGAGGATTTGCCGGTTGTCGAGCGGGTCGTCGAGGTTTGCTCGCCGCATGGGAGCAGCTAGAGGACGCCGACGACGCGCAGTTCCGGCTGCGGCTGCAGATTGGCGCTTGTCATGGTGGGCTACGGGCTCGGATGCGGGAGAACAGCGTACGGACGGAAGCAGCCATTGCGGCCGCGTTGACGGAGCGGGGCAGCATTTGAGGCGGTGGTAGCGGCGGCTGCAGCGACGCTAGCTGGGTCGGGGGTGTCACGACACGGACGCCGACCTCCCCACGCCTTCTCCGGCCGCTACTACAGCGCATCCGGGTCCGGCATGCCGCCGACCAGGTCACGATGGACGTGTCTATACGGGTGCCTCGAGCTGATGGCGATGGATTTGAGCAGTTTTCCGCGACCCCGCCGAGGCCAAATTGAACCGGCACGTTGAGTGGACGCCTACGCGGCCGGTATTGGGGCGTGCTGCCAGGAGCTGACGTCGGCTGACGTCGAGGCGGTCAGCGGTCCGCTGGTGGGATGTTGTGGTTGAGTCGGAAGAGGTTGTCCGGGTCGTAGCGGCGTTTCAGCTCCCGGAGCCGGTTCCAGGTCGGGCCGGGGTAGGCAGCGCGGACCGTCTCCGCGTTCT
>JBKOUS010000021.1:0-6385 GCA_046723505.1 Actinomycetota bacterium
CGTGCCCTGCTCGCCGACGGGCACGCCGACGCGGCCCGTACCCTCCTGGAAGCCGGGATTGAGGTGCCCGATCTTCGGGAGGGGGAGACGCTGGGCGAGCTATGGCAAGCCGCGTTCGGCGACCGGCCGCTGCCATACCACTACGACTTCCGAATGCGCCCCGACCTCCACCCCTGAGGTTGAGCGAGGGTGATTGCCGTGGCGGAACTCGAGATGCGCGAGGGTTTCGGCTGTACCGCTGTGGACGGCGACGTTGCCATGGTCTGAGCAGTCCCGGGTTCGTCTACGCTGACGACCGTGGAGAGGGTGCGGTGGGGGATTATCGGCGTCGGGAATGTGACTGAACGCAAGAGCGGCCCTGGTTTTCAGCAGGCTAAGCGATCCGAACTGGTTGCCGTCATGCGTCGAAATGGCGAGCTTGCCGCTGACTACGCTCGACGAAACAACGTCCCGCGTTGGTATGACGATGCCGAAGAGCTGATCAACGATCCGGAGGTCGACGCCGTTTACGTTGCAACGCCACCTGACTCACATAGGGAGTATGTAGTACGCGTCGCGCAGGCGGGCAAGCCGGTCTATGTCGAGAAGCCGATGGCTCGCACCGCCCAGGAGGGTGAGGACATGATTTCGGCCTGCGACGAGGCGGGCGTGGGTTTGTTCGTGGCCTATTACCGCCGCGCCATGCCACGCTTTGTTACGGTCAAAGAACTCTTGGACAGTGGCCGGATTGGTCAGCTCCGTACGGTCAGCATCCGCAATGAGCGGCCCGCCCCAGTGGGTGAGTCTGACAACGAGGGGTGGAGGGTAGATCCCGAGATCTCCGGCGGTGGTCACTTCGTCGACCTCGGCTCTCACATCCTCGATTTGTTGGACTGGCTAGTTGGTCCGGTGACCCATGCGGCTGGAGTCGCTACGAACCGCGGTGGACGGTACCGAGCCGAAGACCTAGTCACTGGTGTCTTCAGCTTTCGTTCTGGTGTAGAAGGCGTCGGGGTCTGGAACTACGACTCGTTTCAGAACCAAGATCAGGTTGAGATCGTCGGGACAGCGGGAGCGCTGCGCTTCTCCTGCTTCGCCGATGAGCCATTACGGCTGTTCACTGCTGATGGAGTGGAACAGATCAAAGCGCCCTATCCCGAGACGGTTCAACTGCCGCTTATCCAGACCGTGGTCAATGCTTTGACCGGGCATGGCGAATCGCCCAGCGATGGACATAGTGCTGTGAGAACGGCTCGCGTTATCGACGCTCTGCTATCGGACTACAGGGACAGTCACGGAATCAAGTACTCAGCAGGAAGCCCGACCGAGAGCCCAGCTCAACCGGGCGGGTCTCGCAAGTGAACGAAGCTAGCTGATTCGTGTGGCGCTGCGATCGGTGCCTGGTTACACACGCCTGGTATCGGACTTCGCCGTGATTCTTTGGACCGCTGCGCTGACGATGGCCTGGTCGTGCGGTTCGTTGTCGAGGGCTCGGTGGATGGAGAGGCCCTCCACGAGTGCGTCGAGGATGCGTGCCGTGGTTGGGTCGAAGTACTCCTCGAGCGTTCGTCGGCTGCGGGCCATCCAGGCGTGGGTGATATCGCGGTAGGCGGGTTCCCGGGCGGCGAGGGTATAGAGCTCGTGGGTGAGGACAAGCTCGCGCTGGTTGCTGAGGACGTTGTGCGTGATGGCGTCGGCGATCGCCTGTTTGGCGGTATCGGCATCGTGGGCGGCGGCCATGCGTTCCTCGAACTGTTCGCTGGCGGTGAGGGCGAATCGGGAGAAGGCTTCGTGGAGCAGGTCCTGCATCCCCGTGAAGTGATAGGTCATGGACCCGAGCGGAACGTCTGCTGCTTCGGCGACCTTGCGATGTGACGTGCCGGCGACGCCGTTCTGGGCGATGACGTCGACGCAGGAGTTGATGATTCGGTCGCGCCGTCCGGGGTCGTAGCGACGTTGTGCCGTGATTGCTGATGCCGCGGGCACGGTCGTGCTCAGATCTCGCGTAGCACGCGAGCGGGGTTTCCGACAGCGATGACATTGGCTGGGATGTCACGCGTGACGACGGCACCGGCGCCGATGACGCTGTTATCGCCGATAGTGACGCCGGGGCATACGATTACACCCCCGCCGAGCCACACGTTGTCGCCGATGGTGATCGGTTTGGCCGCTTCCAGCCTGTCGCGTCGCGGCTGCGGTTCGATCGGGTGTGTTGGAGTCAGAAGTTGCACGTTCGGTCCGAACTGGCAATCGGCGCCGATGGTGATGGCGGCGACGTCGAGAGCGGTGAGGTTGTAGTTGATGAAAGTACGGGCGCCGATGCTGATGTGCTGGCCGTAGTCGACGTACAGCGGCGGCTTGACGAACGCGTCGTCCCCGAGGCTGCCGAGCAGCTCGGCCAGGATCCGCCTGGCGGCGCCTTCATCGGTGACCGCCGCTTGGTGGTAGGCGTCGGCAAGTTGCACCGCCCGCTGCGCACGCCGCCCGTTCTCGGGGTCGTCGGCGATGTACAGGTCGCCGGCGAGCATGCGTTCGCGGTTTGTCCGCGAGTCACCAGCGAAGTAGTCGATCGAGGATGCCATGTGGACAATCGTACACTAGCCAGTGTACAGTCGTACGTAACGGTTCTGTGACGGTGGGTATTGGCCCCCGATGGGATCCGACGGTCACTCGACCGCATTTGCACTGGAGGGAGCACGGATGTCAATCAACTCAGCGCCGGAGTCGGATGCAACGAGGCAGGGAGTCCCGGCTCGTCGCGGCCCGCCCTCGCCGATGCCGAGGTCGCCGAACAGGTTGATGCGCTGATGACGGACATGACCGTCGCAGAGAAGGCCGCGCAGCTGACTCAATACTTCTACTTCAATCTCCCGCCGTCAGAGCAGATTGAGGCGACGCTCCATGCTGACTTCGCGCGCCAACCAGCGATGGTCGAGTCGGCGTTGAGGGAGGGTAAGGTCGGCTCGCTGCTGTTCGTGACCGACCCTGCGGAGGTCAACCGCCTGCAGCGGCTGGCGGTAGAAGGTAACCGCCAGGACATTCCCGCTCTGTTCGGGTTCGACGTGATCCACGGTCTGCGCACCATCATGCCCGTGGCGATCGGGATGGCCGCGTCCTGGGATCCAGCAGTCATCGCACAGAGCCAGGCCGTCGCTGCTCGCGAGTCGCGTGCTGTCGGAATCCACTGGGCGTTCGCGCCGATGGTCGACATCGCGCGTGACCCCCGCTGGGGACGGATCATCGAGGGCGCCGGTGAGGACCCTATCTCGGAAGTGCGGTAGCGGTCGCCCAGGTTCGCGGCTTTCAGGGTGAGGCTCTTGGCTCCCCGGACAGGATCATCGCCGGTCCCAAGCACCTCGCCGGATATGGCGCCGCCCTAGGCGGCCGAGACTACGACGAGGTCAACCTCTCCGAATCCGAGCTTTGGAACGTCTACCTGCCGCCGTTCAAAGCCGTCGTCGACGCCGGCGCGGGGAACATCATGACCGCCTACATGGACCTGAACGGCGTCCCGGCTACCGGCAACCACTGGCTGCTGGTAGACGTGCTGCGCGATACATGGGGCTTCGACGGCTTCGTCGTCAGCGACGCCCAGGCCGTGCACAACCTACGCACGCACGGTTTCGCCGCCGACCTGACCGACGCCGCGGCGCGCGCGATCAAGGTCGGGGTCGATTTCGAGATGGCCATCACCGATCCCGCATACGCGCACCTCCCGGACGCGGTCGAGGCCGGTCTGGTTGATGAACAGACTGTCGACGCCTCCGTCCGTCGTGTCCTCGCCGCGAAAATCAGAATGGGACTTCTCGATCAGCCCTACGTCGACGAGGAGCGGGCACGGGAGGTCCTTGCAGACCCGACCCATCGGAGCGTGGCGCGTACCGCTGCCCACCGGTCGGCGGTGCTGCTACGCAATGAGGACGACCTGCTGCCCCTGACCAGCCCTGGCTCCATCGCGGTGATCGGCCCACTGGCCGACTCGCGGCGCGACACCATCGGGCCCTGGGTGTTCGACTACGACCTGGCCGAGACTGTGACGGTGCTGCAGGGTATCCGGGAGCGTGCCGGCCGGGACATCGAGGTCGGTTACGCCCCAGGCATCCGTCCCGCCCAGCGCACCTTTCCCTCAATGTTCGACATGTGGGGCGACAACGCTCCCGTCGACCCGCCTGGCTTCGACGACGCTGCCGAACTCGAACGGGCCGTCACCCTGGCACGGGAGGCCGACGTGGCAGTGCTGGTCCTCGGCGAATGGCAAAACATGATCGGCGAGGCAGCGTCGCGGTCCAGCCTTGAACTTCCCGGCAAGCAGCCCGCGCTGCTGCAGGCAGTGGCGGCCACCGGCACCCCAACCGTGCTGCTGGTCATGAACGGCCGCCCGCTCGACCTGCGCTGGGCGGCTGAGCACGTTCCGGCGATCCTCGACATCTGGTATCCCGGCACCCAGGGAGGCGCGGCCGTCGCTGACCTGCTCTTCGGTGACGTCGCGCCAGGCGGCAAGCTGCCGTTCAGCTGGCCGCGCACCGTCGGGCAAGTCCCGATGATCTACAGCAACACGATCTCCCACGAACCAGCCAATCAGGCTCGGCGCTACTGGGACGAGCAGAGTACCCCTTTGTTCCCGTTCGGGCACGGTCTGTCATACGGCCGGTTCGAGTACACCGACTTGAGCTTGACCGCAACACCATCCAGGCGGGCGAGACCGTCACCGTGTCGGTCACCGTGATCAATGTGGGCGCACGCGCCGGTGACGAGGTCGCCCAGCTCTACATCCACCAGCGGCACGGATCCGCATCGCGGCCGGTGCGTGAACTCAAAGGCTTTCAGCGCCTCACCCTCGCCGCCGGCGAATCACAGACGCTGCGCTTCCCGCTCGGCCCCGACGAACTCAGCTACTGGAACGCCGCCACGCGGGACTGGGTAATCGACACCACAACAATCGACGTCTTCGTCGGCGGCGACTCGACCGCCGCGCAAACGGCCAGCTTCACAATCGGATCTTGAACCCGTACGGAGAAGCCGCGCTGTCGTCGCCGTCGTCGTCGCATACAAGATCACCCCACCAACAGCGGTCATTCCGCACAGCGTTGACGGCGGCCGAACGAAGATCCCGTCGATCGCATGGCCGCTCGCGATCATGGCGCTGGCGTTCGGGCTGTCAGATGGCACCGCCACCGACTGGTCCGCTTGAACGACGCCGACCTAACAAGTGCTCCTCATTGAGTCACAGAAATCAGTCCCAAAGCGGCCGACAGACAAACCTTCCGTCAGGCCACGAGCGCAACGTGTTGGGCTTGGTCCTCAGGAAGCTCCCGTGCTCGGATGCCGTCGGGCGCACGAGCTGATGTGCAATCGTGATCGCGGGGTCATAGCCCAGAAGGGCAACGTCGTGAGCCCGCCATCGGCCACCTCATCGAGGCTGGGAAGCGGAAGGCGGACGCCAAGTGGGCTATTCAGGCTGGTCGCCAGCGCAGGCGCGCCCAGACCTCTGGCGTTCGCATGGGCTGATCTGCGGTATCCACATCAGACGAGCTGTGCTCCGGCGCACTGCTTGACCTGGAGTGCACTCCAGGTTGCAGGCTATTCATATGAGCACATCCGCGGCACTTCCGGAGCTGACCGGCCACGACGACGCCGACCTGCTGATCGGTGACGTGGCGCGACGCTCGGGTCTGTCGATCGACACCCTGCGCTATTACGACCGATCGGGGCTGCTTGGCGCGGTTCACCGCGACGGCGGGGGGCGTCGCGTCTTCGACCGGGACAGCTTGGGCTTGCTGGATGTGGTGCTGCGGTTGCGACGAACGGGCATGCCGGTGAAGGACGTGCGGCACTTCGTCGACCTGGTCCGCTGTGGCGATACCGAACGTGCCGGACGGTTGCACCTCCTGCGGGCTCACCGTCGCCGGGTGCTGGCGCAGCTCGAGGAGCTCCACGACGACCTGGCGGTGATCGAGTGGAAGATCGCCGTCTACCAGGCCGGAGAGGACGGCACCGACCCGCCACCACCACCTCCGGGTTGGCCGCGTCCGCTGGAGCACCCACCACAACCAAACGCTTTCACCGTTGAACCATCAACTGAGCAGGAGTAGCTGTGAGCAAAACGACTACCGAAACGCGTCCGCTGGGGGCGGGCGGGCGGCAACTGTCGGCCGTCGGCGTCGGCACGTGGGCCCTCGGCGGTCCGTTCACCTTCGACGGCCGCGACGCCGGGTGGGGTGAGGTCGACGACGCGGAGAGCATCCGCGCACTGCACCTGGCGATTGAGGCAGGCGTGACGCTGATCGACACCGCGCCCACCTACGGCACCGGACACTCCGAGCTGGTCATCGGGCGAGCACTGGACGCGCTGCCAGCCAGGGTACGCGAGTCGATCGCCGTAGCCACCAAGTTCGGCCTCCGCATC
>JBKOUS010000161.1:0-7687 GCA_046723505.1 Actinomycetota bacterium
TGGGCCACACGGATTTCTCCAGATGATCATCCGGTGCAGCACCTACGTCCGGTGCTCGATGATCATGATGTGCTGCCGATCGGGCAGCTCGGTGCGGCGTACGCGGAACGTCGGGTCCAGGTGGCGGGGATGGTGACCCACCGACAGCGCCCTTCCACAGCAGGCGGGGTCACTTTCCTCAATCTTGAAGACGAGACTGGCATGCTCAATGTGGTCTGTTCCTCCGAGCTCTGGAGGCGCTTCGGCAGAATCGGTCGCAACGCCTCAGGCATGATCATTCGCGGCAGGGTGGAGCACAGTGACGGAGTGACCAACCTGGTCGCCGAACGGCTGCAGCCATTGAGCTCTGTCTATCCCGAGGCCAAAGGCATCTTGCCGTCAAGGCATCGGTCCCGTGACTTCCGCTAGGACCTTATGAGGTGTAGGGATTCATCCAGGGCGTTTGACCGAGCTTTGCGCTGAGGTCGCGGACACCGCTAAGCGAACAAGTTATCCGCCGCCGAGGGGCAGCAGGGCGAGATGATGAATATATGCCGGACCGCCCTGAGGGACTTCGCCTGACATTCGAGGACGACTTCGACGCCACCGAACTGGATCGGGAGGTATGGCTGCCGCATTACTTACCGGCCTGGAGCTCGCGCGCCGAGACAGTGGCGACATACGCCATCCGCGACTCGTGCCTCCACCTGACTATCCCGCGCAGCCAACGACTTTGGTGCGGCGGCGATCATCAGCCTCCCATTAGGGCATCGGGAATTCAGTCCGGCAACTTCTCCGGACCAGTCGGCAGCACCATTGGCCAGCAGCCGTACCGTGACGGCCTCACGGTTCGTGAGGAGCAAGAGACCTTCTGGGGTTGGACACCGCAGCGGGGCTATATCGAGATGCGCGCTCGCGGCGTCGTGACGCCGCGGTCAATGGTCGGCTTCTGGCTGGTCGGTCCCGAGGACCAACCGCAACGCTCCGCGGAGATACTTGTTGCCGAGATATTCGGTGATGCAGTCGTGGCCGGAGAGTCGGCCGCCGTCGGGATGGGGCTGCGCGCGTTCCGCGATCCGGCAGTCATGGGGGACTTCGAGGCCGTACGCCTGCCGATCGATGTAGCCGAATTCCATACCTACGCGGTGGACTGGACGAAGGACAAAGCCGACTTCCTCGTTGACGGCATGCCGGTGCGCACCTGTCCGCAACCTCCGACGTACCCCATGCAACTCATGCTCGCCGTCTTCGATTTCCCGGAGAAGTCGGACGGCACCGACGCAGACCACGTTCCTGCGTTCATCGTGGATCATGTTCGGGAGTACCAGCGCTGAGACGCGCGAGCGCGCAGGCGCCATTGTGGAGGTAAGACTCGGATTGACCAATACCGATGTCGCTGGCATAGCTGCGCGTTCGCCATCACGCGCACTTGCTTTTCGTGGAGTGTCAAGCGGCTAGCGACCCAGCAGTCGGTTGATCTCGTCGGCGTCGAAGTGGGTGGGATCTTCGAGGACCTGTGCGAGGTCTGCCGCATTCCGCAATCCCCCACAATCCTCCGGCGGTGCGGCACGCCGGCCGTCTATGCACACGGCAAGGGGTGCGGACTCGGCAAAAAGGGCGGACAGATTCCAGTGCGATCCTCAAGTCCCACGAGTCGCCGTAGTCGTAGCAGTACCGCAGCACGTCCCCGGGTTGGGACAACGTTTCATCCAGTGTCACGTCTTTGGCCGGGGTACCGTCGTCTTCGCCCTCTTCGACGTCATAAGGACACAGAAACAACTCAGCGCTCATGTCGAACGGGCTGCCTCCGATAGCAAAGCGGTGGAGATGGGAGTCCGTCCAGCCGAAGGCGCTTTGTAGCACCTGGTGGAACACGTCGAGGCCGATATCGGACCGCACCTCCAGACGTCGCCAGATCGGCGGCTTGGCGCGCTCCAGATCGACACGCAGGCGGAAGGTCGCAGCCTCGCTCCGGCGCGTCTTCCGGAGTGACGGATGTTGCTCAGGCTTCGTGAGGATGCGGTCAGGAAACGAGAGAAGTTGGCCAGCCAGCCTCTTGAGGTCACCGAGGTCCATGCCAGCGACGATTTCGTCGAATCGCCGGCGAAGTTCGGCTGGGTCAGGGTCACGACCTGTCACCGATAGAACGGTAGCCGACAGGTGAGGCATGTTGAAGACGAGCGCATCCGAGCTATCAAGCGCGCTTGGCTGGGACGTTCGGAGAAAGTGCTGGCAGATTGCGCGCCTCCGGCCCGGATAGTGCAACTTGCCAGTTGCGTGCGGGCCCTCGAAGACCCTGTGGCAGGGACATCAGCAGTAGGTAAGGTGCAACCGTGCTGGATTGGCCTCAGTCTTGAGCCATGCCGACCGTTGTCTCGCGTAGGCCAGCCTGGTGGCCGCACTTCAGCAGCACCCTGCGTTCGACAGCGGTTACCGCACGTCTCGGCCTCGTTCTGGGCATTGGGGTTTTCACTTGCTTCCTCACCGGGCTGTTGAGTTATTTCCAGTACCAGCTTGGTTTCGGCCACGTTGGTGCAGTTGTTCACCGGCTTCTTCAATGTCCTCAGCTGGTACCCGTTCCGGTGGGATTTCGTGTCGGTTCACTACCGGCTGGCCTACGTTGTGGCCGGTTCCGTACTCCTCCATGTCGCGGTGAAGTTGCCCGACATCGTGTACGGGCTGCAGACCAAGATCGCCGAGGGCGATGTGCTCACCGAGGTGCCATGGAACGAAGATCCTGAGTCCCACAGCATCGCTGGGCCGCTGCCGCCGCCGGTCACGCCGGGACTGTCCCGACGCGGCCTTCTGACCGCGACCGGCGCCGGGATTGGCGTTGTCGTCGTGACATCGGTGGGGCAGACGTTGACCCCGTTGGAGCCGATCGGGTTGCTTGCGGTTAGGCAGCCGAGCAAGGGGCCGCTGGGTGTACCGGTCGATCGGACCGCCGAGGAGGCGAACGTCATCGCTGCCGCCACAGCACCTGACTGGACGCTCAAGATCATGGGTCCGCACGGTGTCGGGGGTGGAGCGTCGACGCGCAGTGGCGCGGCATGCTGCTGCTGGAGGTCGTCGAGCGCGCGGGCGGCACAGCCGATTCGCAGGTGCGGGTCCGCTCGCTAGAGCCAGCCGGTTTTTTCAACAATTCGGTGATCTTTGGCCCGCAGCTGTCCCGTGCGCTGCTGGCAACCCACCTCAACGGTGAAAGGCTGACCGTCGACCACGGCTACCCGTTGCGGCTGATCGCCCCGAACCGCGCCGGCGTGTTCAACACCAAATGGTTGGCCACCATCGAGGTGCACTCATGAGGATCTGGCGCATCGTCCTTGCCGTTGTGGGCGTGGGCGTCGGGGCGTACGGCATCTTCCAGCTCCTGACCCAACTCCCACCGCAGACCCTAGTACTGCTCGCGCTCTGGCTGATCAGTGCGTTGATCATCCACGATGGGTTGCTATCTCCGGCGGTCGTCGATGTTGGCGCGGCGCTGCGCCGTTACGTTCCCGACCGCGGCCGCCGCTATCTCCAATTCGGTTTGATCATGGCCGCGATGGTCACTGTGATCGCCGTGCCGATGATCTATCGGGCCACAGGCAACCACCGGCTAAGGCCGTGTTCCTTCAAGACTTCGGCATCAACCTGATCGTGCTGCTCGCCGCGATCGGCGGTGGAACGCTGATCGCCTACGCCATCCGGGTTGCGCGAGATCGGTCACTCCCTAGTCGACCGCTGCCTGACGAAGCAGAGAAGTGACCCGCTCGGGCGGGGACAGAGCCCAGCTATCACGGCAGGATTTCGCCAATGAGGTTTTCGACCCGTTGGCGGATCTGGTCGCGGATGGGGGCCTTGGACGCCCCGGCGGCGCTGATCACCCCTCCGGCGGTCTGACGTTTTCATCACGCCGTCGGGAGGGTGCGCGCCTGCGGTCAGTCGGCCTAGACTCATACGACAGGGTTCTCGGGAGGTGCCGGTCCATGGCCCATCCGGTGACGCGACCGATAAGCCACCCGTGGTGGCTGCGGGCGATGTACACCGTTCTCCTGGTGGCGGTGCTCTCGCTAGTGCTGCTCTTGCTGCAGGACGTGCTCACCGCCGTCGAGTCCGAAGGCGGCGAACTGCATCACCTATTTGTCTTCGACCTGGCGTGGCCACTATTCCTGGTCGCCGGGCTGGCTAGTCTGATCGCCGGTCTTGTTTCGCTGATCATCGGCCTTCTGCGCGCCGATGCTGGGCTGACTCGCTACGGAGCGTTGGCAGTGGCCTTCGTCCTGGGGGCGGTACTACTCATCGTCATCGCGGAGAAATTGGAGGCGCCTGAGCACGTGTGACGGAACGCCGCGCTGTTAAACGCGTCTCATTCGCACGATGGTGGAAGGCACTTCCTTGAGATCCGGCTCGCCTTGGTAGCCGCTCAATCCCAGTCGATCGTCACGACATCGACGGGCTGGGAGACACCCTTCAGGGTGACCGAGCGCGGAGCGGAGACTGGAAATCGCGTCGCGGCACCCTGCACGGTGTTCACACTGGCAAGGATCTGCCCGCCACCAGCAAGGCTGCCGATTCGAGCGGCCTCGTGGACTCCTCGTCCGGCAAAGTCAATGGCGCGGGTGGAAGCCTCCGCCTCGTGTAATCCGATCCGGACTTGTGGGGCGAAACCATGGCCCCGGCGATGCTCTGCCAAGGACCGCTGGACTGCGACCGCAGCCTCGATTGCCGTCGAGGCGTCCTCGAAGGCAACGAAGAACCCGTCGCCGGTCTGTTTCACCTCCGTCCCGCCGTAGCGGCTGAAGATCGCCCGCAAGGTTTGGTCATGCCAATGGATTAGTTCCTGCCAGGCGTCGTCACCCAGCGCCTCTGCGAGCGAAGTTGAGCCGACAATGTCGGTGAACACGAAGGTTCTTTTAACCCGTTCGCCTGCCCGTGCGGCGATGCCCTGCTCATCGCCGAGCAGCCGACCTACTCGCTTCGCGTCCGGGATGGCACCAAGACGTTCGAAAGCCGCCTTTGCTGAGTCAAACTCGAGCCGCGCGGCATCCTCGTCGCCCACGGCACGGAGAGACTCACCAAGCGCCGCGCGTGCTCGGGCAGTCTCATAGGGAGCACCAATCTCATGCCAAAGTTCGACCGCGTGGCGCAGTCTGGTCAACGCCGTTGCTGTGTCGCCCTGGGCAAGCAGGAGCAGGCCACGTGCGTACTCAGCTGCGGCAGTCACTGCTGTTGTCCGAAAGGAACCGGCGATCTGCTCGAGTTCTGCGACGTGTTGTGCAACGGAGTCGAGCTCTCCAGCGGCAAGCCCGATCTCGACGGCAGCGGGGAGCAGTCTCGCTTGAACGAACGCACGTGATTCGACACCGGCGAGCGCCCTCTTTATAGAGATGCTGGCAGCTGGAGCGTCCCCCTGCGCTAGTCGCAGCAGAGACATGCCCGGCTCAGGCTCACGGCTCAGCTGGTGGGCCTGCCGGAACGCCTCCCGGGCACCCTCCATGTCCCCCAGGCGAAGCCGCACCTCGCCGATCTCGTAGTGGGCCTCACCGCTTACCATCAGGTCGTACCTGGTGAGCTCCTCGCAGGCGCGCTTCGCTTCGCGTTCGGCGTCGGCCCAGGAGCCGCGGAAATCCATGATCTCTGCGCGGTGCACACGACAGATTCCAGGAAAGCCGGACACCCCCTGCCGGCGGCACCACCGCTCCGCCGCGTCGGTCCACTCGAGTGCCCGTCGCCAGTCGGCGAGATTGCGGCAGACGCTGATCGTGCTGCAGTAGATCCTTCCAGTCGTCAACGGGTCAAGCTCTCCGCTGACGGCCGCCACCGTGGACTCATCGATCAAGGCCAGACCCTCATCGACGTGACCCATTGCGACCAAGGCATAGCCCTGCTGCTGCAGCGCGAGGGCTTGGATCGCTGGGATGGCGAGTCGTTCCCCGATCTCTTGTGCCCGCTTCGCCTGACGCAGTACTTCTTGCCCATCGCCGGTCGTGCGGATCGCAAGATAGGCCAGCGTGATTGCCTGCCAACCATGCGCCGCACATTCGTTGGGGGTTTGCTCGAGCAGTCTCCCTGCCCTGCTGAGCCAGCCGTTCCCGATGGCGGTTTCCAGGCGCTCAAAATGATCAACGGCAAGTTGGACAGCCATTTCGGCTGCGTGGCATCTGTCGCCCTGCTCCAGATATCCGGCGTGCGCGCGCTCCCGTGCCTCGATCGCGACGTCGGGATCCCCAGCGAACCAGGCGGACTCCGCTAATAGCCGGAGGTCTTCGGGAGAGAGTGGTGTTTCGGCGTCAGCCTCCCGAAGCGAATCGAATGCCTCGTGCCATGCGTGGCGACGGTTCGCATCGCGACCCTGCTGCACGCGATCTTCGATGAGCTGACTCATCTGGCTCCCTGTCGGCCCGGAATGGCTCAACCTTACGACGTTCCACAGGGGGCAAAGTTAAGCACGGCTTCCCTCGCGCGGCCGGCCGCGTGTGGGTTTGTGCACGATCTGACGCTAGGTGCAGCTTGCCGGGAAAGGCATGTTTCGTCCGACTGGGCCGCGGTTGCGGCAGAACAACAAGCCCTGGTTATGCAAGTCGGAGATGATGCCGGACATGGCATCGGGGTAGTTGGTGTACAGGTGGCCGAGGACCACTCCGCTGGCTTTGGCTGACCACGGCGAGTTTCGCACGATGGAGCGGATGCTGGACGTACTGCGGCGGCTGCCGTTGACGTACTCCCAGTCGCGCGTATCGATTGTCCAGGTACAGATGCGGTAGCCAAGGCTGCTCGCAATGCTGGACACCCGGGAGTCATATGCGCCATAAGGAGGCCGCAGCCGATTGCTCGTAATGCCGTTGCGGATCTGCGAGCTCACACCTGCGTCCGATAGCTCGGTCAGATCGGGGTGGGAATAGGTGTGGTTGAGCACCCAGTGGCCTTGCTGCCGCAGTGTTGAGACGATGCTGGGATACTTCTGAGCTTCCTTGTTAATAAGGAAGAACGCCGCCCGAATGTTGCGCGACTTCAAGTAGGCGCCGACGCGGGTCGCGCGGTAGGGATCGCCGTACGCCCAGTCGTCGAATGTCAAGAGCACTCGGCCGGAGGTATTGCCGCAGCGTGATTTGTAGTAGGTGGCAGCTTGCGCAGAGGTGAGCTGGCCGGTTGTCAGACCGGCCAGCACGATCGCAAAAGCCACGGCTGTAACCAATCTTCGCCACATGTGGGCCCCCCGACGGCCTCGAAACTGACGGCTGCGCCGCCAAGAGGCGAGCTTAGAGGCGATTTGTCTTGGTTTCCCGGGATTAGCCATTTCGGGTAAGTAAGACACCCAAAGGGCGATCAGCGCTGACCAAACCCAAGATCGACGACTAGTGGTTTCACTGTGTCCGAGGGGGGACTTGAACACATACAAGCCCGTATCATCCGGTAGCGCTGCGTACACCCGAAACAGCCTTTGACTAGGCGATTCGCCGCACATCCTGCGCCCGTCGTCTCATCCTGTCCTGCCCAGTGCCCGCAGGTCCGGATAGCAATCCGGTAGCAGAAAGGAGGAAACACCAAGATCAACACGCTTGACCGCTAAGTAAGTGCCCCGCCAGGAGCGTGCAACTCCCGACGGGGCTGAGGATCCACCAACTACGGTGGCGCGTTAAGTAATTAACTTTACGTATCCGTGGGATACTGAGGTGTGACTGGAGCGACCGCTGAACCGTTGCTGCTACGGCAGATCGATCGGGAT
>JBKOUS010000159.1:0-31593 GCA_046723505.1 Actinomycetota bacterium
GAAGCCTCGGATCGATTCAGCCGATGCCGGGTGCTGCCCGCGTACGTCGAGATCATGTTGGCCGCCCACGAAGTCAGCGCGGCCCAGAATGCAACGGATGAGCTGTTCAAGATCGCCGAGACGCTCGGGGCACCCTTTCTCTGAGCCGCAGCCGCCCAAGCCCAGGGCGCTGTATCACTTGCGCAGGGTGATCCGGTAGGTGCCCTGAGCCCGCTGCGTCGGTCGGCGGTGGCCTGGAGGCAGATGGAGGCCCCCTATGAGGCAGCTCGGGTGCGCGTCCTTGTCGGACTGGCCTGCCGGGCCGTCGAGGACTCCGATAGTGCCGAAATTGAGCTCGATGCCGCCTGCCGTGCTCTCCAGCACCTCGGGGCAGTGCCAGATGTCGACCGGGTTCGCAACCTGGTCCGCGCTAGCGAACCGATCTCGATGAAAAGGACTTACAGCTCGGGAGCTGCAGGTGCTGAGCCTGGTGGCCACCGGACGCACCAACCGGGAGATCTCCTCCACCTTGGTGATCAGTGAACACACTGTCGCCCGGCACCTGCAGAACATCTTCAGCAAGCTTCATGCTTCCTCACGCACTGCGGCCACGGCATTCGCGCTCGAACACAGCCTCCTCTAGCCCGCTCGGCATGGTCAGATCTGACCATGCCCGCAAGATCAAAGATGAGTGAGTTGACCGATGCCCCGCCCAGGATGGGAGCCTACTTTCAGTTTCATGATCGAGCAGGGCGAGACCTTCATCGTCGGCGGGGGCCAGGCTGGCTTGGCCGTTGGCTATCAGTTGGCCCAGCTCGACCAGCAGTTCGTCATCCTTGATGCGCACCAGCGGACCGGCGATTCGTGGCGGACCCGGTGGGACTCGCTGCAACTCTTCACGCCCGCACACCTCAACGCCCTGCCTGGTCTGAGGTTCCCGGGACCGCAGGGTCGCTGCTCGACGAAGGACGAGATGGCCGACTACCTGGAGGCGTACGCCGCACGATTTGATCTTCCGGTGCGGCGGGGGATCCGGGTGAACGCGATCACCAGAAACGCCGACCGCCTCGTGATCACCGCAAATGATCAACGGTTCGAGGCGGACAATGTCGTGCTAGCCACAGGTGGCTACCAGCTGCCCTATCTGCCCGGCTTCGCAGACGAGCTCGACGCCGGCATTCTGCAACTCCACTCCAGTGAGTACCGTACGCCGTCGCAGTTGCAAGACGGTGACGTGCTCGTGGTGGGCGCCGCAAACTCTGGAGCAGAGATAGCTCTCGAGGCCTCCGCGACGCATCGAACATGGCTTTCGGGGCGACATCCTGGCAGCGAGCCGACCCGCCCAGGAAGCCGAGCCGACCGGATCTTCACCCCGCCCTTCTGGTTCTACATCTCCCGAGTCGCCAGCGTGACCAACCCAATCGGGCGGCGGCTTCGACCCCGGATGCTGACGATGACGCCTCCGCTGGGTCGGGTCAAGCCCAAAGATCTGGACACCGCCGGTGTGGTCCGCCTACCGCGGATGATCGCTGTCCGCGATGGTAGGCCCCTTATGGACGACGGACAGACCGTTGACGTCGCGAACCTCGTGTGGGCCACCGGTTATCGTCCCGCGTTCGACTGGGTGCACCTCGACGTCTTTGATCAAGAGGGGCAGCCCGTCCAAGACCGTGGGATCACGGCCGAGCCTGGCCTCTACTTCATCGGGCTGTTCTTTCTCAGCTCCCTCGCATCATCGTTGGTCGGCGGCGTTGGACGCGACGCTGAGTTCATCGCTCGGCACATCGCCGAACACACCCGTTATGGGCACTCATCCGGGGCTTGGACTACTGTGCCAAGCTGATCCTGGACCACCAAAACCGGCCCAACGGCTGTCGGTCTGCCACCCCAGCGACGGCCACCAAACGACGGCGCGCTGTGCGACGTCCGGACACCCCGGAGGCAGCGATGTTCGAAGAAGCTCAGCTTTATTCACCGGTGACGCGCTCAGGCGATGACGTCACCGTCCACTTGGGTGAAGACCATCCAGGTGCGGTTGACCCGGAGTACCGGGCCCGACGCAACGCTCTTGCCGCGCTAGCTATGGATTGGCAGCCCGGCTCACCGCCACCAATCGCGACGTACACCGACGCCGAGCAGGAGGTCTGGCGCGTTGTCTGCGGCGAGCTGCATAACCTCCACCAGCGCCTCGCGTGTGCCGCGTACCTGGAGGGCAAGGAGCGACTGCAACTTCCCGAGGACAAGATCCCGCAGCTCGTCGAGGTGAACGAGCTGCTCAAGCCGCTCACCGGCTTCCAGTACGTGCCCGCGGCTGGGCTGGTGCCTCTCCTTCAGTTCTACGGATCCTTGGCCGACGGCATCTTCCACTCCACGCAATACATTCGCCACCACTCCGTGCCGCTCTACACACCAGAGCCCGATGTCATCCACGAGGTCGTCGGACATGGCAATTGCCTAGCGCATGATCGCTTCGCCGCCCTCTACCGGCTGGCGGGGCAGGCGGCTCGGCGGGTGCAGACCACCGAGGCCTTGGAGTTCGTCTCGAAGGTCTTCTGGTTCTCCCTGGAGTTCGGTGTGGTACGTGAGCACGGCCAGGTCCGCACCTACGGCGCTGGTCTGCTCTCCTCATACGGGGAGATCCAGCAGATGGAGCAAGCGGAGCTCCGGCCGCTGGACGTCGGACGGATGGGCGTGCAGACCTACGACATCACGCACTACCAGCCGGTGCTGTTTTGTGCCGAGGGATTCGATGAGATTGAAGACGTAGTGGGCAGGTTCTTCGCCGAGGTGGATGACGAGCTAGTGGAGCGGCTGATGCACGACGCTTCAACACCAGCCTGACGCGGCGGTGGTCAGCTGGATGGGCCGTCGGGCTCGCGGTCGTAGAACACCAGCCAGGCAACGTGTACGCCGTACACAACGAGCCCAAAGCCGACAATCGCGGCTAGCGTTGTCGCAAGCGCAGGTGCGAACTCCCACGAACTGACCAGCATCGCAACGATGATCAGTGATAGCCCGGCCACACGGATCGGTTGGACCGTCGCTTCCGGCCACGGATGTCTGCAGCGCCCTGCATGTACCGACGGTACGCGCTGCCCGTGCTCATCCTGATCGTGATCAGACCACTCGACTGCTCCCCCACAGAGCATGATCAGCGACGACTTATACAATCGCGCAGGCACACCAGCCTCGAGTGAGAAGGAGAAGTCATGACGGATGTCACCATTTTCGGGAAGGGCAACATGGGCACCGCGATCGCGGACGTGCTGACCGCGGGCGGCGCGACGGTCGACCACATTCGCAGCTCCGACCCGCCTGGGCCAGTGAAGGGCGACATCGTCGTCCTGGCCGTCCCGCACCCGGCCCTGAAGGACATTCTCGAAGAGTACGCCGACGAGTTGGCCGGCAAGATCGTCGTCGACGTCACCAATCCCGTGGACTTCGAGACCTTCGACTCGCTGGTCGTGCCTGCCCACAGCTCGGCCGCCGCGGAGCTTGCCGATGAGCTGCCTTCCTCTCGAGTGCTCAAGGCGTTCAACACGAACTTCGCCGCCACACTCAGCGCAAGAAACGTCGGCCCGAACACGACCATGGTTCTCGTCGCCGGGGACGATGCCGACGCGAAGGCGACCTTCATATCGGCCGTTCAGGCCGGCGGTCTGGACGCTATCGACGCCGGCGCTTTAAGCCGTGCACGCGAACTGGAGGCGATGGGCTTCCTCCAGCTCAAGCTCGCGGCGAGCGAGGAGCTCGACTGGACCGGCGGTTTCGGCGTCGTACGCTGACAACCCGCTTTCAGACGACCAGCCGGGGACGATGCCACCCTGGCATGGCGGCTTCATCGATTCGAGCTTCGACGGCGAGCCCCGAGGAAAGCACCGGCGGCGGCCAAACCGAGGAGCAACGGGATGGAAATGACAATGGGCAGGGCACCTTGGGCGGTTAATGTCGACCGGCCTGCCACGGCGATGTTGACGAGCGGACTGATCAGCAGCTCCTCATTGCCCGCTACCTCGCTGCCGAACGGCACGACGACAACGTACGCCGCAAAGTGGCCGGCATTGACTGCCTGCAACTCCCATGAGAGTTTCTGGCTTTCGCCCGGATCCAGGGATAGCTGCTGACTGCGACTCGACGACCAATCCTCCGGATCGACGTAAACGGTGCCCTCGATGCTGGCGACGTTCAGGTGCGCCAGGATTTCGCCGGTGGGTGCAGCGCCGGTGTTGGTGACCTCGGTTGTGATCGTAAAACGGCCACCAAGGACCGTCTCGACGTGAGCCGGTTCGGCGACCACTTGCACGCTCAGGGGCGCCGCCGCACCAGCAGGAGCCGTGAGCCAGGTGAGGCAACCGACCAGAACCCCCATCAAGAACAGCCTTCTCATCCCGCGGTCACTCCTCGCGTCAGCCGTACCAGCTGTGGGCCGGCCAGTGCGAGCGCGCCGCCCGCGATGATCGCGGTGAGCAGCGGCGTGATCAGGTAGGACAGATCCTGGGTCCAGCTGTGACCCTCCACGAGCAGCGAGGAGATGTATGTGAGCCCTGAGGCCACCGGATTGGCTCGCAGTAGCACCTCAAAGAACCAGCCCTGCGGCAATCCGCTGGGGAGCTGCGTTGGTGCGAACAAGATCAACAACAGGAAGATGCTGGCGCCGACGCTGGTCTTGTTTGAGTTACATGCAGCACTGATCAACAAGCCGATCGAACCGAGGCCGACGGCCAGCAATGTCCCGACGCCCAAGCCGAACGCCAGCGCCGGGCCCAGAATCCCCACATCACGACCGAGCACCCATACGTACGGGATGCTGATGAGGAATGTGGCGAACCACAACGTCAGTGCGGCGATGAGTTTGCCGAGGATGATCGATCGTCGAGAAACCGGCGTGACCAGCAGCGTCTCCAGCGTTCCGCGCTCGCGTTCCCCACTGATGCCGTCAGCACTCACGATGAGGGTTGCCAGAACCCCGACAGCGACCGCGAACTGCAGGACGAGGCTGACTGACTCGCGTTGCTCCAGAAAGTTCAGGGCTAGGTTGGTCGACGTCAAGTACGCTACGGCGCTCAACAGAACGCTGAACAGAAAGAGCAGAATCAACCCGCGTCCGCTGGACCACAAGTCGCGGGACTCTTGCTCGGCGACGACAACCCATCCCGATTGGCCTTCGCTGGCACGCACATCCTGCCCGGTGCCAATTGCGGGGGCGACTTGCAGTGTCATGCAACAGCCTCGCTCGTCATCTTGAGGAATGCATCGGACAAGCGCGCGCCTTCCAGCTCGAACCGGAGGACTGGAATCCCCGCTGCCGCGACGGCTATCAGGCCAGCGTTCATTGCCTCCGCCGGCGACGCACCTGAGACAGTTCCCGGCGCCTCAACCGCAATCCTGAGCAGATCCGGCTGACCTTCCACCTGGTCGATGGTGAGGCCAGGAACGTTGCTGAGAGCCTGTCGCGCGCGCGCGACGAGATGGAGCGGCACCCGCAGCAGGGCCGAATGCTCGATCAGGGCCGTACCGATCACCTCGCCGACGCTGCCGGCGCCCACAACCCGGCCGTGATTGAGAATCACAACCTTGGAGCAGACCTGTTCCACCTCCGGAAGCAGGTGGGTGCTCAGCACGACCGTTGCGTCTCGGGCACTGGCGATGGTGCGAATGATGTCGAGAACCTGAGTTTGCCCAGCCGGGTCCAGTCCCAGCGTCGGCTCGTCAAGAAAGACCACGATCGGGTCATTGACGAGTGTCCTAGCGATCCCAAGCCGCTGCCGCATACCCCTGCTATAGGTGGAGATTGGTGACCGACCACGTTTCTCCAGCCCGACGGCAGCGAGCAGCTCACCACTCAGGCCGCGTGCCTGGTTGCGACTCTTGCCATAAAGGCGCGCATAAAAGCGCAGATATTCGGCCCCGGTCTGATGATTTGGGTAGCCGCTGCTCTCGGGAAGCACGCCGATACACCGCCGGATCTCGGTCGCCGACTTTGACGGATGCCCGGCGATCGTGAATTCGCCGCTGCTGGGCTCCAGCACCGTGGTCAGCAGTCGAATCGTCGTCGTCTTGCCAGCTCCATTGGGGCCAAGGAGTCCCATGATTTCACCCTGGGATGCCGAAAAGCTGACAGCTTCAACGGCAGTGGATGCGCCGTAGTGTTTGGTTAGTTCGACGGCTTCCACGGTGATGCTGGTCATCGGCCTGCCTGAGTTGTCAGCCCCCCGAAGAGACGTGGTTTCACCCGTTCATTCCACTAGCGCCTCAATGAAAGGGCGATGAGAACTGCCATTTTACGTTCCGGTTCGACTAATCAGAATCGCAGGAACCGTTTCGTGGCGTATGCATATAAATGTGCGTCCGTAGCCCAGATCCGGCTTCTTTGATGAGTACGGTCCCGACGGCGTTGAGGTTCGACTGTGGTAGACACTTTCTCGCACCCGCCGCCTCAGAGCTTTTGGGGTTCCGTGTGCGCCTCGAATTCCTCAGGTATCGGTTCGCCCGGTAGGAACCAGCTGCCGACGACCCGAGCGCTGACCTGGTCGGCACTGTCGGGTACCACTAGAGGCACCGAGATCGCACCCACCACTCCGGGCGGGACAATCGCGCGTTGGCGTACGCCACCGAGGCCCTCGGTGTCAGGAGTCATGAATCCAGTCGGCAGTTCAGGCAGTGATGTCCAGGAGGCCGGCGCCCCGCCAGAGCTGAAGTGGATCGCGCATTCGGCGAGATCGAGTTCGAACTCGGCCGGCTGCGAGCCAGCTCCGAGCATGCCAATCGCAAGCGTCGCCGGGAGGGGCGGGACCGCGCCGACCGGGCGGGCGAAGAACTGGGCTACCGCGACCGGCGAGGCGAGGAGCCGCTGCGCGATCCGATCGGCCGTGACTGCCACCGCGGCCAGCCGTGGGTCCTGAGTCACGACATCCAACTCGATGTCTGATCCGGCTGCGGTCAGCTCTCGAAACTCGGCTTCCTCGACGGCGCCCTCATAACTGCCGACCGTGTCGCCGAGCGACCTCGGTCGCAGCACCTCAAGCCGCGCCTGGCCGTCAGCGTCCACGATCAGCCGCTCGTCGATGGAGCTGGGCGACGGAGTACGCCACCGCACGGTGACCACCGTTGCCATTTACTCCCCCACGTCCACGCTTCCGGGCGCCTTCCAAGCCTCTCAACGGTATCGACACCCGACTCGTCGCGCCGGATCTTTCCTGAAGCGGCGCCAAGGTTGTCGGAGTGCCCGAGATGGTGGAACCCTCGTTTCACAGAAGGTCGACCGATTCGTGGACTTCACGAAATGCTGCGCCGGTCGACAGCGTTGGTGACCGCATCGAGAAGGGCAGGCGTCATGGAAGAACCCCGCAAGTTGTACCGCAGTCGAACCCAGCGCATGGTGGCCGGCGTCTGTGGCGGCCTGGCCGAGTACTTCAACATCGACACCACTGTGATCCGAGTGCTCTTCCTAGTACTGACTCTGTTCGGCGGATCTGGTCTCGTGGTCTACGTGGTGATGTGGATCCTCGTCCCCGACGCCAGCAAGGCCCCGCCAACGACTTCTGCACCGCCGCCGGTTTGAGCCACCCGAGTTCCACCTGCAGTTGCGCTGGCGAAGGCGCATACGCTCCGCTATGTGGTGATTGGGACACTCCCCAACCCGCGCGCCACGATTGCGAAAGCCGTGCGGGACAGGCTTGCGGGTGACTTCGAGGCGCAGCACGCCGAGATCTGGCGAGACGGCGAGCGGTGGTTCGGCGAGCAGGATGCGATCTGGCGCGTGCACGCCGATACGTCCATGTTCATCGGTGGGATCCGTGCTTTGCTGCTCCAGGCGCTGCATCCGGTTGCGATGCAGGCGGTCGCTGAGCATGCAGGCTTCCGCGCCGATTTCTGGGGAAGGTTCCAGCGCACCAGCAGGTACATCGCCCTCACCACGTACGGCACGGTGCCTGATGCTGAGCGCATGATCGCTGCCGTACGAGCAATCCATCGCCGAGTGAAGGGGACCACCCCGGACGGCAGGCCGTATTCCGCTGACGACCCGCACCTGCTCATGTGGGTCCACGTCGCCGAGGTCGACAGCTTCCTCAGCGCATTTCAGTCCTTTGGCGCCGAGACGCTAGCACCGGCTGAAGCAGACGAATACGTGCGCCAAGCCGGCTTTGTCGCCGCCCAGTTGGGTGTTGTCGAGCCACCGACGACCGTTACTGAGCTGACTGCGATCCTGGAGAGCTACCGGCCGCAGCTCAGCGGTTCAGGTCCCGCTCGACAGGCAAGCAGCCTGCTCCTTGTGAATCCACCATTCACCGGCCTGACGCGCGCCGGTTATTACCCGCTGGCCGCCAGCGCCGTCTCGATCCTGCCGACCTGGGCGCGCATCGAACTGCTCCTGCCAGCGCTGCCGATCACCGAACGTGCCGTGGTCAGACCATTGGGTCGCTCAGCCATGTATGCACTCCGCTGGGCCCTCTCCGATGCTCCTTAGGTCAGCCCATGCTCATGCGCGTACGCCGCCGCGGCAGTTCGGGACGGCACGTCCAGCTTGGTGAAAATGTTGCTCAAATGCCGCTCGACAGTCTTATGGCTCAGTACCAGCGCGCGCGCGATGTCGGGGTTGCTGCGCCCTTCGGCAACCAGTCTCAGGACCTCAATCTCACGTTCGGTGAGGCCGCCGGGCCGCGCTCGTCCCAGCAGCCTGTCGACCTGATGGACTCCCGGGGGGGTGCCGACGTCAGCAAAGCCGTGCCGGGCAACCGCCAGTTCGGCTGTCGCTGAATCCTCGTCACCCAGCTCGCGCAGAGCGCGCGCGACGAGCACTCGAGCCCGGCTAGCCTCCCACGGCGACCCGATATCGCCCCAGAGACGGCACGATTCGCGACCATGGCCGAGTGCTTCCTCTGTATCCCCAGAGGCGAGCTCGATGGCGGCGGACGCGTACGCAGCCATCGCCCGGAGTGCTGAGATGCCGAACGCCGACGCGATCTCGGAAAGCTCGTCCGAATGCCCCCGGGCCTCGTCAAGAAGTTCCGCCGCAACCAGAATCTCGACGGCAGCCGGAAGCAGCCGCGACCGTTGAACCGGCCCCCCCGCTTCGGCGAGCAGCCGGTGGATCGCCGTTACGGCTGCCGTCGTCCGACCGCGAGCTAGCCACGACAACGCCAATCCCGGCTGCGGCTCAAAGCCGAACTCGGCTGCTCGCCGGTATGCCTCTTCGGCCTCGTCGAGTTTGCCTCGGATGCGTAGCACATCACCCTGCTCGGTTAGGGCTAGCGCGGCCGGCGCGGCCGTACCCTCCAGCTGGTATCGGCGTTGGGCGAGGGCAAATTCGGCAAGCGCCTCGTCATAGGCCCCGCGTAGTCGCATGATCTGGCCCCGGTGCAAGGAACACTGACCGGTGTACGGAACCAGGCCGGGCTGCGCATCGCACCATCTGGTCAAGGCACTGGTCCACGAGGCCGCGCGCGAGAAGTCCGACACCTCCTGGCACGCCTCGATCATCGAGCAGTAGACCATCCCGGCAATGATGGGAGAGACCTCTCCAGCCGAGATCCCGACCATCGCCTCGTCGAGCAGGGCAAGCCCTTCCGGCACCCGACCGGAGTAGATGGTCATTCGTCCCTGGCACATCAACCCTTGTGCGACGAGGTCGGGTTCGGAGAAGCGGCGACCAGTCTCGACGATACGAACGGCTGTCTCGCCGGCCCTGGCAAAATCTCCGCGGCCGAGGTGCTGAAAGAACTCGTGGCCAAGAAGGTACCCACGTTCAACGATGTCTTCGGGCTCGGTCTCGAGCAGCCGCTGCGCTCGGGCGACCCAACCGCCGCCAACCGCAACCTCTCCTCGGACGTTCAGCACTATGCCGAGCCATGAGGCGAAGCGGACGGCTCCCAGCGAATCCCCATTTCGGATCCTGTCCTGGTATCCGGCCTGAAGGGCGCGTACGGCCTCGTCGACGTTTCCCAGCAGATACGCAGACGTGGCCAGGGCCATCGTCTCTTCCGGGCCGAGGTCGCCGCTCCCGCGCAGCCGGTCGAAGGCGAGAGCCCAGTCGCGACGCTCGTACGCCTCGCGAGCCTGCAGCAAGGTATCGACAGTTTGGTCCCGCTCGACACTCATTGCGCAGCCTCCCGCTCAGAGGTTACGCGATTGGACTCAGGCCGCGAGTGCGAGTAACCGCCCGACTCGGGCTTTGATCTGCTCTGCGACATAGGCGGCATCTCTGCCAACCCCAGATAGCAGCGTCGAGTTGAACGCGTACTGGAACGCGAGCCCGCAGAAGAACAATCCTGGAGCATCGGACACCACACCGCGCATCTCCCGCGGCCAACCATCGGCACCAGAAATCGGCAGATCGATCCAGTCGAACACCTGCCGGAAGCCGGTGCACCACACCACGTTCACAGCGTCCAGCAAACGGCCGTCGGCGAGCACCGGGCGCCCACTTTGGACACCGTTCACTCGGTCCAACACCCGCTCCACACCACGATCTCTCAAATCGGACCGCTTGACCCGGATATTCGGTATGCCATGGAACCGGACCTTCTCAAGAGCTTTGCGGCCCATGGGCGTCCGCCGGGTGAGCACATGAGTAGCGAGGAAGGCGATGGCCGGAAAGACCAACCGCATCGTCCGGCGGTCCAGCCGTACTGGCACCTGACCGGGGTCGCGACCGACCAGCACCGTCGGGTGGGTGGCTGCCACCTCGTATGCGATATCAGTCCCCGAGTGCGCCGCGCCGACAACGAGCACCCGACCCGGTTTCAGTTGCGCCGGCCTGCGATATTCGCTGGAATGCAGCTGCCGGATGGACGGATCGAGATCCAGTGCAAAGTCGGGGATATTCGGAGTGCGGCCGAACGTTCCCGTCGCCACCACGACGTTGTCGGAGATGATGCGGTCAGCTCCGAGCTGGAGCACGTACTTCCCATCGACCGCTGCCAGCCGGTCGACTCGGGCGAGGGTGCGCACCGGGAGTTCGAATCGTTCGGCGTACGCCGCCAGGTAATCGGCGACCTGGTCCTTGGTTGGATAGGACCATCGCGGACTGGGGAACGGCATGCCCGGCAGGCCGTCGTACCCGGCCGGGGAGTAGAGGCGCAGGGAGTCCCACTGGGCGCGCCAGTTGTCCCCGACACGCGCATTGCCGTCGAGGATCAAACAGGGACGTCCTCGCCGCTGGAGGTGGTACGCGGTCGCCAGGCCGGCTTGGCCGGCTCCGATGATCGCTGTTTCGATGTGTTCGATCGTCATGGAAACCTCCGGTTGAAGATGGGATGCTGTCGGGCCGGGACGCGCGGCTGGCGTAGCGAAGATGCCAGATGAGCATGAGTCCCGAGGTGACGATGTAGAAGGCGTGCAGGGCCCAGATTGGGCCTGGCGGCAGTTGCACCACGTAGATGCTGTGCACGGCATTGCCGACGTTCGCCAGTACGAGGTTTCCCCGACTGTAGGAACGGAGCTCTTTGGTGCGCGCCGCCCTGATCAACATGGGCAGCGTGCTCACAGCGAACAGCACGGTCGAGATCGATCCCGCGAGAACCGCCACACTTGCCATGTCCGCGACGCTACGGAGGACCTGCCGCGACGCGCGTCCGGTCCGTTACCCATCTTGCAGAACCGCGTGATGGGTGAATTCCCGTACGTTCAGCCGCGAGCCGGGCCAGGCCGGCGAACCGGCCACCACTTCGCCTCAGCTACTTTGACGCTGCAGCAGCTGCAGATGCTGCGGAGTCCAAGTAAGTGACGCGGAGTGCCCACGACCCCTGCAATTTCGAGCGTCCGCAGGGGCAATCACCTTGGCACGAAGTTATCCACAGATGTGGTGCAACCGGGTTTCGCTTGCACACTCAGCTCCGATGAGGTGTCTCCGTGGACCACATCAAGCTCACCCGCACCCTGATCGCCGAGGGTTACAACCACGACGACCTCAAGCGGCTGCAGCAAAGGAACGAGCTAGTGCGGGTGAGGCGTGGGGCGTACGCCACTGAAGGCAGCCCCGATCTCACCATCGAGGACCGGCATCGATGCCTCGTACTGGGAACGGCACCTCAGCTGCGAGATGGCGCAATTCTGAGCCACGGATCGGCCGCGGTGATGCATGGTCTGCCTGTCTGGCCGGATGCGATCGAGAGGGTCCACGTGACCCGCGATCGCCAGGGGAATGGGACCAAGCGCAGTGTCGTCCAGGTGCATGGCGCTCCCGTGCATCCGCGTGAGGTGACGATGGTCGATGGCATCCCAGTCACCTCGCTGACACGTACAGTGCTCGACCTGGCCCGCACCTTGCCGCTGGAACAGGCGGTCGCCTCCGGTGATCGCGCCATGGCACTTGGTCTCGCAAGACGGGACCTGGAAGCTGGCTTAGGCGCGATGGAGCGGTGGCCGGGCGTTCGATCGGCGCGCCGCGCAGTCGCATTCCTTGATCTGCGTAGCGAGAGCGTCGGAGAGTCAGTCAGCCGGGTGCGGCTGATGGAGGAAGGCCTTCCAGATCCTGAGCTACAACATAAAATTTTCGGACCCGGCGGGCGAGTCATCGCGCGCGTGGACTTCTGCTGGGAAGACAAAAGGACCATTGGGGAGTTTGACGGCAAGATCAAGTACGGTCGGCTGCTCAGACCAGGGCAGAGGATAGAGGATGTGATCTTCGATGAGAAGGTACGCGAGGACGCGCTGCGCGACCTCGGATGGCAGATCGTCCGCTGGTTGTGGCGCGACCTCTATCACAAGGGCGTCCTTCGGGAGCGCGTGCTCCGGGCCTTTGCCCGCGTGGCTTGAGTCAATTCAGCGCTCGTAACTCCACTCCGCCTCAGTTACTTGGACTGAGCAGCAACTGCAGATGCGGCGGAGTCCAAGTTAGTGATGCGGAGTTCAATGTGGCCATGCCGAGCGATGCCGAGCGGTCCCGCATCCGCTTCGGCGTATCCCATGGGCGCCCTCCTGCCAAGAGCTCCGCAGACCTCGCTGGTCCCAAGTCGAGTTTCCCTGGGCTTCAGTCTCTGTGTAAGGCTTGGCAAGGTGATCGAACCTCAGCGGGTACGCAGGGTGGTCTCGACTGTGCTTCCGACAGCGCACGGCACCTTTCAGGTTCACGGGTACACCGTCGAGCCGGGCCGAGACCACGTGGCTCTGGTGCTGGGTGATCTCGACCACGCCGGAAGCAATGGCCATGTGCCATTGGTTCGGGTCCACTCCGAGTGCCTCACCGGCGACGCCTTCGGATCCTGGCGCTGCGACTGCGGCGAGCAGCTCGAGGCCGCGATGCGGGAGATCGGCAACGAAGGCCTCGGCGTGATCATCTATCTGCGCGGCCACGAGGGACGTGGGATCGGCCTGCACGCCAAGCTGCATGCGTACGCGCTGCAGGACGCAGGCCTCGACACGGTCGACGCAAACCTGCGACTGGGGTTGCCGGTCGACGCCCGTGATTACAACGTGGCCGCCGCCATACTCGGTGATCTTGGGTTACGGCGGATACGGCTCCTGTCGGGGAACCCGAAGAAGAGCTCTCGGCTCACTGATCTTGGCATTGAGGTGACCGCCAGGCTTCCGCTGCCGGTCACCCAGCGCGCTGAGAACGCCCACTACCTGGCGACCAAGCACAACCGGATGGGTCATGACAGCGCCCGCAACCTCCCCGACGTGTGGAGTGAGCTGCTCCAGGGCCGGGTGCCGGACCGAGCCGCAGCTGGAGCGGAAGCGCTGCTGCTCGATCGGTACGGGTCACTGGTCGCTGCCGGACCGACGATCACGATTGCCCAGCTGGCGCAAAGCGTGGACGGTTTCATCGCCTCGAGGACCGGCGACGCAAATTACGTCTCTGGTGCCGAAGACCGGGAGCACTTGCACCGGCTGCGGGCACTGGTGGATGCCGTGATCGTTGGCGCCCAGACGGTCACTGCCGATGATCCCCAACTCACGACACGTACGGTGCCGGGGCCGTCGCCGGTCCGTGTGATCATCGATCCCAGAGGCCGGATCCCCCGGGATGCCCGGGTGCTGACTGACGGCCGCACCAGAACCCTGTGGTGCGTCGCCGCCGGTGTTGGGACGCCGCTGGAGCTGTCGGATCACGTCGACGTTGTGACCCTCCCGATTGAGACAGGGCGGTTTGAGCCTGGGGCCGTGCTGGCCATGCTGCGGGCACGCGGGCTGGGCCGGGTGCTCGTCGAGGGCGGCGGCCGGACCGTCTCAGAGTTCCTTGCGGCCGGAGTACTCGATCGGCTCTACCTGACGACGGCTCCGATCTTGGTTGGTGACGGGATTCCCGGGGTGCGGTTCGCCGGAGCTGATCTGCTGGCGGATGCCCTCACCGCTTCCGTACGGCGGTTCGGCCTGGGCCGTGATCACTGCACCGTGTTCGACTTCGCGGCGGCTCGGCAACCCCGGCGATCCGCCCGGCAGGGCCAAGATGTCGCGATGCCCAACCTCAATCCGGAGGATCCCGAGCTCGAGCTGGGTGCGTCGTAGCTGGAGCCAGGCGGTCGCGACCGGAGCCAGGCTGGGGTCCTGTGCGACCGCGGCATCGAGCCGCTCCTGAAGAAGCTGCTCCACAAACGCCGAGTCACTGGATGCGGCCAACTGCCAAGGAGTCTCCTCGACGCGTACCGTGAAGGCGCCCGTGCACAAGGTGTCAACGGCCAGTGTGATGGCGTCTGGACCAGCCCGGCCGGCGCGCCGTTGATGATCATTGAACGCATCGAGCAAACCTTGATCATGCGGGTCCATCGGATTGATGCTCTGGGTGCCGGTGACGCTGAGGCTGAAAAGAGCGGGCACTTGGTTGTTGATCACCGCTCGACATACCGCGTCGAGGTGACCGGTGGTCAGAACATCCAACAGCGCTGAGCAGGCGACCAGGCGATGATCACTGGGGCCGTCGGCCAGCAGCCGTTCCAGTGCCTCGACGCTGCCGTCGATGATCACCGTGTCGTGAAGCAACGGCAGTGATCGGCTAATACTCGAGTCATGATCAAGATGGACCCAACGCTGCTGAAAGGGCAGGCGGGGGGCCAGCCACCGCTGGTTGGCGCCGTTCCCAGCACCGAGATCGATGATCTCCAGCACGTGACCTCGCAGGCCGCGAGTGTCGATCAGATAATTGATCAACTCGGGGAGGAGGGTGCTGACCGTGGTGGCGCGCGCTGCGCTGTCGGCGGCGGCGCGGGCGGCGAGCCAGCTCGGGTCGACGGTGACCGCGGCGGGCGGTTCAGATATGCCACCACCGCCTCTGCCGTCTGCTGCCACCCGCGTAGCGTATCTCGCCGAGCGAGCGCAGCCTGCCGCCATGAGTGCCGCAGCACCGGTTCGGTGAACCAGCCGCGCAGCACCGCCGCCAGGCTCTGGGGGTTGGCAGCCGGGACGGCAGCGCCGGGTGTCTCGGTCGTAGTCGCCCCTTGCTGCAATGCCTCGACCGCACCGGTGCCGGCGGACACAATTGCGGGGATTCCGCGAGCCAGCGCCTCGGTGACAACCAGCCCGTACGTCTCAACGCGAGACGTCAACAGCAACAGGTCGGCGACCTCCCACCTCTGATCCAGCGCCTGGCCGACCAGTTCTCCGGGCACCATGATCCGCTCTGCCAACCCGGCCTCAGCGATCTCGGTCCGCACTTGAGCCGCGTAATTCGCATCGACTCGGTCGGAGCCGACCAGGTCGGCTGTCCAGGAAAGGTCCGCAAGCTGTGCCAGAGCGCGCACCAGCGTGAGCTGATCTTTGGTTGGTGTCAGCGATGCGACGCTGAGCAAGTGCGGGGGTCCGGGATCCTGACTGCCCCGAGCCACGGCCGCCGGCGTGACTCCCGCCACTGCTATCCCGACATCGCCCCGACCGTACCGACTACTCAGTTCGGCCGCAGCCCAGCGGCTTGAGCACAGCACCCCCGACGCGGCGTGCACGGCACGTGACTCCAGTAGGGCGAACCGCTGGCGTCGTGCCGGCTCGATGCCGAGCTCCTCGCTCAGCGGCATATGAACCACGATGGTGATCACGTGCCCGGCCTCGACCGCCGCGGCCACGACGTCTGGTGAGCCGCAGGCCACGATTCCGTCAACCAAACAGGCCGGGGTTGACCGCACAGCTCGCGCGAGCGCGAGATGGGTGGACGCGTCTCCGTCCGGCCACGGCCCGGCGAGTTTCTGCAGCCGGACGTCGATGCCGAGCGTACGCAATTCGGCGATGAGTGCCCGGTTGTAGACATTGCCGCCGGTTGGATGTTCTCGATCCCAGGTAACGAAGCCCAGCAGTGTCCTGCCAGCCGCAGGCATCTCAATCAAAACTCTTCGTGTACCCCGCCCAGGCGTCGGGATGCTCCCGCAACGTCACATCCAACTTGGTGAGGCCATGGTTGGCAAGCGATGTCGCGACCCGCTCCGCGATGAGCCGAGCCACAGCCTCAGTGGTTGTAAGCCGGCCGACAAGCTCCGAATGCTCGTCGAGGTTGCGGTAATTGAGGTCACTCAACGCCTGACTCAGCACGTCGGCAGCCTCGCCGATGTCGATCACGATCGATTCGGCGCTGAGCGTCTCGCGCCACAGTGTCAACTCGACCACGTACGTAGCGCCGTGCAGGTTCTGCGCCGGCCCGAATGACGGGTGCGGCAGGCTGTGGGCGATCATCATGTGATCCCGAACCGTCAGGTGGAACAAGATCAGACCTCCTCATCGCTTGGGTAGTCGATCACCTGGCACAGTGTCTCTGTCCCGTTGCTGAAGATCGACTCCATAGTCTGAGGCAATGCTGCAAACGGTGCGTGGCCAGTGATGAACACGTCAAACACCGGATCCTCGAGCATTCGCATGGCTAGCGCCAGCCGGTCGCTCGTGGTTCGCCGGGACCGCCGGGCGGCTGCGACGGCGCCAACCTGGCTGGCCCGTATCGCCAGCCGCCGGGAATGGAACGCGCCACCCAGGGGCACCCGCGGCTGCGCCGTCCCGTACCAGGAAAGCTCGATCAACTCGGACTCATCACCCAGCAATTGCAGGCTGCGAGCCAGGCCGGACTCGGTGGCCGAACAATGGAAAACAAGATCATTGTCGTCGATTGCGTCATTTGGATGTACTAGCTCGATACCCAAGGCTGCCGCAACGCCGGACCGGGAAGGGTTCACATCCAGGAGCTGGAGCCGGTCGAGCGGGAATGTCCGCAGCAGGGCAGCAAGTGCGCCACCCACCATGCCGGCGCCCACGATGGCCACGCGATCACCGATCCTCGGTCCGGCATCCCATAGGGCGTTGATGCCGGTTTCGACAGTGCCTGCCAGCACTGCGCGATCACTCGGCACCTCATCGGGCACCGGGGTCAGCGCACTCGCCGGCACGACGTAACGATCTTGGTGTGGGTGCAGGCAGAACACGCGGCTGCCCTTCAGCGATGTCGGGCCCTGCTCCACCACCCCAATTGACAGATATCCGTACTTGACGGGGCCAGGCCAGCTGCCGACTTGGAAGGGCGCGCGCATGGACTCGGCCACCTCCGGCGGGATACGGCCAGCGTGCACCAGCATCTCGGTGCCGTGACTGATCCCGGAGCAGATAGTGCGTACCAGCGCCTCGCCGGAGCCGGGCGTACGAGCGGCTTCAGTGCGCAGCAGGCCGTGCCTGGGCGCCATCGTCCAGTACGCGGTCCAGCGTTCGGTCTCCATTCCCGCAATTCTCGCGTCCGTTCAGAGCAAGCGTGTAGCGACTGCTGCATCGGGCTGATTACAACGGCCGAACAGGACGCCTGACGAGGAGCTCGGGGCGCGGAACGAGCTATGAAATGCTGATCGCGTGTTCCGCACGCTGGAACTGCTGGGTGGGCTTTCACTGGTCACTGACATCGGCACGGGTTCACCCTTGGAGGAGTCGCTGAAGCGCTGCCTGGTGGCAGCCCGGCTCTCCAAGATCATCGGCTGTACGAACGAGGAAGTCAGCGATGTGCTCTATACAGCGCTGCTGCAACACCTCGGCTGTACGGCGTACGCGCACGAGGTTGCCCGGGCCTGGGGTGACGATGTCGTCACCACTCGAGTCAGCTTCCTCAGCAGTTCTGGTGAGCTGAGCGACATGTGGCGAGTCTGGATCCCAGGGATGGCACAGGCGACGGGCCGGTCCAAGGCGCGGGTGCTGGCGACTACTGTCGTAACCGCAAGGCGGATGGACGCCGAGGGTCCGGCAGCCACCTGCGAGGTGGCTCGGGGTGCCTCACAAGGGCTCGGGCTGCCCGAGGCGGTACAGGTCGGGCTGTTGCACATGTTCGCGATGTGGAATGGCAAGGGCTTCCCGAACACTGCCGGCGAGTCGATCCCGTTGGCGGCCCGAGTCATGCAGGTCGCCCTGACTGCGGTGATGTTCGCCTCCCACGCAAATAGGGATGTTGCCGCCGCCGAGGTCCGGCGGCGCGCCGGCACGCAGCTGGACCCTAATCTCGCAGACCTACTGATCGAACGAGCCGATGAGCTGCTTGGCGATCTTGACGAGATTGACGCGTACCAGGCGGTTCTCGACGCCGAGCCAGAACCGGTACGCCGCGTGGAGAAGGGCGGCCTCACCGAGGTGGCACGAACCTTCGGGAACCTCGTTGACCTGAAAAGTCCCTGGCTCCATGGCCATTCCGCCGGCGTTGGTGATCTAGCAGCCGCTGCTGCCGGAATGTTGGGGCTGCGCGAGGACATGGAGGCCCTACGCGTCGCGGGATATCTGCACGATCTCGGCAGAGTGGGGGTCTCGAGCGGGATCTGGGACAAGGCCAGTCCGCTGAGCACGGCCGAGCGGGATCAGGCGCGGTTGCACGGGTACCACAGCGAACGGATCCTGGCTCGGATCCCGCCACTGAGTGGATTAGCCAAGCTCGCCGGTCAGCACCACGAACGCAGCGACGGCAGCGGCTATCACCGGGGTTTCCTCGCCGCCCAGCTCACCATGCCCTCTCGCGTCTTGGCCTGTGCTGACGCTTACCGACGATGGATTGAGGACCGTCCCTACCGGCGAGGCCTCGTTCCCGCGCGAGCCGCAGATCGGCTGGAGGCCGAGGCTCGGGCCGGCCGGCTCGACGCCGACGCCGTCGCAGCCGTCATCGAGGCGGCCGGGCTCCCTCGCGGAGTGAGGCGCGCTCGCCCAGCCGATCTCACCGAACGCCAGGTGGAGGTGCTGCGGCTGGTCTCCCGCGGCCTGTCCAACGCCGAGATCGCTGAGCGGCTGGTGTTGTCGCGACGTACCGTCGAGCATCACGTTCAGGACATCTATCTCAAGATCGGGGCCTCCACGCGCGCGGGAGCCGCGATGTTCGCGCTGCAGCACGGGCTCCTTGACTAAAAAGCTGGGTAGTTCTGCCTATGCGCAACTGATCGGTTGATGCTCAGACTGTTGCTGTGACGCTCTCGACAGACCGGCTCGCATCTGGCGCCCGTGACAGGCTCCTCACCCCGGCCTTCATCCGGCTGGCCGTTGCTGATCTTGCGTACTTCACTGCCACTGGCGTCGCGATCTACACCCTGCCATTGTGGGTAACCGGGCCGGTCGGTTCGGACACATCAGGTGCCGGGCTCGCGTTCGGTGCCTTCGCTGTCGCGGCCCTCATCCTTCGGCCTGTCGCCGGCCGCCTGGCGGACACCCGTGGCCGGCGTCCGCTGCTCGTCGGTGGCGCCTTGATCAGCGCATTGGGAATGCTCGGAACCGCGCACGCCGACAATCTCGTTCTGGTTGTGCTGCTGCGCCTGCTGCTGGGAGTGGCCGAAGCCGCCTTCTTTGTCGCCTCGCTTGCCGCGCTAGCCGACCTGGCACCGCCGACTCGGATCGGCGAGGCCACGAGTTACAACTCACTCGGGCTGTATCTCGGCCTGGCATTCGGTCCTCCGCTGGGCGAGCTGCTGGTGATCTCGGCCGGCTTCACCGCCGCTTGGTACGGTGCGGCCGCGCTCTCGGTCGTCGCTGCCGTGGTCGCGGCCGGGATCAAGAATGTCCGATCACGCTCCGCCTCGTCAGCCGGCCACGCGCGGCTGATCCACTGGAAGGCCGTTCCACCTGCGCTGGGCTTCTTCGCCGCAGTGGTGGCGATGGGTGTGTTCTTCGCCTTCGGTGCACTGCAGGCCGAGGCGGTCGGGCTCATGCCGGCAAGCACACCACTGTTCGTGTACGGCCTGGTCGTGGTGGCGGGCAGGTTGTTGCTGGCTCGGGTTCTTGATCGATTTCCTGCCCTGCTGTTGGGTGCGATTGCGCTGGCCATCATCGCTGGTGGACTGATGATCATCGCGCTGTGGACGCACCCGATCGGAATGGTCCTCGGCGCGGCGATCTTCGCTCTTGGCGTCACGCTTAGTACGCCGGCGTTCTTCTCAGCGATCTTCGCCACAGCAAAGCCGAGCGAACGGGGTGCTGCGTCCGGCACCGCGAGTGTGTTCTTGGACCTGGGTATAGCCCTCGGGCCCATCGTGCTCGGCCTCGCTGCGCAGGCCAGCGGTATCCCATTTGCCTTCGGCATTGCCGCTGTCGTAGTGCTGGGCGGGTGCGGTTGGATTTTGACCCTAAGCCGAGCCGGCCGTCCCACGGGTGTTGCCCCAACTGATCCGCCCGCCGTGATTCCCGATGCTCAGGATGTGGCGAGGTAGTGGTGGACGCCCTGGATTGCGGAGGCGCCCTCGCCGACGGCTGAAGCTACGCGTTTCACCGAGCCATGACGTACGTCGCCGGCGGCAAACACCCCCGGAGCGTTGGTTTCAAGCGACAGGGGCGGTCGGTCCAGTGGCCAGTCGATGAGATCTGGGCCGGTCAGGAGGAAACCCTTCCAGTCCCGTTCCACGGTATCGGCCAGCCAGTCGGAGTGCGGGTCGGCGCCGATCAACACGAACAGCCCGTCGGCGGGCTCAGTCTGTTCCCGACCCGTTGCTGAGTCCCGCACCGAAATGGCTTCAAGACGGCCATCGCCCTGGACGCCAGTCACCGTTGTGTTGGGCCAGACTCTGATATTGGATGCTCGTTCGATCTCGTCGATCAGGTAGGCCGACATACTCGTGGAAAGTGATGGTCCACGCACCAAGAGTGTGACTTGCGAGGCGAAGCGGGCCAGGTGTACAGCGGCCTGTCCTGCCGAGTTCGCACCGCCAACCACGAAAGTCCGTTGGCCCGAAAGCGCAGCCGCCTCGGTAACTGCCGCGCCGTAAAACACACCCGCACCCAGAAGCTCGTCAAGCCCGGGAACCTCGAGCCGGCGGTATGTCACGCCGGTAGCGATCAACACGGTGTGACTGACGGCCTGGCTGCCGTCGCCCAGTGTCAGCACCAGGTCCTCGCTGGGCGCAGCTTTGAGCCCGACCGCGGACCGCATGAACACCATCTCCACGCCCATCGCAAGCGCCTGTTCCACGGCACGCGACGCCAGCTCGCGACCGCTGATGCCACGGGGAAAGCCGAGGTAATTGCGGATCATGGATGTGGTCCCCGCCTGCCCGCCGATGGCTTCCCGCTCGAGCAGCAGTGTGGTAAGGCCTTCCGATGCCGCGTACATCGCGGCGGTCAGGCCCGCTGGACCGGCGCCCACCACGGCTAGGTCATAGCTGCTGCCTGTCGGCCTCGTCTGAACGCCGAGCGCTTCGGCGAGGGCTTCGTTCGGCGGATCCACCAGCACGCGGCCATCAAAAAGCAGCGCTATCGGGTGATCTCCAGACCTCACGCCGGCCTCTTCGATCAGCCGGCGCCCCTCGGGCGTGGCGACGTCGTAGAAGCCCTAGGACACATTGTTACGGGCAAGCAGGTCCCGGAGCTCATGAGAGCGAGCCGACCACCGCGGGCCCACAATCCTCACAGCCTCCGGTTGAGAGCCCGCAGGCACTGCTGCGCGAACTCGTTGGCTGAGCAGCTCTGAAACTGTGGGATACAGCTCGAGCTCGGGGTCAACCCACGGCTTATTGAGGTAATGATCAAGCTGTCCCAGCGCCATGGCACGCACGGCAGCCTGGCCGGCGGCGATGTCCCCGTAAGTGATCAGTATCAGCCGCTTGGCGGTCGGATGAAGCCGATGGCAGGCAATGAGGAAGTCCACTCCGGTGGTCGCGGCCAGCCACTGGCCCGCGATGATCAGCGCCACTTGATCAGCAACATCGAGCTCAGCGAATGCACCCTCGGGTGTGTTGGTGGTGACAATGCGATAGTCGGCCGCGAACCGGCGGGTGAGGTCGCGCTCGATGGCAGCGAGGATGTCCTGATCGCTATCGACGGCGAGCAGTACCGGTTGGCGCATTCCGGCTATCCCGTCCCAGACCTCTTCGCTGCCCCTTTCGGGCCGGGGTCCTGAACCAGGATTTCGTCGGTGTAGCACCAGAGCCAGTCCTCGCCCGGCTCCATGGAACGAACGATCTGATGCCGGGGTACGTTCTCGTGGGCGTGGCGACTGGCGTGCATGTTCTTCGAGGAGTCGCAGCACAGCACCAGGCCATCCGTCATGCACATCCGCAGGTGGACCCACGTGTCACCCAGCTCAAGGCACTCCTGGCAGCCGGTCGACGAGGGAGTGACGTCATGGATTTGATCAAGGTGCGTGCACTGCGCCGCGGGCTTTCCGCGTACGCGCTGGAAAGCAAAGCGAACAGTTTGCAGCAGTCCCATAAGCGTCTTCTCCTTTTGGACCGCTTTTTTCATCTACCTAACAGTCTCCTGCAGAGCTGTGATTGTCCGAACGCGGGATAGCGTGTGACAGTGCCTGACTACGGCCGCGATCTGACGTTTGGATACTTCCTCATTCCCAACGCCGCGGACCCGCTGCTCCAGATGGCCCGCGAGATCGAGGCCCGCGGCCTGGACTGGATCGGAATCCAAGATCATCCGTACCAGCGGCGCTTCGTCGACACCTGGACCCTTCTCGGCGCAGTGGCCGCGGCCACCACACGCGTCGGTTTCTTCCCCGACGTTGCGAACCTGCCGCTGCGTCCGCCGGCGGTGATGGCCAAAGCGGCCGCTAGTCTCGACGTGCTGAGCGGCGGCCGCTTCGAACTTGGGCTGGGTGCTGGCGGCTTCTGGGATGCCACCGAGGCGTACGGCGGGCCGCGCCGCGCACCGCGCGATGCTCTCGCCGCCCTCGAGGAGGCGATCCATGTCATTCGATTGATATGGAGTGGTGAGCGCAACCTTCGGTTCACTGGCACGCACTACCGCCTCGCTGGCGCGCACTCCGGGCCGGTACCGCTCCATCCGATCGGCATATGGCTTGGCGTGTACGGCCCACGGGCACTACGCCTCGCCGGCCGGCTCGCCGACGGCTGGGTGCCCTCTCTGCGGGGCGACATCACCCTGCTCGGCGAGGGCTCGGCCCGCCTCGACGACGCTGCGGTCGGGGCAGGCCGGGATCCGGCCGAGATCCGCCGGGTGGTGAACGTCAACGGCCAGATCACCGATGGCGCCCGGATCGGCCTATTGCGCGGTCCGCTCGACCAGTGGGTCGACGAGCTCACCGACCTGGCAGTCGGATACGGCTATGACACGTTCATGTTCTGGGGGGAGGGCGAGGACCAGCTTCCTCGCTTCGCCGAGGAAGTCGCGCCAGCCGTACGTGCTCAGGTGGCCGCCGAGCGCGGCCGGGCCTAGTGAGGCTCTTCGCCGCCGTCGTACTCCCGGACGACGTTGTCACCGACCTCGACGCCGTCGCAGCTCTTCATCGCGACGACGTCCTGGCGTGGGCACTCCCCGAACAGTGGCACATCACGCTCGCCTTCTATGGGCAGGTGGAGGACAAGCGGGTGCCAGACCTCAAGGCGCGACTCACCCGGGCAACCAAGCGATACCCAGTCCTGTCGCTCGCCCTGGACGGCGCTGGCCGCTTCGACGGGCGGACCCTATGGGTCGGCTGCAGCGGCGATGTCGCAACACTGCGCGACATTTCTCGATCGGCGGCGGCGGCCGGCCGTCGGGTTGGTGCAGCCTCCGCCGATGATGCTCTTCGATTCCGGGCTCACGTCACATTGGCCCGTGCCCGCCGGCCAGTGGACCTACGGCCGTACGTTGCTGCACTTGATGCTTTTCGGAGTCGGACCTGGACGGTCGACGCTGTCTCTCTGGTGCGTTCCCACCTGGGCGCAGGGGCAGAACGACATTCCAGATATGAAACCCTGTCGACACATCCACTCGGCGCCGGTTGATCCGCCCCCTACAAGTCAGATTCGCCTTGGCCCGCGATGTCTGGCATTGGATCCGAGGACGATTGCGCGGGCGGCGAACTCTCCTCACCGGTCCTCGCCCCGGGGACTCCAGCGGGACGCGGGGGCGCATCCTCCATGGCGGAGTTCTGGGAGGTCACGTCCTCTGCGCCGTAGTCCTGCGGGGCGACATCCTCAGAGCCGTCGTACTCAGAGCGGTCCTGTGGAGCGTCGGGGTCTCGCGGTGACTGAGCACCCGGCGGCACCATGTCGTCGGTTGGATTGGAGTCGACGTCTCCCCCAACCGGCCCCTGTGCCTTGGACATCTCACTCATGATCGCTCCTCGTGGTCGGGCTAATCGCCGGTTTGCTGAGCATGCTCCAGGAGATCTTGCTTGATCTCCTCCTTCGAGCTGGCGCTCGTACCGCCGAGTCTTGCATTAATGGCCTGCTGCTCAAATCCTCACGCTTCGCCTGCCCCAGACGGTCACCGAGGTGCTCGGTCCGTCCAGTGACAAATGCCTCAGCTAGTCCTCCACCTCATAGCCATCCCGCCTCGATCGAAACCGACTGTAGAAACCTCAGTCAGCGACCAGAAGCGTTTGCGGAGCGGCCGCCTTCAACCGTGTCATCAGCCACTGCCGCTGGGACTCCGTCTCTTCCTCACACTGTGCCACCGTGCGAATGAGCTCTTGATCACGAGCCCCTTTGGCCGCCTGCCCAACTACCATCCAAGCCATGTCCAGATAGCTGGCCAGCAGGTATAGATCATGGAGATCGCGAAGCAGCCCCAGTCCGGCGCTGCGCGTGCTGGACAACCCGTCGGCGTGAAGCCGTTCGGGCTCGCCCGACGGATGCGACCCGTACCGGGCAGTGAACGGCTTCAACTGTTCCTCGTGGCGATCGCACTGCACCGCAAATTGATGGCAGATCCGATGTACGTCCGCCTCCGCCAGGTGACCCTCGGCGACCTGACGGTAGGAGTGTGCCAGCGTCGTGCAGCCAGTCTCGAGAAGACCCAAGTAGGAGGACAGATGCATGATCAATCGCCCTCCGGACTTGCATCCTGTGATAGCGAGGCGGCTGCTGCCCTACGGATCGACGGTTCCGCTGCCAGCGCCACGCGCGCAGCCCCGGACTTGAAGTCAGGTTGTTTGGAGACCGGATCCCAGCTGGTCGGCGTAAGGTCGTTGGCCGCGGTACCTTCGCCGCCGTAGTGGAAGGGCAGGAACAGCGTTCCTGGCCGGTTGCCGATGCAGCGGGCGGTTACCTCGACGGCGCCGCGCCTGGATTCGACGCGCACCAGATCACCATCTTGGATATCGAGTTCGGCGGCGTCTGATGGCGCCAGCTCGACCCAGGGCTCAGGCGCCGCCACATTCAACTCAGGTGCCCGGCCGGTCTTGGTTCGGGTATGGAAGTGGTAAACGGTTCGACCGGTCATCAGTTGCATCGGGTATGAGTCGTCAGGGCTTTCGGGCGGTGGTGTCCACTCAGCGCCCTTGAGCCGGGCGCGGCCGTCGAAGCGCGAGGCAGCATGATCAGCGGGAGACACATTGCCACCGGTGGCCAGGTCATGCCCGTACGTCTCGCATTGATCGTCGTCGGTCACGAAGTGGTGGTCGATGTAGAGGCGATCTGTGCCATTCGGCGCATCATCGGTGCACGGCCATTGGATCCCCGCACCGTCGCGGAGCTTGTCGTAACTCAGCCCCGAGTAGTCACAAGGGCGGCCGCGTGAGCATTCCCGCCAGGCGTTGAACGCACCTTCAGGCGTCTCCCAAGGCGGCAGTGGCCGCCCGCTGAGATCGGTGAAGCCCATCCTGCGGGCGTAGTCCAGCCAGATGTCCAGATCGCTTCGCGCCTCGCCGGGCGGAGCGACAGCGCGCTCTGAGAGATGGACCGTACGGTCGGCATTGGTATAGCTACCCGTCTTCTCACCCCACAGCGCGGCGGGCAACACGACATCTGCGAAGGCAGTCGTCTCAGTAAGGTAGCCGTCACTGACGACCAAGAAGAGCGACTCCTTGCCGAGGATCTCGCGAATACGGCCGAGTTCGGGCAGCGATACTGCGGGGTTGGTGCCGGCGATCCACAAGAAGTTGATCGAACCTTGCTCGACATAGCGGAAGATCTGCATCGCATGAGTCGGCTCTGCCCAGTCCGGAATGACAATCGGATCGACATTCCACAACTCGGCCAACGCGGCCACGTGGTGTTCGTTCTGCCAGTTGCGGAAGCCGGGCAGATCACCGTCGGCGCCGGTCTCACGGTTGTTCTGTGCAGTCGGCTGGCCGTTCATCTGCAAGATGCCGGCGCCGGGCCGACCCAGCATGCCGCGCACCAGGTGCATGTTGTTCACCGCAACTGAGGCCGCGGTCGCCTGGTGCGATTGATAGAAGCCCTGCAAGACTGTTGATACCGCCGCCGATGCGGTACCGAAGATCTCGGCCGCCGCCTCCACGTCACGGACCTCGACCCCGCAGATTTCCGCCACCCGGGTCGGCGGGTAGTTGGCGACAATGGACGCCAACGCTTCGAAGCCCCTGGTGCGCTCGCCGATGTAGGCGTGGTCGATCCAGTCGTTAACGATCAGCTGCTGCAGCAGGCCGTTGACCAGGGCGAGGTTGGTGCCGGGCCGCGGCGCCAGATGGATCTCGGCCGCCTTGGCGACCGGCGTAAGCCGCGGATCAACAGCGACCAGGCGTAACGAATCCGGACCAGCCAGCCGATCCAGGATCCGTGACCACAACACGGTCTGGGTGGCCGCCACGTTGTGTCCGAAGCAGAAGAGCACCTCGCAGACATCGAGGTCGGCGTACGAGCCCGGCTGTCCATCAGCGCCGAACGACTCCTTCAACGACGCGGCCGCCGTGGCAGTGCACAGCCGGGTGTTGCCGTCCATGTGGGGGGTCCCGATACCGGCTTTGCCGATCACCGACAAGGTGTAGTACTCCTCCAGCATCAGCTGGCCCGAGGTGTAGAAGCCGTGCGACAGCGGCCCCTTGCTGCCCAGGAGCTCCCTGGACCGGCTGGTGATCTGATCCATCGCCTCGCCCCAGGAGGCCTCGACAAGTGAGGTCCCATTCCTGATCATGGGAGTGGTCAGTCGATCATGGAGCTGTCCCTGCCAGCCGTACAGACCCTTGGGCCCGAGGCGCCCGTGATTGACGCGATCTTTGGCTCGGCCGCGTACTCCGACCATGAGTCCGTCCTTGACGGCGATGTCGAGACCGCAGCCATTGCTGCAGAGCAGGCAGGCAGACGGTACCCAAGAATCGATCTCGTCGGGCGTCAACCCATTTACCAGATGCAGGTCCACTCGTTCGGGCCACCCCTGGCCCGGCGTGTAGGGCGTCCGCTCGCCCCAGATGTTGTCGGTGCGCGCTGCCATGCATTCGCACTACCCGTGAAAGGCATCGGCAACACCGCAAGGGTCGTGAGCTCCCCCGGCGGAAAGGGTCAGTTCGACAGTGACAGGTAGCGGACCATCAACACGCCGTCGATGTCGGCAATCGCCTTGATCACCGAATCCGGCACCTCGCTGTCCACGTCCACCAGTGTGTACGCCAGATCCTTTCGGGACTTATTGGTCATCGTGGCGATGTTAAGACCGGCGATAGCCATCTCATGAGAGATCCCGCCGACCATGTTCGGCACATTCGCGTTTGCGATGGCCACCCGGAACTGCGATTCCCTCGGCAAGATCACATCGGGGAAGTTCACCGAGTTGCGAATGGTGCCATCAAGCAGATAGTCGCGCACCTGCTCAGCGACCATCACGGCGCAATTTTCCTCAGCTTCTCGGGTGGAGGCGCCCAGGTGTGGCAGCAAGATCACGCCTGACTGATGGGCGAGATGCGGAGCAGGAAAATCACAGACGTACTTCGACAGCTGACCAGCCTCCAGGGCCTCCAAGATCGCGGTCTCGTCGACCACGCCGCCGCGGGAGAAGTTGAGCACGACCGCGCCCGCCTTCATCTGTGCGATTCCGCCGGCATCGATCATCCCGCGGGTTTCATCGACCAGCGGCACGTGCAGTGTCAGGAAGTTGCTGTGCTTGAGCACCTCACCGAGGCTGTGCGCCTTCTTGACCGTCGCCGGCAGGCTCCAGGCCGAGTCCACGGTGATTTCCGGGTCGTACCCGATCGCATGCATGCCGAGCTTGATCGCGGCATCGGCTACCAAGCAGCCGATCTTGCCCAGGCCGACGATCCCGAGCGTCTGACCTGCCAGCTCGTATCCGGCGAACGCCTTCTTGCCGGCCTCGACCTTCTGCTCCAGCTCCGGGTCGTCAGGGTCCAACGTGTCGAGGTACTTCAGCGCATCGTCGATGTTGCGCGCTGCCAGCAGCATGCCGGCGACCACCAGCTCTTTGACGGCATTGGCGTTGGCACCAGGCGCGTTGAAGACCGGGATTCCGCGTTCCGACATCCTCGCGATCGGGATGTTGTTCGTGCCCGACCCGGCGCGACCGACCGCCAGCAGAGACTCGGAAATTTCGATGTCGTGCAGGTTGGCTGAACGGACCAGCACGGCGTGCGGATCGTCGACATCGGCCGAAACCGCAAACCGATCCCATGGCAGCTGCTTCAGCCCGCCGGCCGAAATGTGGTTGAGGACCCGTATTCGATACTTCTCAGTCACCGTGCTTCAGCCCTTCGTCGTCGCGAATTCGGCCATGTAGTCCACCAGCGCCTGGACCCCTTCGATCGGCATCGCGTTGTAGAGCGAGGCACGCATGCCACCGACCGAGCGGTGCCCCTTCAGCTCCACCAGGTCGTGCTTTGCGGCACCGGCCAAGAAGTCGGCCTCGAGATCTGGATCGGCCAGCCGGAACGGGACGTTCATCCGCGACCGATCGGCCTTCTCGACCGGGTTGTCATAGAAGTCAGAGCTATCGATGAAGTCGTACAGCAGCGCGGCTTTGGCGCTATTGCGTTGCTCGGCGGCGGCCAGCCCGCCAGTCTCCAGCAACCATTTGAACACCAAACCCGCCACATAGACCGCGTATGTGGGCGGTGTGTTGTACATGGAGCGCGTCCTGACATGGGTTGCGTAGTCGAGCATCGCGGGCGGCGTGGGCTCACCGAGGCCGACGAGGTCCTCGCGTATGAGCACCAAGACCAGCCCGGCCGGACCGATGTTCTTCTGTGCGCCGGCGTAGATCAGGCCGAACCGCCCTACATCGAGCGGCCGGGAAAGCAGATCCGAGGACATGTCGCTCACCAGCGGCACGTCGCCGACATCGGGTACCCAGCCGAACTCGACGCCCCCGATCGTCTCGTTGGCGGTGTAGTGAACGTAGGCGGCGCCCTCGGTCAGCTGCCACTCAGACCGTGCCGGAACGTAAGTGAACGACCGGTCCTCCGCGCTCGCGGCAACATTCACATCGGCCAATCCCTTGGCCGCGTTGATCGCCTTCTTCGCCCACTCACCGGTGTGGACGTAGTCAGCGACGGCCCGGCCCCGGATCAAGTTCATCGGAATCATCTCGAACTGCAGCGAGGCTCCGCCTTGCAGAAAGAGCACGTGGTAACCGTCGGGCACCGCAATGAGCTTGCGGAGATCGGCCTCCGCATCATCCGCGATCGAGATGTACTCCTTGCCCCGATGGCTCATCTCCATCACGGACTGGCCCGAGCCGCGCCAATCGAGCATCTCGTCGGCCGCCTGCAGCAGCACTTCCTCGGGTAGTGTGCCTGGGCCGGCGCTGAAGTTATAGACGCGTGGCATGAGTTTCGATCCTGACTGTCGGGTTTGAAACGAACGGCGGCCAAGCGTGGAGACTACATCGTGGCCGCAATCGGCCGCGCACTTTCTCGCCGCCAGGAACTGAGTTTCATACCAACTGCGCGTCAATCGGCCGGTGAGGGCTCGATCCGGCGCTGCCCAGGCTCAACACTGAGGCATGGTGAGCCGTTGCCGCATTGGCGTCGCGGCCATCATGCTGGCAACGGCTTTGACGGCTTCGACAATTACGCCAGCAGCGGCCGAGCCGGCCACCACGGTGTTGTATCCGACCAGCACATCCGCTACGCGGCTGACCGGGTACGCGTTCGACACCTGCTCGGCGCCGCCCCTGGCGACCATGCAGGCTTGGAAAACCGCCTCGCCCTACCAAGGCGTTGGCACCTACATCGGCGGAGTGAGCCGAAGCTGCGCCCAACCGAATCTCACCGCGGCCTGGGTGACGGCAGCCTCGCTGCAGGGCTGGCGGATCATTCCGATCTACGTGGGCTACCAGGCGCCGTGCACCAGCAGGCCCGACGTGACGAAGTTCACCGACGTCACTGGAGCGACCCTGGGGACCGCCGATGCGGCGGATGCGGTGTTGCAAGCTCAGGCGCTCGGCTTTCTGCCGGGCAGCGCTATCTACGGCGACATGGAGCACTACTCCGCCACCGACCCGGTTTGCCGCACCTCCGTGCTGACTTACATCTCCGCCTGGACCATGGAACTACACCGCCTCGGCTACCTTGCTGGCATATACGCCAACCTGTCTTCGGGTGCCACACACTTGTCGGAGGCGTACATCTCGCCCGCGTACGCTCGCCCGGACGCGCTGTGGATGGCGAGCTGGGACGGCATTTCAACGCTGACCGACTGGGCTGGCATCCCTAACGTCCAGTGGTCCAATCATCAGCGTGGGAAGCAGTACCGCGGCGACCATGGCGAGACGTACGGCGGCGTCAAGATCAACATTGACAGCAACCTGTTCGATGCACCAGTGGCGACCGTCGGCTACGCGTACCAGGTCACAAGTTCGGCCAATCTCAACGGCCGCAGTGGTCCGAAGACCTCGACTCCCATCGTGCAGGCCTACGCGCCCGGTGCGACCGTGGGTGTCGTCTGCCAGACCGCTGGCACCAAGATCGGCACCACGTCTGTGTGGAACAAGCTGGCCGATGGCAACTACGTCAGCGACTACTACGTGAGTACGCCTTCGAACACGAGCTATAGCGCGCCGCTGCCGCGTTGCACCTATCCCTTCCAGGTGACCATCCCGACACTGAACAAGCGCACCGGCCCAGGCTCCCGCTACGCCATCTCAGGCACCCTCCCCGGCGGCGCCGTTGGCTGGGTGAGCTGCCAACACGCCGGATCCAAGGTCGCCACGACATCGATCTGGGACAAGCTGGACGACGGCGCGTACGTGTCTGATTACTATCTCGCGACGCCCGGCAAGACGACTTACAGCCCGCCCCTTCCCCGCTGTTGATCCGCGGCACGGCTCGGCCACATCAACTCAAGGCCACTCCGCAGCACGTACTGGGACTGCGCAGCCTCTGCAGATACTGCGGGGTCCAAGTAATTGATGTGGAGTTGATGAGTTGAACCAGTAATCGAATTTGTGTTTGAATAGAACACGATGCGATGGGCCGCACAACAGATCTCGAACCAGGCACGTGATCCTGCCGCGTTGCCAGGGCTGGACCGGCTGCAGAATCTGGTGCGGTCGGTACGCACACCGGAGTTTGCGGGCATCACCTTCCACGAGGTCTTGGCTAAGTCGGCGCTGAACCGGGTACCC
>JBKOUS010000182.1:0-5961 GCA_046723505.1 Actinomycetota bacterium
GACCTGATCTTCAGCGTCCAGCTGGGTGAGGGTCGCGGTCAGCTTCCGAGTCGTGCCGTGCGGCAGCGGCACCGTCGTCATCAGCTGAGGCGAGAGGTACATTGGCCGCCGCTCGGTGACCGCGGAGAGCCCCCACGGCCCGACGTTGCGCTTGGTGACGCGGTAGACGACGAAGTCCAGAAGATGCAGCACGTCATTCCAGGTAGGCAGCCGGTGACCCGCGCCGAAGGCCGCCGAGGTCTTTTCCAGCTGCATCCAAGTGCCGCTTGCAGTCCGCCCATGCAGCTTCTCGCGCACTAGCGGCCCGTGCATGCCGAGATCCGGATAGAGCTGCTTGTCCACCGTGCGATGGTGGCTCGACAGCCGCTGCCGGGTGACCTTCGGAAACCTCCAGCGCTCGTAAAGATCCGGGTCGTCGACCAGTACGTGCCCGCCGTAAAGAACGTCACGAAGTTGATTGACGTCGAGGCCGTGGCGCTCGAGATCGGCGAGCAGCGAGGCCTCGTTCGGCGTGAGGCTCGTGGCCGCCTGGACCAGGCCGCGCCGGTAACGACCGTGACGGGTGGTCAGCTGTATCAGCAGGCGCACCCGAGTGCGGATGCGTTCGGCCTCCTGCTCATTGGCCTCAGTGGGTTTTGCGGCCATGCTCATCAACCTGCCTGGCATCTGGTCAGGCTACTGCTGGCCAAGTCATTCAGCGCATCAGTCGACCGGGCCGCCACGCTCGAACTCGGCCGCGACCCATCCGCGGCCTCCAACGGAGCGGTGACCGCCTCCGGTTGGGCATCACCCTCCACATGATCGCGGGCACGCTTGCCGCCAGCCAGCCTGAGGCTGCCGCGATCATTTTCGGCGCAGCCGAAGCCCATGTGATCGACTCGGCAAGGATTGCCGAGCTGATCACTTCCACCGTGGCGGCAGCTCTGGGGAAGATCGCGCGCCGGAACTGCGCGCCCGCGGCGCGGACTTGGGCTGGGACCAGGCGGTCGCCTATACCCTCACCCAAACCACCCAAGCCCTCAAGGAATCCCTCTCTGAGAGCCAGCCGTGAGCAAGTGTGCGTGTTATGGGCCGTTTCGGCAGGGTGCCTTCCCAACAGCTGGTCCTCGGCTTGACTTTTGCTCCAACAACAGGTTAGATCGATCTAAATCTTTCCTTAGATCGATCTAATCAACACCAGAGAGGTGAATTCTGTGGCCCGCGTGACGCTCCTGGACGTGGCACGGCATTGCGGTGTCTCTCGGGCCACGGTGAGCTTGGTGCTGAATAACAGCCCGCTGGTCGCCACAAAGACGCGTGACCGGGTCCGCCAGGCAATGGTCGAGCTTGGATACGTCTACAACCGCGCCGCGGCGTCGCTGCGTACCCAGCACAGCGACGCCATAGGCGTGGTGCTGACCAACATCACTAACCCATACTTCGCCGAGTTCGCCGCCGGCCTCCAGGACACCCTGACAAGCAGCGGGACTGTGCCGCTGCTGGCAGTCAGTGGTGAGGACCGCGCACTACAACATCGCCTGGTCAAATCGCTGGTCGAGCGCAATGTGGACGGCATTGTGCTAGTACCTGCTCATGGCACCGCGCCCGGGGACCTTCCGGATCTGCTCGGCACGCCGCTGGTGCTGCTGGCCCGACGCCTGAACGGCATGGCTGTCGATTACGTCGGAGCGCAAAACCGTGATGGCGGGTACGCCGCGGCCGAGCATCTACACAGCCACGGTTGCCGCCGAATCGCCTTCGTTGGCGGCTTCGCAGGCTCCTCGGCCCGCGAGGAGCGCGCCGGCGGCGTAGCGGAATTTCTGAACGACCACGGTCTGACGCTCAACCCCGACCACTCGGTGGTGTGTGAGCCGGCACGACCGCAGGCGCGGAAGGCGGCGCTGCGGCTGCTCACCAAGGATCCCGCCGTCGACGGCGCAGACGGCGATGGCTCAAAAATTGACGGAATTGTCTGCTTCAGCGACGTGGTTGCATTCGGCGTTCTCGACGCGATTGCCGACAGCGGCCGCAGCATCGGATCGGACGTCCGGGTGATCGGCTTCGACGACGTCCACGACGCTGGCCTCAACCGACCGTCACTCAGCAGCGTTGCTGTGCCGGCCCGCAAGACCGGACAGCGCGCCGGTCAGCTCGTACTCGACCGGGCTGCCGGGTCGACCCAGCCAACCGTACGTGAAGAGTTCCCAACCAAGCTGCAGCCACGGGAGACCTGCGGCTGTCCCCGTCCCCAACCACACCCCTGAGCCGCACCTTCGGAGGATCCAGGCTGCTATGCGAACCGTACCCGTGCTGACCGGCACTGAAGCCGCCCAACTGATCGCCGACTCCGCGGTCATCACGATCTCGTCCTCATCCGGCCTTGGCTGCCCCGACGCCGTTCTTGAGGCGATCGGGCGGCGATACGCGGAGACTGGTTCCCCGGCGAATCTCACGACTCTGCACCCGATCGCCGCCGGCGACATGTACGGCATCAAAGGCGTCGACCACCTCTGCCGGCCCGGGCAACTCCGCCGAGTGCTCGCCGGCTCCTACCCCTCCGGCGGTTCGAAGCTGGACCCGCCGCTGATCCGGCAACTGATCCACACTGACCAAATTCAGGCTCTCAACATTCCCTCCGGAGTGCTGTTCCAGATGCACCGGGCCGCCTCGACCGGGCAACCGGGCGTGTTGACCGAGGTCGGCTTGGGCACGTATGCCGATCCGCGGCACGAAGGCGCCAAGATGAACGCCGTCACCGATGACTTCGTGCAGCTGATGCAGGTTGATGGCAACGACTACCTGTTCTACCCGGCGGTCCACGTTGACGTCGCGATCGTCCGAGCCACGACAGCCGACCCTCATGGAAACCTCTCCTATGAGGAGGAGTGCAGCACCCTCGGGGCACTGGACCAGGCCTACGCCGCGCACAATAAGGGCGGCATCGTGATCGCTCAGGTCAAGAGGCTGTCCTATACCCAGCTGCCTACTCAGGCAGTCCACATACCCGGCATTCTCGTCGATGCGGTTGTGATCGACCCCGATCAGATGCAAACCACCCAGACCTTCTATGACCCGGCCTTATCCGGGGAGGTACACCGAGACCTCGACGACATCGAACCTGTGGAGTTTGGCCTGGAGAAAGTCATCGCCCGCCGGGCCGCGGGAGAGCTGCAGGTCAACGCCATCGTCAATCTCGGCTTTGGGATATCCGCCGCCATCCCGCGGGTGCTGCTGGAGGAGGGACACGCCGACGACGTCACCTGGGTGATCGAGCAAGGCGCCGTTGGCGGCTTCCCGGCGACGGGGTTCGCGTTCGGGTGCGCGCTGAACCCGGAGGCACTGCTGCAAAGCATCGACCAGTTCACACTCTTGCAAGGCGGCGGCTTCGACGTGGCGATGCTGTCCTTCCTGGAGGTATCCGCCGCGGGCGATGTCAACGCCTCCTACCTCCCCGCCCGGCCGCACGTGACCGCCGGCGTGGGCGGCTTCAACGACATCATCACGCGCGCACCCAAGATCGTTTTCTCCGGCTACTTCACAGCAGGCAGGAAGAACATCCAAGTCGAAGACGGCCAGCTCAAGATCATCTCCGACGGCACAATCGCCAAATTCGTCCCTGAGGTGGCGCAGATCTCCTTCTCCGGTGACATGGGCCGCAAGCGTCGCCAAGAAGTGCTCTATGTCACTGAACGCTGCGTGATCGAGCTGACCGAGGACGGGCTGACAGTGATCGAAATCGCCCCCGGGGTCGATCTTGAAAAAGATGTGCTCGCTAAGGCCGATGTGCCGCTCGTGGTCAGCACCGACCTGCAGTTGATGTCCGCCGCATTATTCCGCCCGGAACCAATGGGACTGATCTTGTCCCGCAAGCCGTCCCGAATCGCCTCCCTTACCCGCCAGTCCGTCCCCTAACCGAGAAGGAACCGTCCATCATGCCTGCCACGCACTACGACTACGTGATCGTCGGCGCCGGCGCCGCTGGCTGCGCCGTAGCGAACCGCCTCTCCGCCGACCCGGACACCACAGTGCTGCTGCTCGAGGCCGGCGGCAAGGATTGGTCGCCGCTGGTCCACATGCCTGTTGGATTTACCAAGCTCAGCGGCCCGCGTTACAACTGGGAGTTCTCGACTGTCCCTCAGCCGCAGCTGAACGACCGGGAAATGTGGTACCCGCAAGGCCGCACGCTGGGCGGCAGCACCTCGATCAATGCAATGATCTACATCCGCGGCCAGAAAGAGGATTACGAGGCCTGGGCGGAGCTCGGCAACAAACACTGGGGCTATGAGGAGGTGCTCCCCTTCTTCCGGCGCGCCGAGGCGAACGAGCGCCTCAACGACCGATACCACAGCACTGTCGGCGCGGTGAACGTCACCGAACAGGTGCAGCACAACTCGTTAAGCAAGGCCTTTGTACGCGCCGCGCAGGAGCTCGGGGTACCTTTCATCGCCGACTTCAACGGCGCAGTGCAGGAGGGCGTCAGCTGGTACGACGTCACCCAGAAGAATGCTCGCCGTGAGAGCACTGCAACCGCCTACCTGAAGCCGATCCGGTCCCGGAAGAATCTGACAGTCCTCACCCACGCGCTTGGCCGCAAGATCATCGTGCAGCACGGCCGGGTCACCGGTCTGGACATGATGATCAAGGACAAGCCGGAACATGTCCATGTCGATCGTGAGTTGATTTTGAGCGCCGGCGCGGTCAATTCGCCGCGGCTGCTGCTGCTGTCGGGCATTGGCCCGGGCGACGAGCTTCGCACTCTCGGCATCCCGGTCGCCCACGACCTGCCCGGCGTGGGAAGGAACTTCCAAGATCACATGGATGTCTACCTCACCGCCGCTACCAGCCCGGTCAGCTACAACGCCTCCGACCGGCCCGACAAGGCCGTGCTCGCCGGCCTGCAGTACATCACGACCAGGACCGGGCCTGTCACCGCCTCGGTCTGTGAGGCCGGGATGTTCGTACGCAGCACTCCAGACGTTGCCACGCCTGACATCCAAATGCACGCCCTGCCGGCGTACGTGATCGACCACGGACGGATGCGGGTCAAGGGCCATGGCATGACGATCAACACCTGCCATCTGCGACCCCGCAGCATCGGATCAGTCACCCTGCACACCGCCAACCCGGATGATCCCCCTGCGATCGACCCGGCCTTTCTCACCGACCCGTATGACTGGGAGAAGTCGCTGGAAGGGTTCCGCTGGGGACGGGAGATGATGCGTAGCAAGGCGTACCAACCGTACGTCCTCAAGGAGTTTCTGCCCTCCGCTGAAGTGCAGACCGATAAGGAAATCCGCGAGTATGTCAAGCAGTGGGCCAAAACCGACTACCACCCGGTTGGCTCTTGCAAGCTGGGCGACGATGACCTCGCCGTCGTTGATCAGGAACTCAAGGTCCGCGGCATGGAGGGACTCCGGGTGATCGACGCGTCGATCATGCCGAAGTTGATCAGCGGCAACACGATGGCCACCTCGACCATGATTGGCGAAAAAGGCGCCCACCACGTGTTACACGGCCTCACCCCGCCCGATCCAAGCGACGGCCCAGTATGAGCAACTTGACCCAGCCAGAGATCGGCGAGATCAGCGTTGAGACCGACGTGGTCGCTACCATCCGCCTCGACAGGCCGGCCAAGCACAATGCACTGACCCCAGAGATGCTCGAGCAGCTCGAGCAGATCCTGATGGGGCTCGACGCCGACCGGAATGTGCGGGTCGTCCTCGTGACCGCCGCCGGGAACCGGTCCTTCTGCGCCGGCGCCGACATCAAACGCTTCAAGGTCTTGGAGCCGCTGGACATGTGGGCTCGGTGGACTCGCCTTGGACACAGGGTGTTCGATCACCTGGCGGGGCTACGGCAGCCCACCATCGCCGCCGTATCCGGCAACGCGTACGGCGGCGGCTTCGAGCTAGCCCTCGCCTGCGACCTACGAATCCTCGCTGACGACGCCACACTGGCCCTGACCGAGGTCGGCATCGGCAC
>JBKOUS010000003.1:0-9676 GCA_046723505.1 Actinomycetota bacterium
CCGTGTGCTTGTGCCCAGGCGCGGATGTCGCTCGTGCTTGTATTCCCGGCTGCCCTAGTTGCCCGCTTACGCCGGCCGCCGATCTTGCGGGCGTGTGAAACCCATGGGGCCAACGCGTCGCGGAGCCCCGTGGCGTTCTTGGACGACAGGTCGATTTCATACTCGGCACCGTCCAATGCGAAAGTGACCGTCTCGTCGGCGGTTCCCCCGTCGTAATCGTCTTCGAGAATGATCTGCACGCGCTGCGCCATAAGTTCCTCCAGTTGAAAGTGAGAAGAAGTACCTGACACGAGCGAGATTACTCGCATTCTTCAGTTTCCTGAAGAAAAATCTAGAGCAATATCTAAGGCAGGCGCGGAATGGGTGATCGCTCCTACTGCAACGAAATTGACTCCAGTCTGGGCAACTTCGGCTGCGTTCAGTAATGTCAAGCCGCCGCTAGCCTCGAAAGTTGCCAGATCCGCTAACTCTGCGACGATACCGGCCATGGCGTCAGCGCTCATATTGTCCAGAAGGACCTCGGTAGCACCCGCGGCTACGATCTGGCGCGCTTGCTCAGCTGAAGTCACCTCGACCTCGACTGGAACATCGGGAAAAGACTGCCGGACCGCACGATATGCCTCTACCACTCCCCCGGCTGCGATCACATGGTTGTCCTTGATCAGCGCCGCGTCAGCCAATGACATCCGGTGATTGATACCACCGGCAACCCGGACCGCGTACTTTTGCAGCATTCTCAAGCCCGGGAGAGTCTTACGTGAGTCGCGAACCAGGGTATTTGTTCCGGCGAGCGCGTCGACCCAGGCGCGAGTGGCCGTGGCCACACCCGACATCATGGTGATCAAATTCAAAGCAACTCGCTCAACAGTTAAGAGCGCACGTGCATTGCCGGTGATCGAGATGAGCACATCGCCGCGCGCCACACGATCACCGTCGGCTGCATGCAGGATAAGTTCGAACTCGCCGGCCGGTGCGCAGACCGTTGCCACTGCGTACGCGGCTACTGGCAGCCCAGCAACCGTGCCCGGTTCGCGTACCACGAACTCACCGTGCGCGGTCTGGGCTGCCGGAATCGTCGCATAAGAGGTGACGTCGAGTCCGGCGCCGGCGCCTGGCGGCAGCACACCACGGCCGCCCACATCCTCCTCAAGTGCCTCGGAGATGATCAACGACACAGCAGCCAGGTCGAGTCCCGCAGCTGTGACGAGGCCCTCAACGTCGGTCCGCGTGGTCCACATCATCAAAGGTCCGGGTGCCTGTCCGGGCTCGCGGGCAAGGCCGGCACGAAGTGATGCCGCAGGCCTTGCTGATCATCATGTTCGACGAGGAGGTGGCCCCGCCAGGACTCGCGACGGTCCTCGAAGTCATCCCGCCAATGAGCTCCTCGTGATTCCTCACGGAGGCGAGCAGAGGCCACAACGGCTGCCGCTACGGTCATCAGGTTCGTTGCCTCCCAGGACTCCAGACCAGGCTCCGCGCCAGCTCGTCGTGCCAGCTCGGCCAGCTCCTCAGCGCAGATATCAAGTCCAGCGGCGTGCCGCAGCCCCCCGGCGTGACGGCTCATGGCCTGCTGCAATGCAGGCACCACCGATCGATCGATGAGTCCTGGGGGCCGACGATCCAGCGCCGGAGGTCGGCGCGGTGGCCGCTGGTCTTGCAGCTGCACCGCAATCCGACGAGCGAAGACCAGCCCTTCCAGCAGCGAGTTCGAGGCCAGCCGATTGGCTCCATGTACGCCAGACGAAGCCACCTCTCCGCAGGCGTAGAGGCCCAGCAGGTTCGTTGCACCATCGATGTCGGTCGCCACGCCTCCACAGAAGTAGTGGCACGCCGGCGCCACCGGGATCAGATCGGTTGCCGGGTTGATACCGGCGCGGCGGCAGCTGTGCCAAATAGTGGGGAACCTCACCCGCCAGGTCTCCTCACCCAGCATCCGACCGTCGACGTAGACATGATCAACGCCGGCCGCCGCCATCTCTTTCATGATCTGTTTGGCGACAACGTCTCGAGGCGCGAGCTCAGCAAGTTCATGCTTGCCGACCATGAAGCGTTCGCCACGGGAGTTGACCAGCTGGCCACCCTCCCCGCGAACTGCCTCGCTGACCAGTGGCAGTTGGCCGCGGGCTCCGGCACCCAGATAGAGCACGGTCGGGTGGAATTGGATGAATTCGATGTCCCGCAACCGGGCTCCTGCGCGGAGTGCAGCAGCGACCCCGTCTCCGGTGGAGACTGGCGGATTCGTCGTCACGGCGTAGATCTGGCCAATGCCGCCGGTGGCCAGCACGACCGCTCTGGCGTGCACCGCACCGACGCCCCCCCGAGTGCCCTCCCCGAGTACATGCAATGTCACGCCGGCAACTGCCGGCCTCTCGTTGGGGCCGAGCTCGGCCGGTATGAGGTCGAGAACTAATGCATGCTCGACGATCTCGATCGCGCGGTCGGCCGTGACCGCGGCAATGAGTGCGCGTTCGATCTCGACGCCCGTGGCGTCGCCCCCGGCGTGTGCGATCCGGCTCCGCTTGTGGCCGCCCTCACGGGTCAGTTCCAGCCCACCGGCGAGGTCGCGATCAAACTCAGCGCCTCGATGGATGAGTTTGGCAACCTCGTCGGGTCCCTCGGTGACCAGTACGCGAACTGCGTCCTCGATGCAGAGCCCAGCACCGGCCACCAGGGTGTCGTCAATGTGTTGTTGGATGCTGTCGCCCTCGGCCTGCACCGAGGCAATGCCGCCCTGGGCCCAATGCGTCGAGCCGGCCGCCACCTCATCCTTCGTGACGACCATGATCGTTCCGAGATCCCGGCACTCCAGTGCAGCCGTCAGACCTGCGATGCCCGATCCGACCACGACGACGTCCACCTCGCGTACCCATCCCGGCGGTTCCGCGGCGAGCCGGCGCGGCAGAGAGGGTAGCGGCGGTAGTGGGGGGAAAGACGGTAAGGACTTTGCCTGGACGGGGCTGGACGTCAGGGACGCAGCATCAGGCACCATAGGGCCATGCTCCCGCATTCGTCGGCGGGGGGAGCGGGCCCCCCTGAGCCGCCTGCACGGGGGTGGCGCACCTGGTTCGACGCCTGGGTCGAATCGGCGTACGGTGCCGACGGATTCTGGCGCATTCACAGCCCTGACGTCCATTTCCGGACTGCAGCAACAAGCGGGCCGTTGATCGCCGAAATGCTGGCTGCCGTGGTCGACCGCCACGATGAGATCGCCCACGTGGTCGATATCGGTGCCGGCAATGGGCGCCTGCTGGAGGAACTCTCCATCATCCGACCTGATTTGCAACTGCTGGGTATTGATCTTCGAAGACGACCCAAAGGCTTGGCTGCGCAAGTGGACTGGGCGCAGGACCTGTGGGACGTGAGATATGGCTGCTGGACCACAGGCGAAGCTGGCGCCGCCCTGGCGCAGGGCGAGCCAGTCATGATCATCTGCTGCGAATGGCTGGACGACTTGCCATGTCCTGTGGTCGCGCGACATGCCGACGGCTGGCGGGAGTTGATCATCAACGATGATGGGCAGGAGCAGGCTGGGCCGCGACTGGAGAGCGAGCAGCTTGCCTGGGCCGACCGGTGGTGGCCGGGAGGTGACCGTGCCGAGATCGGCCTTACCAGGGACCGGGCATGGGTCGAGCTCGTCAAGTTGATCATGAAGCGGGGCGGCTGTGCCGTCATGATCGACTACGGGCACACTGCCGGCCGCCGCCCGGTGAGCGGTTCGCTCGCTGCCTACCGCGAAGGTCGGGCGCTTGAGCCGACACCCGGGTCGAGCGTCAACCTGACCGCGCATGTCGCGATCGACGCGGTACGTGCCGCCGGTGAGCAGGTGGGTGCAACCACTGAATTCTGCGGTCTGCAGAGCGAGGTCGTACCTGAGCTGCTGCAGGCGGAGACCCATCCCGATCCGCTCCTTGATCTTGGTCGGCGAAGCCAGCACTCAGCTCTCAGCTCCCAATATGTGTGGGGCTCACATTGGTGGCTGCTGCAGTGTTAAATTGCTCGCTCCGCTCGCGCGGATCGCGCTCGAAGCCGCCGTCTTCGTCGCATCTGGTGAAACGGCAGCTATCACGTAACTCGCTCGACACGCTGAAGCCGCTTCACCACCTGCTCCTGCAGATCGGCGCCGCGCGATCCGGAAGGTTGAATTGCTCGCTCCGCTCGCGCGGATCGCGCTCGAAGCCGCCGTCTACGTCGCACCTGGTGAAACCGCAGCTACCACCCAACTCGCTCGACACGCCGAAGCCGCTTCACCACCTGCTCCTGCAGATCGGCGCCGCACGATCCGGAAGGTTAAATTGCTCGCTCAGCTCGCGCTGATCGCGCGCGAACCCGCAGGCATCGTCGCATCTGGTGAAACCGCAGCTACCACGTAACTCGCTCGACACGCTGAAGCCGCTTCACCACCTGCTCCTGCAGATCGGCGGCGCGCGATCCGAAAGGTTGAATTGCTCGCTCCGCTCGCGCGGATCGCGCTGGAAGCCGCCGTCTTCGTCGTATCTGGTGAAACGGCAGCTATCACACCACTCGCTCGACACGCTGAAGCCGTTTCACCACCTGCTCCGGCAGATCGGCGGCGCCCGATCCGGAAGGTTAAATTGCTCGCTCTGTATTTGTTGCTCGCTCCGCTCGCGTGATGCTCTCTGGGATCCGGCTCCTTCGTCGTCGACCGCGAACCGTGATCCACGAAACCGCGATATGCGATACCCGCTTCACGTTCGGCTTCTGCAGTCGCCGGAAGCGAGCATCAATTCGCGCGGATCGGACTCTGGGCGTGTACGTTTCCCACCAAAGGCGCAAGAACCTACGTCCAAGAGGCCTTTCAAGCGTGCGTTTGCAATGACGGTCGCGAAAACGTACGCCAAGGGGCCGCCCTAATGCCCCACCAGCAGCTTCGGGTCTTGGTGGGATCTCTTGCTCCCGGGGTGCTGCCTTCCACCCAGCCAGCCAAGATGCCCACCGGAACAATCCTGCTCGACCTCGGTCCGGAACACCCTAGTCAGGCGGGACTCATTGAGCTCAGGGTCTGGACCGACGACGACGTGATCACCACCGCCAAGGTCGTGGTCGGCGCAATGCATCGCGGCGCGGAGAAGCTTTTCGAGGTCCGCGACTACCGACAGATCCTGATGTTGGCAGATCGGCACGACTGGCACGCGCCCTTCTTCGGCGAACTCGCAATCGCCCTCGTCTGCGAGCAGATGATGGGACTTGCTGTTCCAGATCGTGCCATCTGGCTGCGTACCCTGCTCGCCGAACACACTCGCATCCTCAGCCACTGCGGCTTTCTCACTTACGTGCCGCATCGGATCCCCGGCGATCCTGGACTCCGCCGACTGCGTGAGGAGCTGCGTAACCAGACCCTGCGACTGACCGGAAACCGCATTCACCCGATGGCGACACGGATCGGCGGCCTGGCGGTCGATGTCGACGACGCCTGGTTACAAGCCGAACGACAAGTCGCTACCCACGCGACAAGGGTGGCTGAAGCGGTGTTGGCCATGATCGAGTCTCCGCCGTTTGCTGGCCTGACAAGGGGAGTTGGCCTGCTAGACCTCAAGACGATCCAGCATTTTGGGGTAAGCGGCCCGGCAGCCCGGGCGAGTGGAGTCGATCTTGACTTACGCCTACAGCTGCCCTATCTGGCCTATCCCCACCTGGCTGACTTGATTGCTCCTCCGGTACGCCGCTCGGGCGACGCGCAGTCGCGGCTGGGAGTTCTCGCTGAAGAGATGGCGGTCAGCGCGTCATTGATGAATGCCTGCATTGACCGCATCCCGGACCTCCCTGGCCCCGTCTCGGTGAAGCTGGGCAAGATCATCCGCGTGCCGGAGGGCGAGGCGTACTTGGCGATCGAGGCACCGCTCGGTATCGCCGGTGTGTTTCTGGTTTCCCGCGGCGAGAAGACTCCATGGCGACTCAAGTTGCGGACGCCATCGTTCAACAACGTCTCCGCCCTGGAGCGGGTACTGGTTGGGGTCCGCACCGAGGCCCTGGAGGGAACCCTCGCCTCGATCGGCTATGTCGTTGGTGATCTCGACAAGTAGCCCGCGCTCATCCGGTTCTACGCGAGCTGGCGGTCTGCCTCATAGTTGGGCATGACCATCTCGATGATCTTGAGGTCAACGACTGTCGATGCCATGTCGGCGGACATGTCGTCGACAGCATCCAGCTCGGGGGAGATCGACTCATGCTCCGCCAGCACCCGGCGTGGCATGTGATGGACCTCGGCGTCTGTTTCGTCACGCAAGGCGATCAACTCCGCTTCACGCTCTCGTACGGTCTCGTGTAGGCCAGAAATGATCTTGTCGCGGTACTCGACCTCACCTCTCAGGAAGACCCGATCGTCCTGCAAGCCAGTGATCTGTTGCCGCTGCCGGGCAATAGTCACCCACTGCTTCTCGATCACCTTGCGGGCATCGGAGATCCGCAGGCTCAAGGTCTCGACCACCGCGGCGTTCCGCGTCCGCTCCTCGGTCAGCACCTCACCGTGCTCACGTGTGGCCTTGAGCATGGCTTGTGCATGAGTGCGTCTGGCTGTGTTGAGCGCACGCCAGGCGAAGGCACAACTCACGAGGGCGGTTGCAATGGCCACGGCAACCCCAAGGCGGACAATCCAGATGGAACCCGAAGCGGCCGTGGCAGCCAGCACCGTGCCGGCGACCAAAACGATTTCCGAAGTGCGTTGGAGTGGGGAAACCTTGAGCCCGCGAGTGGCAGCAGCTGGCGAAGTCACGCCCGTCAACATATGCCTCGGCCTAGTGACCGCCGCGGATTTCAATCCTCAGTCGCGCGTGTCGGCCTCCAAGTCGTCCCCCTCGCCAGCAGCCGCACCTTCCTCAGGTTCAGTGGGGACTTTGCACGCCCGCTCCAGCAGCAGGCCCATGACACAGAGGACTATCCCGGCGGCCACCGCTATCGCCGATCGGATCACACGATCACGCGGAGCTGCCGCGTCCAGCCGCGTCAGGAACATCAACGCGAAGCCGAAGTAGCCCCCCGCCACAAGCGCGCCTGCCAGCGCGGAGGCCTTGCCCAGCACCAGGAAGGCAACGGCTCGCTGCGGTTCGATGCGCTCACGGCGCACCTGGATGCGCTGATGGGTCGCGTACGCCAAGGCGCCGACCAGCGCAGCCACCAAGATCAAACCGATTGGCGCAGTCCACGGCACCTCGGGCGGAATCAGGTCAAAAGCGTTGGCTGTCACCACCAACAGCCAGCCGGCCAGGCCGCCGAAGAGTGCCGCCACTACCAGGGCACGAAACGGTGTCAGTTTGACTGAACCGCCTCTGGGCTGCTGAGCCAAGCTCGAAGATCCTCAGTCTCGATCGATCACAAGATCATCTCGACGGACCACACCGGACGCGTCTGCCTTGCTGAGCAAGTCACCAATCGCTCCCTTGCCCACAATCTCCGCGGTCGGATCGACCTCGTACCAGGGCACCAGCACAAACGCGCGTTCGTGCGCGAGCGGATGCGGCAGCTTGAGGTCTTCCTGGTCAACGATTGCGTTCCCAACCATGATCAAATCGACGTCCAGGGTACGCGGCCCCCAACGCTCCCCGTCACGTGCCCTCCCGAACGCCTCCTCGATCGCAAACGCTCGCTCCACCAGAGTCTGCGGCTCGAGCGTGGTTTCAGCGACCACCACGATATTCAGAAATTGCGGACTATTGGGGGGTCCTCCTACAGGCGTGGTCTCGTATACCGACGAAACATCTACCACGATGACATCAGGAGTATCGCTTATGGCGTCGACCGCACCTTGCACGTTGCCGAGGCGATCGCCAAGATTCGAGCCAATGGAATATACAACCTTCCGCAAGGGCTTCATGCCGCTCAAGGTGTCTGCGTCGATCGCATGAGGATTGGGGCTACTCACATCGTTTACTCCTTGTCAGCGTGACCGCTACATCGGCAACGTCGACCGGCATCGGCGCTTGCGGCTTGTGCACGGTGACCTCAACGCACTGGACGGCCTCATAACGCAGGCACGTCATCGCAATTCTGTCGGCAAGGGCTTCGATGAGGTTCAGCGGGTCCCGTTCGATGTCTGCCGCAACCGCCCGGGCCAGAGCACCATAGTCGATCGTCTGCTCAAGATCATCAGCGCTCGCTGCTGAGGAGAGATCGAGGGTGCAGCTCACATCGACAACGAATGGTTGGCCCTGTTGGCGCTCGAAGTCGAAAACGCCATGGTGGCCGAAGGCGGTAATTCCAGTCAGGCTGATCCGATCGCGGCCGCCCGCATCGGGTTGGGGCCCCGCGTCTACGACTGCGTGTGCCGCCATATCACCTCCTGACGCATGCGACCCTATCCGACCTGGCAATTGTCTATGTTCGCTCGCGCCCGAGCGGCCGCTGGAAGCTGCTCTCTTCCTCCTCGCAGGCACGGAGGGCTCCTCGACAACCCTGCTGACAGGCTTGTTACCCACCGTGCCTGCTCGATCGTCCAGACAGCAGCGGCGCCCGCTCTACCCGACGCTCGCGAACATACGGTTCAGTGTGATAGCAAGCGCTGGGCCACGGCAATGGCGTCACGACTCGCACGGACCGAGTGCACCCTGACCCCCCAAATCCGGCGTAACGCGAGCACCGCGGTGAGCGCGGTTGTGGCGTCGTCTCGCTCCTTGGGAGGCCGCGCGCTGCCGTCAGCACCGGCGAGCAGCCGGCCTAGAAACGTCTTTCGGGAGACGCCGGCGAGCATCGGCCGCTCCAGGACATCGAACTCCTCGAGCCGTTGCAGCAGTTGCCAGTTGTGCTCCCCGGTCTTGGCGAACCCGAACCCGGGATCGATGATCAACTTGTCAGGCGCTACCCCAACTCGAGTGGCCGCATCGAGCTGGGTGCGCAACTCGGTAATGACCTCAGTCACCACGTCGGCGTACGAGGCTTTGCTCTGCATGTCCTCGGAATGCCCGCGCCAGTGCATGCAGACAAAAGGGACTCCGGATTCGGCAACGAGCGCCAGCATTCCCGGATCGGCCTTGCCACCGGAGACGTCATTTACCAGACGTGCGCCGGCTGCGATCGCCGGTGCGGCGACTGCGACACGCATCGTGTCGATGCTGACGCAGGCGCCGGCGGCAGCCAATTCGCGGATCACGGGTAGTACTCGGCGTAACTCCTCCGAAACCTCTGGCCGAATCGCACCTGGTCGAGTCGACTCGCCACCGATATCAATGATGTCGGCGCCTTCGGCTAGCAGGTCCAAGCCGTGGGTGATCGCTGCAGCAGGGTCGAACCACTGGCCGCCGTCAGAGAAGGAGTCTGGTGTTACGTTCACCACACCGACGACCAGAGTGCGACCCGGCTGCGGCAGATCAGGGACGACAGGCAGCGGACTCACCCGGATCACCTTATGCTCTCCCCCGTGCCGCCTCCGCCGTACGGGCCTGCGCACTCACCGCAAAACCAGGCCTCCTTACTCCGCCGGTGGTGGTCATGGCATCGGCTGGTCGTTGGTGCTAGAACCCAGATGGTTGTGGGGCTCACAATTCTCGTCCTCGTGCCAGCCGGCTGCCATACAACAGGCGGTGAGATACCTGGACTCCAGCGGCCGACGGCGCATGGTACTGCGTCGATAGGTAGTCCTACGACGAGCCCGACCGCAGTTGCCTCGCCATCGGAGCCTGCGAGCACGCCGGGATCCGGCACCGGCCAAGCCGGTGCCCGACTCAAC
>JBKOUS010000038.1:0-6374 GCA_046723505.1 Actinomycetota bacterium
CCCACAACCTGGTCAAGATCAGCGCTCTAGCCAGCTGACCGCACCCAGGGCACCCTCGCGCGCCCAGTCCCCGTACACGCCAACAGCCGCGCGGACAGACCCAATCAGACCGCGGCAGACTATTTCAGGTCGAAGTAGTTAATGGGCTTCCAGGAAACGGCGGTGGCGTACCCGAAGCTCGTTCACCGCAGCCTTGGCAAGTGGGCCATCCACCGCCTGAATGCCCATCAGCTGGCGTCTCTCGGCATCCAGCTCGGCCACGAAGGGCCGACCATCTTCGGGCGTGACCAGCAGCAGAGCCCACGGGTCGCCGGGGCGCAGGATGATCTTGTGGACGCGCCCCCAGGGCACAGTATGAACCCGTAGGCCGTTGCGGATCCGAAGGCCGTTCGGGTCAGCGCGGACGTAGCTGCTCGCCAGAGCCAACATCCCCACGATCAGCAGCGCCAGAACGCCGAGCAGGGTCAGTCGTTGGGACAGTGTGAACAGCGCCCGAATCTCCGCCGGCAACAAGAACCAGCCGATCGCGGTCAGCAGGCAGAGAGCAAGGGTTGCGATGATCGTTATCACCCGCACCCGGCGGGGTCTCGCGACGTAGACGCTTTGGTCGAGACCGTGGTCAGCCACTGGTCACGACGCTAGATGCGGCATGCGGCAATGTCGGTAACCAGAATCGCGCGTGCACCCAAGGCCCACAGGTCGTCCATGATCTGCTGGGCATCCGCACGCGGCACCATGGCCCGAACCGCCCGCCACCCTTCCTTCGCTAAGGGAGAGACCGTGGGCGACTCAAGCCCAGGCGTGATCGCACAGGCTTCCACGACCAGGTCGTCGGTGACGTCGTAGTCCATCATCACGTAGTTGCGGGCAACCAGGACTCCGTTGAGCCGGCGTTCCAGCTGGTCCAAGCCGGATGGCGGTTCCGCGCCGGTACGGCGGATCAATATCGCTTCGGAGTGCAAGATCGGATCGCCGAACAACTCCAGACCTGCCTGACGCAAAGTGGTCCCGGTCTCGACTACATCGGCAATGACATCGGCGACCCCGAGCCGGATAGCGGTTTCGACGGCGCCGTCCAAGGCAATAAGCCGGGTGGTGACGCCGTGATCCTCGAGGTAGGACGCAACGAGTCCCGGGTACGACGTCGCCAGCCGAAGATCATGTAGCTGGTCCACAGACATCGCTTTACCCTGCGGCGCCGCAAAGCGGAACCGGCTGCGGCCGAAACCGAGAGGCATCACCTCAGTGGCGTGCGCACCCGAATCGAGCAACATATCCCGGCCAGTGATGCCGACGTCGAGAGTGCCTTCCCCTACGTAGACGGCTATGTCGCGAGGCCGCAGATAGAAGAACTCGACACCGTTGACTTCGTCGAGAAGCGCTAGTTCCCCATCGGATCGTTGGGCGTAACCAGCCTCGCGCAGCATCTCCGCGGCCGGTTCGGACAATGAGCCCTTGTTAGGCACGGCCACCTTGATCATTGGCTTTTCCATGCCAGGCAGGGTCGAATTCACGGCCCTCATCTTAGGTGGAGGGTCACAAGCGGCTGTAGATATCTCCGAGGTCAAGATCAAGGGCCAGCATCAACACCTGGATGTGGTACAGCAGCTGGCTGATCTCAGTGGCCGCCTGGTCCTTGGACTGGAACTCCGCTGCCATCCAGACTTCAGCCGCCTCCTCGACGATCTTCTTACCGATCTGGTGCACGCCGGCCTCGACCCGGACAACCGTAGAGGAATTCGAGTCCTGAGCAGCAACCTTTGCAGAGAGCTCAGCGAAAAGGCTGTCAAAGGACTTCGGCGCGGTCACGGCGGTCAGCCTAGTGTCGTGGCTCGCCCGACTTGTCAGAACTGAGACGCGTCATAGCAGTTCTCAGTTCTGACAAGTCAGTGCATGCTCAGCCGACGGTTTCCACCGCTGGGGAGGCGACGCTAGGAGCAACTTCGGCCCGCTCCCGACGTTCGATCCGTAGCCACGTGATGAAGCCGACTATGCAGAACGCGCCGTAGACGATGTACATGATCGCCGACGGATAGTAACCGGCGTTCAGCAGCAGCGGAACGCCTACCAAGTCAACCGCGATCCAGATAAGCCAGAACTCCACCCAGCCGCGTGCCATCCCGTACGTGGCCAGGATGGAACCAGTCAGAATCCAGGCATCAGCCAGGGGTCCCCAGGAACCCAGCGCCTTGAGCACGAAGTAGAAGATCGTGGTCAGAGCCAGGGCACCAATGAGCAGCTGAATGCGCCCGCTCGCACCGGCCCACTTCGGCCGTACCCCGACGCCTTCTTCGGCGTGTGACTTCCGGAACTGATACCAGCGCACCCAGCCGTAGACGCTGACAATGATGAAGAAGATCTGCCGGCCGGCCTGGCCCCACAGATCCAGCTTCTGCGGGGTGTCGAACGGGCCCCCGATGGCGGTGCCGACGAAAACCGTGAACAGCAGCACATTGCCCACGATGCCGACCGGCCAGGCGGCGACCTTACGCCACATTCCCAGCAAAGCGCTTGCCAATCCGAACCCGTTACCGATGATCTCCCGCCACAGAATGACGCTCGAACCGATAGTGAGTTCGGCCTTCAGCAACCGCAGGAGTACTTCTTGGAGATCCATTGATCCCTCCACTCATCCGGTCGCACGAATGCCGGGGTGGAGAGCCCACATTGACGCGCAGCACTTGCGCGCCGATGAAGCTCGCGTGAACCTCCCATCCGGACTTTCACCGTCGGTTGTGGAGTTACACCACATCAGCCCTCTGCTGGAGGCAGAGGGGTCGCGGACTGTCACCGCCGGTTCGGACTTGCACCGACCCCGGTACACGCGCGAGTTCTCAACTCGTCGGGCTCACTTTACTCCGACTTGTCAGTGGGGTGTGATCAGAGGGCTACGCCGAGAAGGGCGTCGCAGACATGTGCAACCAGCGCCGGTGCGTCGGCATCGTCACTGTCGATCGTCACCGAGGCTGCTGCCCAGGAATCCACCGCAGCCAGCGCGGCCGGCGCATCAAGATCATGTGCAAGGGCCGCACGCACCGCGGCCAATACATTGTCGGCATTCAGACCGGCCGTGAGCCGGACTGCTTCGCGCCACAGGCTGAGACGGCTATGGGCTGAGACCAGCAACTCATCAGTCCAATCCCAATCGTCACGGTAATGATGTTCAAGCAATGCGAGCCGGATCGCCATCGGGTCGACGCCTGATGCCCGCAAGGAGGACACGAACACCAGGTTGCCCTTGGACTTCGACATCTTCTCGCCATCCAGGCCCACCATGCCGCTATGCAGGTACGCCTGAGCAAACGGCTGGTTGGAGGCCACTCGACCCTGCGCCGCGCACATCTCGTGGTGCGGGAAGATCAGATCGCTGCCACCGGCCTGCACGTCGAAGCCGGCACCGAGCCGGTCGAGGGCGATAGCGGTGCATTCGATGTGCCACCCAGGCCGTCCGGCGCCCAGCCCAGATTCCCAGCTCGGCTCGCCCAACCGTGCGTGGCGCCAGACCAGGCAGTCCAAGGGAGCTTTCTTACCCTGACGATCCGGGTCACCGCCGCGCTCAGCGAAGATCGCAATAGCCTTGTCCTCCGAAAGGTGGGCGAGTGACCCGAACTCCGAGTCACTCGCCTGTGCGAAGTACAGGTCCTCGAACTCGCTGTCGTGCACTGGATAGACGGCCTGATCCCGCTGCAATTGCTCGATCAGGTCCACGATCAACGGCATCGACTCGACAGCTCCCACGTAGTGCCGCGGAGGCAGGACATTGAGTGCCGCCATATCCTCGCCATAGAGCCGCGTCTGCTGCTCTGCGAGTGCGGCCCAGTGGGTGCCGGTAGCGGCGGCACGTTCCAGCAGCGGGTCATCAATGTCGGTGATGTTCTGGACGTGATTGACCTGGAGCCCGCGGTCACGCCAGACGCGGTTGAGCAGATCGAAGGCGACGTAGGTGTTCGCATGCCCGATGTGCGTCGCGTCGTAGGGCGTAATGCCGCAGACATAGATGCCTGCTGTTCCGGTGGCCGGGCCGATATCCACCAGCCGTTGGCTGGCGGTGTCGAATGCCTGCAGCGGAGGAGCGGCCGATGACTGCGGCAGCGAAGGCACCGGGCGAGAGCTCCAAGCCTGCATGGCGTCACCCTATCCGGGTGCGAGTCGGCCGATTGCTCAGAAAGGGGGCCATGGGATCGATGGCCATTCGCCGCGGGGTCGGGGCAGCCGGCGTCGGCTGAGCAGCAGGTCTGCGCGATGAACCAACGCCGCGATCTCTCGATCACTGAGCAGTGTGCCGAGCTGTTCGGGCGCCTCGTCCCGAGCTTTTCGTACGGCGGCCAGCTCTCGCAGGCTCAGCTCCGCCCCAGCCCACCCCCACAGCAGCGTCCGCAGTTTGTGATCAGTGTGGAAGCTCACACCATGATCAACCCCGAACACTCGCCCGGCGCTGGAGAGAATGTGACCTCCCTTGCGATCAGCGTTGTTGATCAACACGTCGAAGACGGCGAGCAGCCGGAGGTCAGCGACATCGGCGTGGATCACCGACACTGGACGATCGTTCGCATCAAGGCCTTCCACGGACGCAAACCAGCCATGTTCGGGTACGGCCGAGCTTGGAACGAGATCGACGAGCTGGTTGGTGGCCGCCTCGTCGACGTCGACCCACACCTGAAGAGACCCCGGCCCGAAAGGCCCGTCGGCAAGCACCGTGACCGGCACGCAATCGAAGCCGCCGATCCGGGATACCTCGTACGCGGCCACCTCCCGGAGGCCGAGAGTGCGGTGCGGGAAATCCCAGAGCGGACGCTCTCCTTCCAGCGGCTTGTAGACGCACTCGACGGGTTCGCCGTCCACTTCTAGCTCGGCCAAGAAGGTGGCGTTCGACGCTTGCAGCAGGCGGCCGGTAATCTGCAGTTCTGCCTGCCCCAGCTCCACCGTCAGCGCGTGATGAAGCGGTCGAGCGTCACCGTCCTCGCTCAGGCGACCAAGATCATCGGCTGTCAAAGCACGAATCAGTCGAACAGCGGCCGACGGTAACCGTTGGCACGCGGGCAAATGTGCCCATGTGGATCCATCGGCTGCAGGCAGAACGGACATGATGGTCGGCCAGCGGCCACCAAGGCTTGAGCACGCGCCACAAAGTCCCGCGCATACGAGGGAGTGAGCTTGACCACGATGACCTCGTCGGCCTCGATCTCGTCGGACTCCTCTGTGGATGCCGGTGCTTCCGGCGTACTCTCCTCCTCGACATCGACGTTGGAGAACAGCTCGATGATGATGCGGTGAATGCTTGGATCCCAGGCGATGGTCATGGTGCCGACTCGGAATTCCTCGTTGATCGGCGCATCCAAAGGATCGGTATCCCGCGCCTTGACCGATGCCGGCGGTACGTCGATGTCGCCTGCACTTCGCCTCAGTACCTCGTCAAGCACCCGATCCAGATGTTCGGCCAGCACCGAGACCTGCTGCTTCTCGCAGGCCACGCTGGTAATGCGATTCCCCTCTCTGGCCTGCAGGAAGAACGCCCGTTCACCGGGCTGACCAACTGTCCCTGCCACGAATCGATCGGGCGCGTCGTAGCGGTGCACCAGAATCGCCATGCGTAACAGGGTAAGTCAGTCCGGCAACGCGCTCCCAAATAGACGTGTTTGACGTCACGGTCAGGATGGCGCGGACACGTCCGCCGCCCCCAAGCCACCTCCCACGGGCGCGTCATTCGGCGACTTCCGCCTCGAGCGCGCTCTCTTGGGCGGAGGCGACAAGAAGCTGGCTAGATCGACTGTCGTGGAATTGGCGGTGATGAGGTAAGGGCGGGCTGCGGTGTAGCGAACGATCGAGATGGACGCCGGGTCGACGACAATCCGCTGAAAACTGTCCAGGTGCATGCCAAGCGCGTCCGCCAGGATTGCCTTGATCAGGTCGCCATGCGAAACCGCAGCCCACACGGCGTCGCTCCCGTGCTCAGCCTCGATTCGCCTGTTCCAGGCACGCACCGCGGCAATGGCTCGGGTGGACATCTCCGACATTGATTCCCCGCCGGGAAACCGGACGGCTGAGGGTTGCTGCTGGATCGCGCTCCACAGCTTGTCTTTGCTGAGCTCCCGCAGTGACCTGCCAGTCCATTCGCCGTACCCACATTCGACCAGGCCCTGGTCGACGGCATACACGCAGCTGTCCGACTGTGCGGCGATCAGCGCCTGGGCCGTCTGGCGGCAGCGGCGTAGTGGTGAAGTGACGATGGCCCGAAGGTGCACACTGGCGAGGCGGCTCGCCAGGTCGGCTGCCTGCTGGGCACCCGCAGCATCGAGCCCGATCCCCGATGCACGCCCGGCGAGAACCCCGGCGGTGTTGGCCGAAGTTCGGCCGTGGCGGATCAGCAGGACCGT
>JBKOUS010000041.1:0-10597 GCA_046723505.1 Actinomycetota bacterium
TCCCGCGCGACGGCGACGGTCTCCGGCTCGTCCGCGTCGCCCGCGGGCAGCTCGTCGAGCAGCCGGTCCGGGTAGGGCTGCAGCCACGGCACCTCGCCGCCGGTCGCAGGCTCCGGGCGGCGCTTGGCGAGCAGGTCCAGGCAGGCGTTGGTGGCGATCCGGTACAGCCAGGCCCGCAACGTCGACCGCCCCTCGAAGGTCTCCCGCCGCCGCCAGGCACGGAGGAACGTCTCCTGCACGGTGTCCTCGGCGTCCTCGAACGACCCGAACATCCGGGGGCAGTGCACGTGCAGCTCCCGCCGGTGCCACTCCGCCAGCCCCGAGAACGCCGGCTCATCGACTTCGCCCAGCCCGCTCCCGCCCAGCCCGTTCACGCCCAGCACCTCCAGCCGCGTGTCCGCACTCATCGCGTCATCCTTCCGTCTCATCGTGTCCCGTCGTAGGTGTGACGGGTGTGGGTGCGACAACTCATCAATCCGCGCTATGCCGACCTGGTGACGGACGCGAGGGCTCGGCTCGCACCGAGCGAATGACCGTCCGCTCATCGGCATGAGCGACCTCATCGCGGCAGAGCCGGATGTGCCGGATGGGTTCCACCTGCGCGTCCCGCGCGACGATCTCTCCGGGCGGAACGGTGCTCGGCGTCTTGACTCTCGTCGATGCGAGCAGCTATCAGCGATGAAGGCCCGGACTGCTGCCGGTGATGTGTTCTAGCTTGAAGGGCCCCGCAATTCCCGTTCCAAGAGCGCCGACAAGTTCCAGAGCGCGACCTGTTCCGCCTGGTGACTCGGTGCGCTTACGCGCTCCTCGTCCTCCCAGCGGTGGAGTACTTCAAACAAGATCAGTGCTTCGTCGCTAGTGAGCGAGATCGTCACGTCGGTGTCGGGCATGTCGGCATCATGCCAACGAACGCACGCTCATGCCGCTGATAGTGTGCGTTTGCCGAGGTCCCGCAACGAGACGTACTGAGAACGCCTACCGTGGCGGATGCCCGGTCGATATGACGACGGGAGGACGGGCCTATGTCACATGTACGACGCTTCGACCACGTCGGCCTCACGGTCGCAGATCTCGACGTCGTGACCGCCTTCTTCGTGGCCCTGGGCCTAGAGGTCGAGGGCAGGACGTTCGTCGAGGGCGAGTTCTTGGACACGGTCTGCGGGATTCCCGACTCCCGCACCGAGATCGTCATGCTGAAGCCGCCCGACGATGGCACCCGCCTGGAGCTCTCGAGCTTCGTGCGACCCGACTCCGTGCCGGGCTCACCGGCCGCCATGGCCAACGAGCTGGGATTACGCAACGTGGCCTTCGAGGTCAACGACCTGCAGGCGGCTGTCGATTGGGCAGCGGCCGAAGGCTACGGACTGGTCGGTGGCATCGGAGAGTACGAGGGCGCTTGGCGGATGGCCTATGTCCGGGGGCCGGAAGGAATCATCGTCTCGCTGGCCGAGCGCATCGGCTGAGCCTCGCAACGCCCGCACCTGCCGCGCTGCGGGCGACCGCCCGACCATGCCGCGGTTCGCTGGTGTCGGCAGGTCAGACCGTGCGGTCGCCGACAGCTGGGCAAGCGCCTTGGCGTGGGCGGCCTCGAGGGCCTCCGCAGGCGCCGTGCGCAGCAGAAACCGGTAGTGGCGAACCTCCTCATCCTCCTGTCGGCCGCCATCGCCGGGGTCGCTGTCCGCGCGGGCACCGAGACGGAATCGGCTCATGGCTCCTCCTAGGCCCGTCAGGTGCTGGACCACCGGGCGTGTCACCAGCATGGACCCGCCTGGTGAGGGGTGCCATCGCGGACCGGGAGGCGACACCCCCGAATCTCGGCATGGTAGGCGGTCAGCCGTGAATCCGCGCGCCGCGACAACCCGTACTGCGGGAGACGGTCGGGTCACAGCACTGCGCGCAGAACTGTCTCTTCGAACTACCGGCAACGTCCCCACATGCCGCTATCCGTTCGTGCCGAGATCAGGGCGCCTTCATGCCGAAACAAGGATGTCGGGCCGCGCCTACGTGGCGCTTGTCATGAGTCGTTCGCGGTCGAAGATGGCCGAGGCAACCCGCCAGCCGAGGCCGACGAGGAATAGCAGGGCGGTCCCGAGTCCGAGTGCCACGCCGAGGGTGGCCGGGATGACGTTGAAGGCGACAAGGGTGGTCACGGCCACCGTGGGGAGGCTCATCAGAAGGGAGACCTGTGCTGCGTTGCGGGGGTCGCTCGACCTAGCCGATACGGCGATGCCTACCCAGATGGACCAGGCGGCGAGGAGGGGGGTGAACAGGAGCTGGGCGAGCAGCTCCGGGCCTTGGATGAGCGCGGACGCCACGCCCGGCCGTGCGAATCGCTCCACCGCGGCCACGAAGAGTGCGAAGACTGCGTAGGCGACGCAGACGGACGGCAGGAACGCCGCGAGGGCCTTCCCGAGCAGGAGTTCGTCCCGCCGAATTGGCGTGCCGAGCACCGGCTCGAGGGTGCCCTGGAGGCGCTCCCCCACGATCGAGTAGGCGCCGAGTGTGACGGGCACGAGGACTGGGATGGCCAGCATATAAAGCAGGACGTGCTCGTGGCGCAGCGGCACCGAAGCCGAGGTCGGCAACGCGAAGACCTGGACCAGCGGCTGGATGAGGAAGATCAGGGGGAGGATCGCGATGGCGAGGATGATGTTGGTGTTGCGGCGGTACTCACTCAGCTCCTTGCGGACGATGGCTCGGACGCGCCGCGTGTGCAGCCTCATCTCGGGTCCGCCTCATGGTCCTCATCGATCAACCTGAGGTAGACGTCCTCCAGCGAATGGCGCGATGGGCTGATCGACAGCACGTCTGCTCCCGCGTCCACCAAGGCCCGCGCGACACTCGGCGCCGCAACGGCGCCGTCGGAAACGGCGAGGACGTACCCGGCCAGACCGTCCTGGCGCCAGCCCTTGACGGCAGGCAGGCCCGCGAAGACGTGTTCCGGGTCAGGAAGCGGCTCGACGGTCCTGATCGTCAAGGCCCGCTCAAACTGCCGGTCGCGCAGGTCGTTGGGTCGACCGATTGTGCGCAACGTCGTGCTCAGAATCGCCACGCGGTCGCAGAGCCGCTCGGCCTCCTCCAAACGATGCGTGGTCAGAAAGATGGTCGTACCGCCCTGACGCAGCCCGTCGATCAAGTCATGCACGTCGCGCGCCGCGGCCGGATCCAGTCCCGCGGTCGGCTCGTCCAGGAACAGCACCTCCGGGTCGCTCAGAAGCGCCCTCGCTAGCGCCACCCGCTGCCGCAGGCCCTTGGACAACGTGCCGCAGGCGTCTCGTACCCGGCTGACCAGGTTGACGGCCCGCAGCACCTGATCGATGCGATCCGACGGGTCGGCCACTTCATAGAGGTCCGCGAAGCACCGCAGGTTCTCGCCCACACTCAGCCGCAGATACAGGCCCGGCGACTCGGGCATGATGGCGATCCTGCGGCGGATCTCCACCACATTCGCCGGCTTCAACGGGATCCCGGCGACAGTCGCCGAGCCCGAACTCGGTGCGAGCAGAGTGCCGAGCGTCCGCACCGTTGTTGTCTTGCCGGCACCGTTCGGCCCGAGGAAGCCGAACACCTCGCCATACCCGACGTCGAAAGACACGTCATCGAACGCAACCCGGTCGCCAAAACGCTTGCCCAGGCCCCGAACAGAGATCGCGGGGGCATTTCTCTTGCGGTCGACCACGGCCGACATTTCGTCGAGCACCACGTAGTCTCCTCGCAGAGCCGATGAGCAACTCCATTCTCTCTCCGCGGGCTCAACTCGAGTACTGCAGGTGCTTCGCGACCTGCGGGGGGCCTCCGACAAGGCCGAACAGGAAGCCGACACACAACCCCCGGAACTGGGCCATCCGGTCGCGGTGGAGGGAGACCATGGGAAGGCGGCAGGCAACCCCGCCTGTCGGTCCTCGGCGGCCACTACCGAACGTCCGGATCTGCCGCTGTCGGCGCTAGCGCCAGACCATGCCGCGATCCGCTCGTGCCGAGTTGAGTGCGGGGGCTCAGTCCCTGGGTCGGCGAGCCTGCTTCACCTCGCGGGCGATCGCCCAAGCGTCTGCCACGGGGCCCATGTGCCCGAGCTTGTCTGGGTTAGCTACCGCCCGGATCGTCTGGATACGGCCGCCAAGCACGTCGAGCGTCAACGTGCCGAGGACCTTGTCGTCCCGATCGCGAAGGATCGCACCCGGGTGGCCGTTCAACTCGCATGGCTCCACTTTCGCGTCGATCTTGACGAGCACCGGGAAGTTCAAGGCGAGCACTCGGGCCACGTTGTCGGCACCGATCACGCTCCTGGCAAACGCGGGCGCCTTGCCTCCCCCATCCGCGACCAGCTGGACGTCGGCGGCGAGCAGCTCCCTCAGCTCGTCGATGTCGCCATCGCGGAGCGCATCGAAGAACCGCGTGGCCAGTTCCTCGCGTTCTCGGCGGTCGGCCTCGAAGCGGGGGCGTCCGGCATCCATGTGGCGTCGCGCCCGGGCCGCGAGCTGGCGGCACGCCGCCTCCGACCGCCCGACGGCAGCTGCAACCTCGGGAAAGCCGAATCCGAACACCTCCCGCAGCACGAAGACCGCCCGTTCGAGCGGGGTCAGCCGCTCGAGCAGCAACAGGGCCGCCATCGACACCGAGTCCGCCAGCTCCGCCGACCGCTCCGGATCCTCGTAGGGGTCAGTGAGCAATGGCTCGGGGAACCAGTGCCCGACGTACGTCTCCCGTCGGACACGCGCCGAGCGCAGCACGTCGATCGAGACTCGCGCGACCACAGCTGAGAGGAAGGCCTTGGTCGAGGTGGGCTGTGTCGGGGAGGCCTCGTAGCGCAGCCAGGTCTCCTGGACGGCGTCCTTGGCCTCGGCCACGCTGCCGAGAATCCGGTAGGCGATCGCGAACAGGAGTGGCCGCAGCTCCTCGAACTCCTCGCCTTGGGTCATGCGAATTCTTCCTTGAAACCCTGCCGCCACGACGGATAACGCAGCTCCCAGCCGAGCTCGCGCTTGGCCTTGGCGTTGGAAAAGGCGCATCCCTCGGTCACCATTTTCACCATTTCCCCGGCCAGCAGCTGAGCCACCCACTTGGGCAGCCGCATCGGCCGCCTCAGGCCTGCACTCTCGGCGAGATACGGCAGCCACTCCCGGACCTGGGCAGGCTCGTCGTCGACGATGTTGAAGACGCCCTTCGCCTGCTGCTCCAGGGCCAGGACGGTGGCGCTCGCCGCGTCGTCGAGATGCACCCAATTGAAGTAGCCGGTGCCACCCCCGACAAGCGGGAATCGCCGCTTGCGCACGAGCTCGACCAGGTCATCGGTGGCGCCCGGCCCGTAGAACGCACCGTATCGCAGGGCTGCGCCACCAGCCTTGACGGCAACGTCCTCGACGTGGCGGAGCGCCTCAACAACCCCACGCATCTTCGGCCCTACCTCCTCCGACGGCAGCGGGTCCTCCTCGCTTACTCGTCCACCATCGCGGATTTCGGTCCAGGTGGCGACGCTCTGCGCGACGACGTGCGAGACGCCACTCGCCTCGGCGGCGGCCAGCAGGTGATCCGTTCCTTCGGTGCGCAGCCGGTTGGTGGAGGCGGCGAACCGCTCGGGGTGCCTGAAGTTGGGCTTACCGTTGCGCGCCACGGAAAGGCCCGTCATCTCGTGCACGATGGCGTCCGGCCGAGCCGCGGCCACCGCCTCGCCCACCGACGCCATATTCAGCCCGTCCATCACGACGCCCTCCGCGCCGAGTTGTTCCAGCAACCCTAACTTGCCCGCGCTCGTCGTCGTTGCCGTCACCTGATGGCCACGGGCCACCAATTGCCGCACCAGACGACGCCCGATAGCCCCAGTCCCGCCTGCCACGAACACTCGCACAACGTCACACTCCTCATCCGGTACTGGCCCTCGTAACCAAGACGAGACAGCCCGGCAGTCTGTGACACCGGAGACGGCCCGCGGACGTCGGCCGCGTCCGAATATCACCGGATTGAAACGTAAACGCACTCAAACTCCCGCGAGCCGCGCGCATCGCCCAGGCCAGCCTGCAGAGGGAACGCTTACCGGGCGGGGTGGAAGGGAGTTGAAGGTCTGCTTGTAGGAGGTCCTCGTGGTCGTGAGCCGATCGGCTTGCGGGCCGCCGCAGGATCTCGGACCTGGCCTGCCCCATTGACGGAATACGCCGTCTTCGACCGACGCTGCACGCTAGGTGACGGTGCATGCGCGATGAAATTCGCGATCTTGTACAACACGGCGGCTTACGGGACCCACCCGGAAGCTGTGATCCGAGTCGCGCAGCACGCCGAGGCGTGTGGCTTCGAGTCCTTCCTCGTTCCGGAGCATCTCGTACTGTACCCGGGAGCGACCCTCGGGGCGTTCGAGGTGCCGCCGACGACGGCTGTTGCGGACCCGCTCGAACTCCTGTCGTTCGTCGCGGGCGTCACCGATCGCATTCTCTTGGGTACGGCGGTGCTGCTGCTGCCATACCGGCACCCGGTTGTACTGGCCAAACAGTTGGCCACGATCGACATCCTGTCCCGGGGACGGCTGCAGATGATCACCATCGGGCTGGGAACGCTAGAACGTGAAGCCACCGCAGTCGGCGTCGATTTCGCCACTCGTGGTCGGCGGGCGGACGAGGCCATCGATGTACTGCGGAAGCTCTGGTCCGGCGGAGCTGACGGTGTCTCACACAGCGGCGACTTCTTCGCGTTCGACGAGGTCTGTATCTTCCCCAAGCCCTGTTCGGCTGCACTGCCAATTCACATCGCTGGATCCTCGCATGCAGCAGCTCGCCGCGCCGGCCGGTGGGGCGACGGGTATTTTCCTGGCGGCATGCTCACGTCGGCTGAGCGCGCCGCCCAACTGGACATCATGCGGTCCTATGCCGTACGCGCCGGTCGAGATCCGGAGTCCCTGCAGTACACCCGCTGGGGATCGCTAGATCTCACCGCAGCACGGCTGGACGCTTTCGAACGGGAGGGAGTCGACCGGCTCGTGGTCTCACCTCCCATCGACCGCGTGCAGGTGCAGCTCGACGACCTGTCTGCCTTCGCAGACAAACACCTGTCGGCCTGAGCGACGACACACCGGGGTCACTTGTGTTGCTGAACCATCGACTAATGGAAAGGACACGCCGGCCGCCTGATCTTCGACGGATCCATGCCACCTGCTCCGCAGGATGACCACCCGCATACGGCTCAGCCGGCGACCACCTCGGCGCGTTCCGATAATCACCGCCGAGTAACGGCCTCCGGGACATCTTTGGTTAGAAACGCCTCCAGAGCTGCCGCGAGCTCATCGGGTGCTTGTTCTGCCATGTGGTGCGGGGAGTGAATGCCGTGACCTGTGACGTCATCAGCCCAACTGCGCCAGATGTCCAGCGGATCGCCATTCAGCTCCTTGAGGTCGTCCAGTGTGGGTCACAGCACTTGGAGGGGCTGTGTCACATGCCGATCGGCCGCGCGGTCGGCGGCCTCATCGGCGTACTCGACGGTCAGGCCGGCGCGGTAATCCTCCAGCATGCCGCGCACCACGTCCGGATTGCGCATCGCTGCGCGCCATTCAGCGTGGTTGGCGTCACCCATTGCGGCCGGGTCGCCGCAGTACCAGGCGTCAGGATCGGCTGCGATCACCCGTTCGGGTATCTCGGGTTGAGCGAAGAAGAACCAATGCCACCAGGCGTGGCAAAGCGGGCGTCGGCTCGATCAATGTGCTCGCAGATCGGCAGACAATCGAGGAGCGCGAGTTTGCGCACGACCTTCGGACGGTCGAGCGCGAGCCGAAGGGCGTAGTAGCTGCCGCGGTCGTGTCCGACGAGGTCAAACAGATCGTGGCCCACGAGAAGTCCGGACACGTAACTCTCAGCCGTTGGATTGGTGCGGCCAGCACAACCGTTCGCTAGGTATGAGGCGTGGTTTGAAAAGGACCGACATCGCGTTCCTGTATGGAACGGATCAGCTCGACGCTGTACGCATAAATAAGGTCAGCAAGCCGAGCCCACGCCCATGCGGTGGAGCCGTCGATCCAGGAGCCGACTGGTCTCCTCAAAAACCTGTCCGGCTTTGGCTTCGGTGTTTGCTCTGAAGGCTCCGACGGAGCCCTAGTGATGAGGCGCGCCTGACGCGCCTACGATTCCCTCTCATATTTGAAGGACAGCTGGATCTTCGTGCGGTAGATGAGCTCGCCACCGTCACCGATATGAATGTCCTGCTTGACGACCTCGGCGACCCGAAGGTCCCGGACCGAGTGGCCCGCCGTGTTGATCGCGTCCGCTGCAGCCCCCTCCCAGGAGGTCGTGCTCGTGCCGACGACGTCGATCACCCGGTAGACGCTCATTGTTGCCCTCCTTGTTGGATGTGCCGATCGTCCCGGATCGGCACGGTGATGATCTCGCACTCACGGGCCGAGGGCAACCAGCGCACGCGATCGCGATGGCGCGGCGACCCATACTGTCATGATCGAATCTGTTAGCGATGTCTTGTCCACCGCCTCCTCCAGGGATGGCCAGGTCGGATCGCTGCTCAGCAAGCCACCGAAGGTGGGCGGACCCTCACGTTGGGATTCTCGATGGAATTGGCGGAGCACCAAGCCGGTCTGCCCGGTGCAACAAGATCGACTCGCTCTGGGTGAGCAGTGGGCGCCGATCGGCTCAACGCATCCCGCGGAGCCGTGTCACGATCAACGACGACCGTGCCCGTTCCGTGCTCGTGAGCTCAGCCGACCGACCGTTCAAAGGTGACGAGGAGACCTTCGACCGCGCCCGGCCCGACGCGGCCCCTGACTTCGACTGAGGTGATCGCCTTGAGTTGCCAGCCCTGAGCAGCATGCTCGTTGAGCACCTTCTCGAGCTTGTCGCCGGACATCTTGCCGCCGATCATGCCCTCGCGGAGCTCGACCACCGTGTACTGGTAGCGGTTCGCCATGCGACGACCATAGTTGCCGCGCCCGCCGGACGAGTGCCAGTCCTGACGGGGGGCTGGAACTGTCCGCTTCTGCCGGTATCGGACGCTCACCAACCCGTCACGCGGGGAGAATTGACGGTGCATACCGGAGATTGGCATGGGCGTAGGCGGAGTGCCCAGTGGCTCTGAAGCAGCTTTCACGCTGTCTCAAACCCATGCCACACATCAACACTGCAGCAGGAACATCGCGTGGACGCATTACTCGGAGGGGGCGCTGCCGGCCGCATGGAATCGGCCGCAGCTGCAGGCGGTGTTCCGCAAGCGGAACGCTGAGCGGGCATCACCCTGGCCTGTGCCGAATGCGGGACGGCGGATTCTGCCGGTCGTCGCGCCGCAACGTGGAGCACGTCGCCACCGGCGCGCCGCCTGTCCGCCGTGTCCGGGCAAAAAGAATGAATTCGAGTCGTTAAGGGAGAGGGCTGTCGTCCACCGGCCACTCATCGAGGCTGGGAATCGGAAGGCGAAGCACTTGCGGTCAACTTCGCCGAGCGGTCCGAGGCAGGTCTTGATCCGTGAGGACCTGCATCAGCAGTAGCCTTTGCGAGTGGACGATGTCGTCATCGTCGGTGCTGGTCCGGCGGGGCTGGCGGCGGCGGCGGCGTTGCGGGCGCGGGGTATACACGCCACCATCTTGGAGCGGGGCGAGCACGTCGGAGAGCAATGGCGTACCCGCTACGACCGCCTGCATCTACACACCATCCGCTGGCTGTCGAACCTTCCGGGCTATCAGATTCCGCGCGAGTTCGGCCGCTGGGTGGCACGCGATCAGTTCGTGCAATACCTGGAGCAGTACACGGCGCTCCATCGTCTCGAACCACGGTTCGGGGTCGAGGCCACGCGGATTGACCGAGATGACGGGCACTGGTGTGTTCATACCGCTACTGGCATGGTTCCGGCGCGGGTGGTCGTTGTGGCCAGCGGCTATACGCGTGTGCCATATCTGCCGAGCTGGCCGGGTGCGTTCGATGGCCCGGTGGTTCATTCCGCGGATTACCGCAATCCGCGGCCCTATCGCGGCCAGGACGTGCTGATCATCGGCGCGGGCAACAGTGGCACCGAGATCGCCGTCGATCTGGCCGAGGGCGGCGCTAGACGGGTTCGGATTGCCGTCCGTACGCCGCCGAACATCGTGCGCCGCGACACCAAGGGTTTCCCCACGCAACTTGTTGGGCTTGGTATTCAGCACCTGCCGCCCCGGCTGGTTGATCCGCTCATTCTTGCGTTGCGACGAGCGACCATTCCTGACCTAACTGCCTACGGCCTGCCGCTGCCAAGCGCGCCATTTTCGCAGTTCCGGCGCACCGCCACTGTGCCCATCATCGATGTCGGCTTCATCGACGCCTTGCGCAGCGGAGCAGTCGAGGTAGTGCCGGCAGTCACCTCCCTAGACGGTCGGGCGGTCGTACTGGCCGATGGGTCACGCTCATATCCCGACGCGATAGTGGCGGCGACTGGTTACCACCCGGGCCTCGAGCCGCTCGTCGGCGGTGTCACGGCGATCGGAGAACACGGCATCCCGAGCCCACAGCCACACCTACATTTCATTGGAATCGGCATACCGCTCGCCGGGCTCCTGCACCAGGTGAGCAAGGATGCTCGGCAGATCGCCGCCAGCGTGGCTCACGAACTTAGACAATAAGCCAGATAGATCCGGAAATGCCGCGCG
>JBKOUS010000106.1:0-12539 GCA_046723505.1 Actinomycetota bacterium
TTGCCCGGAGCCGATGAGCAGCGCAAGGTCGCCGACGAGATCAGTCGCCAGCTTGACGACTATGTCCTGCCTCGGTTGGCGACCATCGATGCGCCGCTCCTCGCGGTGGTGGGAGGCTCAACCGGCGCGGGTAAATCGACGCTGGTGAACTCTCTGGTCGGTCGCGAGGTGAGCGCTCCCGGTGTGATCCGCCCGACCACCCGCGCCCCGGTGCTGGTGCATCACAGCAGCGATGCTTCTTGGTTCACTGATGATCGAATCCTTCCGGGACTCGCACGGTCAACCGGCGCCACAAAGGATTCGCGCGCGTTGCGGTTGGTGGTCGACGACTCCATTCCGCCCGGTCTGGCAATTCTGGACGCACCTGACATCGACTCGGTGGTTGTGCAGAACCGGCAACTCGCTGCACAGCTGCTGGCAGCGGCTGACCTCTGGCTCTTCGTCACCTCCGCAGCCCGCTACGCCGACGCTGTGCCTTGGGGCTTCCTACGAGCTGCTGCCGACCGAAGTGCTGCTGTCGCGGTCGTTCTCGACCGGGTGCCACCGCGCGCGATGACGGAGGTGCCGCCCCACCTCGGCCAGCTGATGAGCGAGCGGGGTCTGGGTGATTCGCCGCTGTTCGCGGTGCCGGAGACAACCGTGGACGCAGAGGGTCTGTTGCCCGCGAACGCCATACAGCCGATCCGGGGCTGGCTGGCAGCGTTAGCGGCGGATCAAGCCAGCCGCGCCAAAGTCGTACACCAGACGCTTGATGGTGCAATCGCTGCGCTGGCGGCGAAAGCCCCGGAGCTTGCTCGGTCTGTCGACGAGCAGCTCGAGGTTATCGAGCAGCTGCGGGCTGAGGTCGACCGCTCCTATTCGGAAGCAGTTCGTACGGTGCAGGTGCAGACCGCCGATGGCACGCTGTTGCGTGGGGAGGTCCTTGCGCGCTGGCACGAGTTCGTCGGCACCGGGGAGTTCTTCCGGGCGCTGGAGCAGAAGGTGAGCTGGCTGCGAGACCGGTTAGTGGCAACCCTGAAGGGTGAGCCGGCCGGCGCTGGGAATCTGAAGGTCGCGGTCGAGTCCGGCCTCGAGTCTTTGCTGCGGGAGGAGGCAGCAGCCGCAGCAGAACGTGCGGAGGCGTCGTGGCAGGCCAATGCCGCCGGCCGCTCCCTGCTCGAGGGTGCCGACGCCGACCTGTCGCGGTCTTCGCCTGAGTTCGATCGAAAGGCGGCGCGTGCCATTCGCGATTGGCAGGGCGCTGTCCTGGATCTGGTCGCCGATGAGGGCATGAGCAAGCGCTCCAGGGCGCGGTTCTATGCACTCGGTGTCAACGGGGTCGGTGTGGCGTTGATGATCGTCGTTTTCGCCCACACGGGTGGTCTGGTCGGAGCCGAGATCGGGGTCGCCGGCGGCACCGCGGTGCTCGCCCAGCGAGTCCTGGAGGCCGTCTTTGGGGATCAAGCAATTCGGCGACTGGCCCAGACGGCTAAGGATGATCTTGATGGACGGGTTCAAGCGCTGCTGGCCGACGAACTGCTGCGCTACCACATGATCTTGAACGGACTGGGCGTCGAGTCCGATCAATCGAGCCGGCTGCGCCGGGCGGCTCGAGCGGTGGAGTCGGCTCGGCCGGGTGGCTTACCTACCAGCGTCGAGGAAGAAGTGGCGCTGCCGCCCGCCGAGCGGCGCTTGGCAATCGATGCGCCAACGGTGAGCGAGATTCCTTCCGGAGAAGCTACCGACGGCAGCGAGATCGTCGATGCGGAGCTCGTCGATCAGCCTGGAGAGGAGATTCGATAGTGGCCGCGCGAGGTCTTGGGCTACTGAGCCGCAAGGACGCACGCGTACCTCTCGTTGATCATCTCCGTGCACTGACCGAGGCCGTGGAGCTGTGCGAGGGCCGAATCGATTCAGCCGTCTTGGATGAGGCGCGGCGCATAATTGATCAAGCCGACCGGCGGCTGGCCATTTCCGGGAGCGCTACGGTCGTGGCGCTCGCTGGGGCGACGGGATCCGGCAAGTCGAGCATCTTCAACGCATTGTCGGGAACCACCCTGGCAACGGTTGGGGTACGCCGCCCGACGACGGCACATGCCATGGCGTCCAGTTGGGGTGATGAATCGGCTGAGGATCTGCTTGACTGGCTCCAGATCCCGCGACGGCACGCGCTGGAGACAGATCCGACTATGGCTGCGGCGCTCGACGGTCTGGTATTGCTGGATCTTCCTGATCATGACTCCACCGAACTGGACCATCGCATGGAGGTCGATCGGCTGGTGCAGCTGGTGGACATGCTGATCTGGGTGGTGGACCCGCAGAAGTATGCTGACGCTGCCATCCATGATCGTTACCTGAAGCCGCTGGCCAAGCATTCAGACGTGATGATGATCATCCTGAACCAGGTCGACAAGCTCTCGATGAGTCAGCGGGAGCAGTGCTTGAGCGATCTGCGACGGCTGCTCGCCTCAGAGGGCCTGACCAGGGTGCCGGTCACGGCGACCTCAGCCGCGACGGGAGAAGGTATCGACCCGCTCCGGGAAACTCTGGCCAAGCTGGTCGCTGAGAAGCAAGCAGCCGCACTCCGCTTGGCAGCTGACGTCTCGGTTGCAGCAGCCAAGCTCAGCGAGGCATCCGGCACCACCAAATTGACCCCACTTTCCCAGTCGAGCATCAATCAGCTCACTACGCAGGTCGCGATCGCGGCGGGCGTGCCCGTGGTTACCGAGGCCGTCGGCAAGGCCTGGCGGATGCGGGGTGGCATGGCCACCGGGTGGCCTGTCTTGGCCTGGATGGCAAGGTTCAAGCCTGACCCGTTACGCCGGCTGCATCTGGATCGGCTCGGCGTAGGCCGACGGCGCAAGGAGATCGATCCCTCCGGAGTCGGGCGAACCTCGTTGCCTGCGACGTCCGGTGTCGAGAAGGCACGAGTGGACACCGCGCTACGAACTCTTGCCGATCAGGCGGCTCACGGTCTCACTAGAGGCTGGGCCGACCAGATCAAGCGCGCGGCCCGCTCGGCGGAGGACGCGTTGCCGGACCGCGTCGACCGTGCCATTGCGACAACCGATCTTGATCTTGCCAGGCACCGCCGGTGGTGGCAGCTGATTCGGGTATTGCAATGGCTGCTGGTGGCGACTGTGGTCGTCGGACTGGGCTGGCTCGCATTGTCGTTCCTGCTGACCTACCTGCAGCTCCCTCCGCTTCCTGAGGTGCAGTGGCGGGGGCTGCCGGCACCGACGGTCCTGGCCATTGGAGGAGTGCTGGCAGGGTTGCTATTGGCCGGGTTGGCCAGGATTGGCGTGGAGGTAGGCGCGCGGCGGCGTACGGCAAAAGCACGCCAATCGCTCCGTGCCGCCATCGCCCGGGTGACGGGCGAGCTTGTCATCGAGCCGGTCAAAGCAGAACAGGCGCGGTACGAGAACGCGCGGCTGGCGCTGCTCCGCGCGCTATGACGCCGGTTGTTCCGGCGACTGCAGGAGTTTTTTGGTGAAGCGCGTGACAGCGATGTGCCCGGGCCTGAAGCACGTGTGACAACCAGGTGTGCGAGTGTGACGCCTCGCTGCACCGAAAGCGACGAAGCAGGCGGAACCTGCGAACCGATGTTAGAGCGCAAATGCGCTCTGCGCGCGGAGTTAGCCCAGCATCGTAGGGAGTATCCACAGGCCGCGACCATCGCGAAGCGTCATCCACAGTCTTCGTCTCGATCGCACGATCCGAGGTTGCGTCAGCATCCTGAAGAGGAAGACGCAATGTCAGGAGCGAAAGGACGAGCCGATGGAGGCACTGGTACATATCACGGGCTACGCCGGATCCGAGGTGGAGATCCGTGGCAACGGGACCGTATCGGCATTCAGGCTGGCGTGCACGCCACGCGTCAGGACCAAAAGCGGCTGGGGTGACGGCAACACCACCTGGATCGAGGTGAGCTGCTTCCGTTTGCTGGCCGAGCATGTAGCCGCGAGCATACGTAAGGGCGATCCAGTGGTGGTTGTCGGCAAGCTGCGCACCAACGTCTGGGAGAAGGATGGTCAAACCCACGAGCGTCTGGTACTGGAGGCGGAGATGGTCGGTCATGACCTGAACCGCGGCACGTCAGCATTCCGCCGCCGGCCTCGACTCAGCTCCAGCGACTCTCGAGAGGGAGATGGTGTTCCCTCGGAGGACGAGGTTGAGGCAGCAGGGCTGAGCGCCGAGGAGCGCGCCGCCCAGACCGCGCAGGCCGCCTGAGGCAGTCCGCGCCGGTTCTTCGGGACCGGCGTCAGGGCGGACTGCGGGGACTCAGGCGGTGGGCCGGATCCGATCCGCGAGGGGATCCGCGCCTACAGGTGACGCACCATGCCAGGCTGGCCGGGCTCGCGGTGGCCGCCGATGGTGCGTCACCGCTTGTCCCTGTGGCTGGCATACTTGAGCGCCGCAGGTTTGCGCGACTGGCGACCCTGCACAAAGGTCCTCGTGTACAAGTGAAGGCTCCCCATTCCTATGCCTGAGTTCATCTATTCCATGCACAACGTCCGGAAGGCGCTTGGTGACAAGGTCGTGCTGGACAACATCACCTTGTCGTTCTATCCCGGCGCCAAGATCGGCGTCGTGGGGCCCAACGGTGTTGGCAAGTCGACGCTGCTCAAGCTCATGGCAGGCATCGAGAAACCCAACAACGGCGATGCCATGCTCGCAAAGGATGCGACGGTAGGAATCCTGCTCCAGGAACCTCCATTGACGGAGGGGAAGACCGTGCTGGAGAACGTCGAGGAGGGGGTCGCCGACATCAAGGTGCTGCAGGCCCGAATGGATGAGCTGGGCGTTGCGATGGGCGAGCCGGACGCAGACTTCGATGCGCTGATGGCGGAGATGGGGGAGGTGCAGACCGAGCTGGACCACCGGAACGCCTGGGATATTGACTCCCAGCTGGAGCAGGCAATGGATGCGTTGCGCTGCCCGCCGCCCGACGCTCTGGTGGACGTGCTCTCAGGTGGTGAGCGGCGGCGCGTCGCACTTTGCAAGCTGTTGTTGCAGCAGCCGGACCTGCTGCTGCTCGATGAGCCGACGAACCATCTGGATGCCGAGTCGGTGCAATGGCTGGAAACTCACCTTAAGGCGTACGCGGGGGCGGTCCTGGCGGTGACGCACGACAGGTACTTCCTGGATAACGTCGCGCAATGGATTCTCGAGCTGGATCGCGGCCGGACCCATCCGTACGAGGGCAACTACTCCACGTATCTGGACACCAAGAAGGCTCGGCTCCAGATCGAGGGTCGCCGGGATGCCAAGCGCGCGAAGATCTTGGAGCGGGAACTGGAGTGGGCACGGTCCAACCCGAAGGCGCGGCAGGCCAAGAACCGGGCCCGGCTGGCGCGCTACGAGGAGTTGGCGGCTGCGGCTGAGCGCAGCCGCAAGCTCGACTTCGAGGAGATCAACATCCCACCGGGCCCACGGCTGGGCAGCCATGTGCTCGAGTCGCGGATGCTGGTCAAGGGCTTTGGTGACAAGCTGCTCTTCAATGGCCTGAGCTTCTCGCTGCCCCGGGCTGGCATCGTCGGCGTAGTTGGGCCGAACGGCGTTGGCAAATCCACGCTGTTTCGAATGATCGTCGGTGAAGAGCAGCCGGACTCCGGCGATCTGATACTCGGCGACACGGTGCGCATTTCCTACGTCGACCAAGCCCGTTCGGGGCTGGACCCGAGGAAGAACGTGTGGGAACTGGTGTCGGACGGGCTTGACCACATCAAGGTGGCCAGTTTCGAGATGCCATCCCGCGCGTACGTGGCATCCTTCGGTTTCAAGGGCCCGGACCAGCAAAAGCCTGCCGGAGTCCTTTCCGGGGGCGAACGCAACCGCCTCAACCTCGCCCTGACGCTGAAAATGGGCGGCAACTTGCTGCTGCTCGACGAACCGACCAATGATCTTGATGTGGAAACCCTCCAGTCGTTGGAGGATGCGCTGCTCGACTTTCCGGGATGTGCCGTCGTGATCTCACACGACCGCTGGTTTCTTGATCGGATCGCGACCCACATCCTGGCCTGGGAAGGCGACGACGAAGACCAGGCCAAGTGGTTCTGGTATGAGGGGAACTTCGCCGATTACGAGGCGAACAAGATCGCCAGGCTCGGCGCGGAGGCGGCTCGCCCACACCGGGTGACCCATCGCCGCCTCACCCGCTAGACGCCGACTCCTCGAGTCGGTGCTCGGCGAGGAGCTCGGCGAGAGTGATGGCTTGTCGGCCGGCAAGCTGCGCGAGCTGGGTACGGCATGAGAAGCCGTCGGCCAGCACCAAAGCGTCCGGATGGCTGGCCACGGCCGGCAACAGGTCATGCTCGGCTACCTTCACCGACACCTCGTAGTGCCCCTTCTCCACACCGAAATTGCCGGCCAGGCCGCAGCAGCCGCCGACGGTGGTGACGGTGGCCCCAGTCGCGGCCAGCAGTGTGGCATCGGCCTGCCAGCCGAGCACCGCGGCGTGGTGGCAGTGCGGCTGGACGACCAGCTCGATGCCGCTGAGATCTGGCGGTGACCAGTTCGGCGTACGCCCCAGCAGCTCGGCCAGGGTGAACACTCCAGCCGCGACGTCAGCGACCCGAGCATCGTCAGGCAGGAGTTCGGCCGCATCGCTGCGCCAAACCGCGAGGCAGGAAGGTTCCAGGCCGACTACCGGGGTTCCCGCGGCGACATAGGGATGCAGGATGTCCAAGGCGGTGCGGAGCTGCCGCCGAGCGCCGTCGAGCTGACCGGTGCTGATCCAAGTCAGGCCACAGCAGGCTGGTCGTTTCACGAGCTGTGGGGCGTAACCGACCGCAGTAAGCACCGAGACGGCCGCGGCGACGGCGTCCCCCCTGAAGCAATCGGAAAACGAGTCGACCCAAACAATCGCTGGGGCGCCTGACGACTCGGAAACCGCAAGTCTCTTGCGTGCTGCGACCGAGGCGAACTTCGGCAGGGAGCGTCGCTGGTCGATACCTGCGGCCCAGCGGAGCAGCGTTCTGACACCGGGGGTTGCTGTGGCCGCATTGATCAGACCTGACAGAGGGCGGGCCCGGGTGATCAACCGGCCCCAGCGGGGTAGCCAGCCGAGCGCGTAGTGGCTGCGCGGCCTGATCTTGCGTCGATACGTGTGATCGAGCACCTGCGACTTGTACGCGGCCATGTCAACGCCGGTTGGGCAATCCCGCGCACATCCCTTGCAGGACAGGCAGAGATCCAGGGCTTCGTGCACCGCAGGCGATTTCCAGCCATGGATCACCTCACCATTGATCATTTCCTGGAGCACCCGCGCGCGCCCACGAGTTGAGTCCTTTTCCTCGCGGGTCGCCTGATAGGACGGGCACATCACACCCAGCCCAGCCGTGGTGTTGGCAAGGCACTTGCCGACACCGGAGCAGCGGTGCACGGCTTTCGCGAAGTGGTCGACGCGACTCAGCAGACCTACGGCGCGGAGGTCTGCGTCCACTGGGCGCGGATCTACCAACACGCCGGGGTTCAGCAGGTTATTCGGGTCGAAGGCAGCCTTCACCTGGCCGAAGGCCTCAAGGGCGGCGGCTGAGTACATCGTTGGCAGTAGCCCCGACCGGGCCCGGCCGTCGCCGTGCTCGCCTGACAGCGAGCCACCGTAGCGTGCAACCAGCCGCGCCGCCTCCTCAACGAAAGCTCGGTAACGTCCGGCTCCGCCCTCCTCGGTCAGCGGGAAGTCGATGCGTACATGTACGCACCCGTCACCGAAGTGACCATAAGGCAACCCATCGAATCCATGATCATCAAGCAGTTGGTCGAAATCGCGCAGATACGAGCCGAGGTGCTGCGCCGGCACCGCAGCGTCCTCCCAACCGGGATAAGCCGGCCGGGACAAACTGATGCTTGCCAGTCCGGCACCGTCTTCTCGGATCTTCCAGAGCGCCATCGCGTGCGCGGGATCGGTCACCACGAAGCCGTCAGAGGCTCCGGCCGTAGCAAGCAGAGCGTCGGCGCGTACTCGCAGCTCGGCTACGTCCTCGCCGACAAGCTCGACAAACATCCAACCGTCCCCACGAGGCAGTGGTGGCACGGCCGTCTCGCCCCGGGTGTGACGTACCACATCGACGATCCGCCGATCCAGGCCCTCGCAAGCAGTCGGATGGTGATCAACGATCAGCTGCGCTGCATCCGCGGCATCGGCCATCGTCGGGTAGCCGAGCGCGATGGTGATCTTGTATGGCGCATCGGCAACCAGCCGTACCGTCGCGCTGATGATCACCGCCAGCGTGCCCTCGCTGCCAGCGAGGAATCGTGTGACGTCAAAACGGTTCTCCGGCAGCAGATGCTCCAGGCTATAGCCCGATACCTGTCGGCCGAAGCGGCCGAACTCGGTGCGGATGATGGCGAGATTTGCGTGCACCACCGACTTCAGCCCAGTGAGACTTTCGTAGTGATCAAGATTTGCCGTCCGGTGCAGATTGAGATGTTCACCAGAGCCGGTGATCATCTCTAGCCCGATCACATTGTCGGCCGTCTTGCCGTACCCCAGAGCTCGCGGGCCGCAGGCGTTGTTCCCGATCATTCCGCCAATAGTGCAGCGGTTGTGGGTCGAAGGATCCGGCCCGAAACGCAACCCGCGCGGAGCCGCTGCCGCCTGAAGTGCCGATTGGACTACGCCTGGCTCGACTCGCGCGGTTCGCGCCTCCGGGTCGATCTCGAGAATCCTGTTCAGGTGTCGCGACGTGTCCAAGATCAATCCGGGGCCGACGGCATTGCCCGCGCAGGATGTGCCGGCGCCTCGGGTAGTTACGGGCATGCCGACGGCGCGGGCCGCGTCCAGGACTGCTGACGCTTCGTCGGCAGTTCGCGGCCGCGCGACAGCCTGCGGTACGACGCGATAGAGCGATGCGTCGGAAGAGTAGAGCGCGCGGGTGAGGTCGGTTGCGTCGAGGACATCAGAGACACCCCGTCGCCGAAGCTGGAACGCAAGTTCGATTACCTCGGGGCGGAGCGCGACGGTCTTTGACAGCATGATCGCGTTTGATCGTAGTGCCGAGTAGCGGGTGCGGTCGCCACCCGGTCGGCAGTACCCGAGCCATGCATCACATCGCATATAGTCGAGTTGACTTACTGGTGAGTAACTTCAGCTCCATTCAGTGGAGGTGCGATGAAGCGAAACCTCTTCAATGAGGACCACGACGCGTTCCGGGCAAGCTGTCGGACGTTCGTCGATCGGACCCTGCGGCCGCATCAGGAGAAGCACATCGCCAACCACGAGCTTGGCCGGGAAGTGTGGCTGGAATTGGGCAGGCAGGGCCTGCTCGGGCTGAACGTGCCAGCGGAATATGGGGGCGCCGGCGTCGATGACGTGCGATTCTCGCTGATCCTGGCCGAGGAGCTATCCCATCTGGCATTCGCCTACTCCTCATGTGTGGGCATACACACCAACTGCATCGCGCCATATCTCGTTGACCTCGGCACAGAAGACCAGAAACAACGATGGCTGCCCAAGTTCTGTACCGGGGAACTGATCACTGCTCTCGCCATGACGGAGGCGTCTGGTGGTTCTGATCTTGCCGCGCTGAAGAGCAGCGCAGTGCCCGACGGCACCGACTGGATCCTCAACGGTTCCAAGACCTTCATCACCAACGGCGCCAGTGCCGACCTGGTGCTGGTCGCTGCGCGAACCAGCCCCGACAAAGGCGCCAAGGGGATTACCCTGTTCGCGGTCGAGGCCGACATGGCTGGCTTCGAGCGCGGTCGCAAGCTGGACAAGGTCGGTCAGCCAGAGGCCGACACCTCCGAGCTGTTCTTCGACGACGTACGAATTCCTGCGGCGAATGTGATCGGCGAGATCGACCAGGGCTTTGGCTACATGATGCAGCGGTTGGTGGCCGAGAGGATTGGTTCGGCCGTGAATAACATCGCTCACGCTCGGCAGATCCTCGATGAGACCCTGGCCTATGTAAAGGAACGGGAGGCATTCGGCACCCCAATCGGCTCCTTCCAGGCCAACAAGTTCACCCTTGCCGAGCTGCAGACGCTGGCCGAAGTCACCCAGGCCTTCGTCGACCAGTGCGTGATGGAGGCGGTATACGGCAAACTGACCGCTGTTGATGCGGCCAAAGCGAAGTGGTGGTCGGCGCAGGCACAGAACGACATTCTCGACGCTTGCCTACAGCTGTGGGGTGGCTACGGCTACATGAATGAGTACCGCGTCGCCCGCGCCTGGTCCGACGCGCGGGCCTCCAAGATCTGGGCGGGCTCGAACGAGATCATGAAGGAGCTCATCGGCCGAGACCTGGGGTTGTGATCATGATGTCGCGCACGGGTGTCGAAGACCCCCAAGCCGTCATCGTCTCTGCCGCGCGTACCCCGATCGGGCGCGCCGGCAAGGGGTCTCTCACACAGATCCGTCCCGATGATCTTACTGCTGGAGTGATCACCGCCGCGCTGGCCAAGCTCGAGGGCTTCGACCCGAGCACGCTTGACGACATCTACGTCGGGTGCGCCGAGCCTCGCGACGAACAGGGCGGCAATCTGGCGCGCCGCATCGCGGTACAACTTGGACTGGACGGAGTTCCGGCTGCCACGATCAACCGCTTCTGCGCCTCCAGTGTGCAGACCGCCAGGATGGCCTTTCACGCGATCAAGGTCGGCGAGGGTCATGCCTACGTCTCGGCCGGCGTGGAGTGCGTCTCGCGTTATCGCAGCTTCGGATCCGCGGGCGTCGACCCCGTTGACACGCACAATCCGCTCTTTGCTGCCGCCGAGCAACGCAGCCTTGCCACTGCTGCCAGCAACCAGACGTGGCACGATCCGCGCGAGGACGGATTGCTGCCTGACATGTACATTGCGATGGGCCAGACGGCGGAGAACGTCGCCACCCTCCGCGGGATCTCTCGCGCCGAGCAGGACGAGTTCGGCGTACGCTCGCAAAACCTTGCCGAGAAGGCGATCGCGAACCAGATCTTCGACGCCGAGATCATTCCCGTCACGCTGCCTGACGGCACCGTCGTATGTACTGACGACGGCCCGCGGCCGGGCACAACAATCGAGGCGGTCTCCGCCCTCAAGCCTGTCTTCCGCCCGGATGGCACGGTCACTGCAGGCAACTGCTGCCCTTTGAACGATGGGGCGGCTGCCGTGGTGATCATGAGCGATTCGCGTGCGGGCGAGCTCGGGCTGACCCCGTTGGGCCGCATCGTCGCGACAGGTGTCAGCGCTCTAAGTCCGGAGATCATGGGGCTGGGACCAGTCGAGGCCAGCCGTCGTGCCTTAGCCAACGCCGGGATGACGATCGACGACATGGATCTGGTGGAGATCAACGAGGCATTCGCGGTCCAGGTGATCGCCTCAGCCCAGGATCTGAGTGTCGATCTGGAGCGGCTCAACGTGCATGGCGGAGCGATCGCGCTCGGCCATCCGTTCGGCTGCACTGGTGCTCGGATCATGACCACCCTGCTCAATGCCATGCGAGTGCGGGACGTGCAGTTCGGCCTGGAGACGATGTGCGTCGGCGGTGGGCAGGGAATGGCTATCGTGCTGGAGCGGCTCTCCTAGCCGGGAGCGCCTATCCATCGCGCTAGCGTGCGCGATCCGCGCGGAGCGAACGGAGCAATCGAACACCGGATCGCTTCCTAGCGCGACCCAGGTGAAGTGAGCTTGGCGAGCGAAGCAATCGAGCACGCTACCCTTCGGATGTGACCGAGACAACATTGCTGGCGGCGCGGCCGGCTTCGGTGGGCGCCATGCTGGTGAACCAGGCCAACGCCTCATCCTCCAAGGAGGCATTCCGCTATCTCGAAGGCGACCGTTGGGTTTCGCTGAGCTGGTCGGAAACCAAAGACAAGGTATTCCAGCTCGCGGCGGGCCTACTGGCGCTGGGAGTCGAGTCTGAGGACCGGGTGGCAATAGCGTCCAACACCCGCATGGAGTGGATCTTGGCCGACCTTGCGATCATGTGCGCCTCCGGCGCGACGACGACCGTCTATCCGTCGACGCAACATGAGGATGTGGGCTACATCCTTGCCGACTCGCAATCCAAAGTGATCTTCGCTGAAGACGATCTTCAGGTCAGCAAGGTCCTTGATCATCTCGACGAGTTGCCAGAGCTGATCACGATCGTGCAGCTGGACGGCAAGGTCGATCATCCCAAGGTGATCGGCTGGTCAGACCTCGAGCAGCAGGGCCGCGAGCATCTTGACGCCAATCCCAGAGCGGTTGACGACGTGATCGGAACGATCCGACCGGAGGATTTGGCGACGTTGATCTACACCTCTGGCACCACGGGAAGGCCGAAGGGCGTACGCCTAGTGCAGGACAACTGGACCTACGAGGGCGCGGCGATCGAGGCGTACGACATCATCTATCCAGATGACCTGCAGTACCTGTGGTTGCCGCTCAGCCACGTCTTCGGCAAAGCCCTGATTGCCATCCAGCTCCACATCGGATTCACCACAGCGGTAGATGGACGGATCGACAAGATCGTGGAGAACCTGGCAGTGGTCCAGCCGACCTTCATGTGTGGCGCGCCGCGGATTTTCGAGAAGGTGCGGGCCAGGGTCATGACGACTGCCTCGCACGGGGTTAAGGCCAAGATCTTCAACTGGGCG
>JBKOUS010000095.1:0-25534 GCA_046723505.1 Actinomycetota bacterium
ACTCCGGAGCAGTTCCTCTATGTAAAGCCCGTCGTCTGCCATGATGCGCCGCTCCGGGAACAACGGCAGTTGGAAGAACGCCAGTGTCGGAAGGTTCGCCCGCCACGGGAAGGCCAGCGGATGCGGGGCCGCGACGCTCACCAAGGCGCGGACCGGAGCCGCCGCGTACGCCAACGCCGACCAGCCAGCGATGCCGCCCCAGTCGTGCCCCACCACCACGCCGGTGGAGAAGCCAAGACTTTTGATCACGCCGGTCACATCGAAGGCAGTGGTTTGCGGGTCGTACCCGCGTGGGGTCTTGTCGCTTGCTCCGTAGCCGCGCAGATCCATGGCAGCCACGCTGAATCCGGCCGCATCCAGCGCAGGTACTTGGTGGCGCCACGCCCACCAGAATTCGCCGAATCCGTGCAGCAGTACCACCAGCGGTCGGCGAGGACTGAACTGCTCTCCTATTGCAACGTGGAATCGAATCCCGTTGGCGGCGATATCACGATGACGCCACGGCCCATCGAGCAGGATGTCGCGTACGCCCGCCCCCGCCACCGCGAACGGCTCACGTATCCGCGCTGGTTGCCGGTATGAGGACCGTCAGGTGAGCTCTCGAGTCGGTACCACCTGGCCCTCGATCTGCGGCGCGTTTGCTGCGGCCACGGCGCGTTCCGCGGCAGCCTTCACCTCGGCAACCGACCGATTGGCCTGGGCGATGGTGCGGTCCGGTCCCTTGATCTTCCTGACGATCAGGTACCCGATTCCAGCGAGAGTGCCGGCGATCAGCAGCAGCGCCGCGGCCACGATCAGAAACGCGAGCCACGCCGCCACGCCTGCTGCCACCAGGCCGAAGGCGGCAGCGAAATAGAGCAATATGCTCGCCGAGAGCGCGAAGTAACCGGCGGCCCCAAACAGGCCGAGTCCGGTCCCACCCTGCTTCGCAGCGGGCGTGAGCTCGGCCTTCGCCAGCTCGATCTGGTCCTGCACCAGCAACTTCACATCATCGGTGATGTTCTTGATGATGTCCCCAACTGCAAGATCAGCCACGTCTGCTCCTCTCGTCAACGGTGAGCCTACCGACCTTTCCCGCAGCGTGGGGATGGCTGGCGGCGGCGTCAGTCCTGGGCAGCCTTATCTGTGGCCAGGTTCTCCTTGATCAAGTTCATCACGGAGGAGTCGGTCAGCGTGGTGACATCGCCCAGCTCTCGGTTCTCGGCAATATCGCGGAGCAACCTGCGCATGATCTTGCCCGAACGGGTCTTGGGCAGCTCCTCGACCACCATGATCTGGCGTGGCTTGGCAATAGCACCGATCTCCTTGGCAACGTGGCTTCGCAGCTCCTGAACGACTTCGACACCGCCTTCGCCCGCATCGGCTCGCAAGATCACGAAGGCCACAATCGCCTGTCCAGTCATCGGATCGTTCGCTCCGACGACGGCTGCCTCTGCGACCTTCGGGTGTGAGACCAGCGCCGATTCGATTTCGGTCGTGGATATCCGGTGACCTGACACATTCATCACGTCGTCTACGCGACCCAGCAGCCAGATGTCACCGTCCTCGTCTTTCTTCGCCCCGTCGCCGGCGAAATACAGACCGGGAAAGCGTGACCAGTAATTGTCGATGTACCGCTGATCATCACCCCAGATCGTGCGGAGCATCGCCGGCCAGGGCTTCGTGACCACCAGATAGCCACCGGCTCCATTCGGCACCGGCTCTGCCTCGTCGTTCACCACCTCAACCTCGACCCCCGGAACGGCTTTCATCGCCGCTCCCGGCTTACCCACGGTCACCCCCGGCATTGGGGAAATCATTTGCATGCCGGTCTCGGTTTGCCACCAGGTATCCACTATCGGCGTCCGATCGCCGCCGATGTAATGCCGATACCAGACGTACGCTTCGGGGTTGATCGGCTCCCCGACAGATCCCAGGATCCGCAGTGAGGACAGATTGAAGCTCTCAGGAATGTCGGCGCCCCACTTCATGAACGTGCGGATCGCCGTCGGTGCGCAATACAGGATCGTCACCTGGTACTTCTCGATGATCTCCCACCAGCGCCCCTTGTGGGGCGTATCGGGTGTTCCCTCATACATGACTGATGTGGCGCCGTTCACGAGCGGCCCGTACACCAGATAGGAATGCCCGGTCACCCATCCGATGTCCGCAGCCGTCCAGAAGATGTCAGTCTCCGGCTTCAGGTCGAAGGCCGCCCAGTGTGTGTATGCGACACCGACCAAGTAGCCGCCCGTGGTGTGCAAGATGCCCTTTGGCTTGCCCGTGCTGCCCGAGGTGTACATGACATAAAGCGGGTGCTCGGCGGGAAAGGACTCGCACACGTGCTCTTCGGACTGCTTGCCCACGAATTCGTGCCACCACAGGTCGCGACCTTCGGTCATGGGCACGTCCTGCTTGGTCCGCTGGACGACCAGCACATGGCGTACGTCGCAGCCGTATTTCAGCGCTTCGTCGACTGCCGGTTTCAACGGTGAGGCGGTGCCGCGGCGGTAACCCCCGTCAGCAGTGATCACGATCCCGACGCCGCAGTCGATAACCCGCGAGTAGAGCGCGTCTGCGGAAAAGCCGCCGAAAACCACGGTGTGCGGTGCGCCGATCCTGGCACAGGCGAGCATCGCGACGACGGCTTCCGGGATCATCGGCAAGTAGATCGCTACTCGATCACCGGTCTTCACGCCGAGCTCCAGCAGTGCGTTCGCTGCTTGCTTGACCTCGCGGGCCAGCTGCGCGTAGGTGATCACACGGGTGTCGCCCGGCTCGCCTTCGAAGTAGAAGGCGACACGGTCCCCGTGCCCCGCCTCGACGTGCCGATCAAGGCAGTTGTACGCGGCGTTCAGTGTGCCGTCAGCGAACCACTGAGCGAATGGCGCGTTACTCCAGTCGAGGACTTGGGTCGGTTCCGTTTGCCAGCTCAGTCGCTTGGCCTCCCTGGCCCAGAAACCCTCGAAGTCTGCCTCTGCCTCGGCGTACGTTTCGGCCGTCACATTGGCATTCGCTGCAAGATCAGCGGGTGGAGGAAAGCGCCGGTCCTCGTGGAGCAAGTTGGACAGGGCCTCATCAGTCACAGCGGGTCTCCTCACGAGCTCGATAATCGGGGCTGGGCCTGCCATCCTGTTTGGGCAGCTGCCCATCGGCCTCAGCCTACTGAGGAGATATCCTGCGGCGGCCCTTGGATGTCCGAAGCCCCGCGGCTGCGACTGGCCAAAGGCCGTACCAAGGTTGTTAACGCTGTGCACGGCATGCACACGCCACGCGCAGCGTCAACATCCTACGCAGCGGGGGATGTTGACGCGGCGGAGCGCTCGGCACCTGAGTTCAGCTCGCTCAAAGCTTGATCTGGAGGACGTCATCGAAGTCGTCGTTGATCACCAGCTTGGAGTGATCAACTTCAGCTCGCCAGCAGGAGGTCTGGAAAGGCAGCATCAGCGGATCGGGTACCCGCGCGTACGCGTCGTAGAGCGCCCCAACTTCGCGCACCAACCGGCCACGCGCCGCAGGGTCCAGCCGAGCCACCACAGGGCGCCGCTCGACCATCGAGACAAGCCCGTCTCGGGTGATTGGCATCCAATTGCGGAAGTTTCGGCGTTCCACGAGCCCGAAGTAAGGGCTTTCGGCAACCTTCTCAACGCTGTCCTCGCCGAAGTCGCCGCGCATGGCGCCGGGGTCGGCCTCGCGCATCAGGGCGATCAGACGCCGTACCCAAGGCACTGTGTCGTCGCGTGTGTTGTACGCGATCGCCAGGTAGCCGCCGGGCTTGAGGACCCGGGCAATCTCGGTCAGCGCGAGTCCGGGCGCGAAGCGATGCAGCGTCTGCGCGGCAGTGACGACATCGAAATGACAAGACAGGAATGGCAACGACTCGACCTGGCCGACCACGTGCCGTCGAGTTCGGAGGCGGGCTGGGAGACTCGCCACGAGATCGACTGTGCGATCGATGCAGAACACCTCATGCCCGGCATCGCACAACATCGCCGCGAATCCGCCGCGGCCCGCCCCGAGGTCGAGAACACGCATGGTCTGCTCGCCGACCATCCAAACGGCCGCAGCTTCTGGATAAGGAGTTCGCTGCGTCGCCATGGTGGAAACTTTAGTGGTGCTTGACCCGCTGGCTGATCTTGCGCACGTCGAGGGCGTGCCGTCCGCCGTTGCGGCGGCGACCGATGCCGTCGATGCGGTGCTGCGGGATCGTGGGCTGCGGAAGATCACGGACGAGCAGTTGAGCCAGGCCCTCCTAGCGGGAGCCAGGGCCAGCGCTGAGCTGACCGGCGATCCTGCGCGATGGCAGATCGGGGCGCTCCGGCTGTCGGCGGAGTTGGCGCCGCTTGCGGCTCTCATCAGGGTCGCGCCCGCGCAGGCGCTCGCTAGGGCGCACGCGCTGGTCGCCCGCGGGGTGCTGCCAGATACGGAGCTCGGCAAGATCACCTCGGAATCAGCAACCGCGGCACGAATGAACAGCCTTGCCGAGTTACTGACCCGCCATACAGCGGCACCCGCGATCGTGGTCGCGGCCATTGCACATGCCGAGATCGCCGTCGTCGCGCCCTTCGGTGAAGCCAGTGGCTTGATCGCGCGGGCGGCGGAACACCTGGTGTTGATCTCAGCCGGTCTGGACCCGTATGGGGTGATCGTGGTCGAGGCTGGGCACGCCGAAAACGGCTCGACCTACTCTGCTGGGCTGGCTGCGTACGCGGACGGCACCGTCGAAGGGGTCAGGGGTTGGCTGCTGCGCTGCGCCGCAGCCGTGGCGCGCGGTGCTGAGCTCTCTCCGGCAGGTCGGAGTTGAGCACAGGTTGTGGTTGCATCGGCAGCCAATGACAGTCGGCGAAAGGCGGGGACATGACGCGGCGCCCACCGAGGCGGGCGCCGTGCCTCACACGTCATCAGCAAGTGACCATGCGTGCTCTATTCAACGTGTTGGTCCAGGACCAGCCTGGAACGCAACTTCCCGTCCGGGATGGGTGATCGCCGCGTGGGTGCTTGCTTGACGTGCTAGGTCTACCGATTCGTCGGTCAAGACTGGCGGCGTCGGCCTGTCGACCGTCACCCTAGAAGTCCACTCCTTCTCGACGACTCGGGTTACCTTGCAATCCCTTTCTACCCCCATCCGGACGCAATGGAAAGGCCCACCAGCTAGCAGAAATTTGCGCTCTTCCGCTGTGGCCGGTCGGTCTTGTGACACCAACCGGTTGCTGCGGGCCAAGATCAAATTGCACCGATACAGCTCACAGGCGGATCATTCAGTCGCTTTCGAGGAAAGCGTCGTCCACAAGCCGGAAGCGCCTCGAAGCGTTGTCCACCGGTTGGTGGCGGTTCCAATCGTCATCCACAGATTTCGCCGCCTGCGGCACGGCGGGCCTGACCTCCACACACTGCCGATATGGACCCGCACTGGCTCGGTGAAACCACCATCGTGGTGGCTACCGCCGATTCCGAGCTGCTTGACAACGTGCTGTCCGTCACCGCGGTGGTCGGGGTCGAGCCGCTGATCCTCAGCGACCCTGGCCTGTTGCGCCAGCACTGGGCTACGGCATCAATGCTCCTGCTCGGCGTCGATCAGGCGACTCGGGTTGCGGCGCTGGGGTTGCCGCGTCGAGCGGATGTCTATCTTGTTGCGGGAGAGAAGACCTCCGCCGCGCAGGCACAGCAGTGTTCGATCCGACTCGGGGCGGCTGTGTTATCCCTACCAACCAGCGCAGGTTGGCTGTCCGACGCTCTTGTCGATATCGGCGGAAAAGGTCAAGGGACCGGCAACCTCGTCTGCGTGGTCGGCGGTTCAGGCGGTGTCGGTGTTTCGACGCTGGCGTCAGGGCTGGCCTTCGTCGCCGCTAGAACCTCGCAGCGCACCATGCTGATTGACGCCGACCAGCGCTCCGGTGGGCTTGACCTTCTGCTGGGTGCAGAACGCTCAGACGGCTGGCGATGGCCGCGGCTCGCCACGGCACGCGGGCACCTCGGGGACCTAACCGGGCAGCTGCCAACTGTGGAAGGCGTTGACCTGTTGTCCATGGCCCGTGGGGACTCCACGCCAAGTTGGGAGCTGCAGGCCGAGCAACTCAAGTCGGTGCTGCAGTCCGCCATGCGAAGCCATGAGATCACCGTTGTCGATCTGCCTCGAACGCTTGGCGCAGCCGCTGGGGAGGCGCTCCGCCGGGCCAAGCTAGCGGTGCTTCTGGTGCGGGACGACGTGCGCGGGGTCGCCGCCGGACGTGAAGTAGCACGTGAGCTCGACGGCGAGTGCGATCGCCTTGGACTGGTGGTCCGGCGGGGTCGGCTACGCCTGTTGGAACCGCAGTTGGTAGCCACGGGCGTCGGGTTGCCACTACTTGGCTCGTTGGTCGATGACCCCGCGTTGGTCTTGGCCGCGGAGCGAGGTGAGCCGCCGGCGCGGTCTGCGCGTAGCGCGCTTGCACGGCTCTGTCACCAGCTGCTCGGCGATCTGCCGCAGACGCACTCGGCCGAAGAGAAAGGGATGGCGACGACATGACTGTCGCATTGAACTCCCCCGGCATTGGCAATTTCGACGCAGACGACTTAGCGCTTGACCTAGTCCGCGATCGCCTGGCGGGCCTCGGTCGCCCGTATTCACCAGTTGACGTGGCCACAGCCATGCGAGCCGAAGGTCTCGTTGTCAGCGACTCAGCGGTACTCGATGCCATGGCGTCGTTGCGGCGGCACAGTGTTGGCGCCGGCCCATTGGAGCCGCTCCTACAAGAGCCTGGGGTGACCGACGTCCTGGTCAATGGTCCGGACCAAGTCTTCATCGATCGCGGTGCCGGGCTCGAGCTAACGGACGTTCGATTTCAATGCGAACGCGACGTGCGCCGGCTTGCTCAGCGTCTGGCGGCCTCCGTAGGTCGGCGTCTCGACGACGCGATGCCTTTCGTTGATGCGAGGCTGGCAGACGGTAATCGTGTCCATGCAGTGCTCGGCACTCTGGCATCACCAGGCACCTGCATTTCACTGCGGGTGCCTGCCCACCGGAGCTTTTCGCTCGAGGACTGTGTCGCCTCGGGTTCAGTGACGCCCGGAGCGGCGAAACTGCTGGCACGCATGATCGAGGCCAGACTGGCGTTCTTGATCAGTGGTGGAACTGGCTCAGGCAAAACGACGCTCCTTGCCGCACTCCTGGCTCTGGTACCGCCGCACGAGCGGATCGTCATCGTCGAGGACTCCCGGGAGTTGGCACCCAATCACCCGCATGTGGTGCGGATCGAGGGTCGGCCCGCAAACACTGAGCGCGCCGGGACGATCACCCTGACCGACCTGGTCCGACAGTCCCTCCGAATGCGGCCGGACCGGCTGGTGGTTGGTGAGGTACGCGGGGCGGAGATCTGCGATCTGCTGACAGCGATGAATACCGGCCACGAGGGTGGCTGTGGGACAGTTCACGCCAATTCCACGGCCGATATCCCCGCTCGGCTGGAAGCCCTGGCATCGCTCGCTGGGGTCCCGAGGCACGCACTTCACGCGCAGCTGGCCTCCGCGCTGGATGCGGTGGTACACGTTGTCCGCGACGACTCCGGGATGCGCCGGGTGGCTGAGATTTCGATCTTGGTACGCGAGCCAGCAAGCGGATTGGTTCGCAGCGAGTGCGCTGTGGACTTCCGCTCTGCCGGCGACACCGTGCGCGGCCCTGGCGGCGGCCAGCTGGAACGAATGCTTGACCGTTGATCATGATCATGGTTTGTCTCAGCTGCGCCATGCTGGCTGCGTTGCTGGCCGTGCCACGTCCGGCGGCGCGAAGTCTCAGGAGTCGGCTCGCCCCGCCAGCGCGGACACCGGTTGTAGAGGCCGGCCTCGAGGGCGGACGAGGCCAGCGACGATCTTGGACGGTCTCCGCGAGCTTGATCATCTTGTGGGTTCTGATCATTGCTGCGGGTTTCTCGGGAGAGGCCAGGGGCGCCGTGCTGGCCAGCACGGGATTGCTAGTGGCGATGACAGCTGGCCGATTGATCGTCTTGTATCGACGACGAAGATCCACCCTTCGAGCGCGGGCTGATGTTGCTCAGGCGTGCACCGTATTGGCGTCCTACCTGCGGGTCGGCCAGGTGCCATCTGCTGCGCTGGCGATCGCTGCCGCTGACTGCGACGTGCTTCGCGAAGGTCATCGGGCCCACACGCTCGGTGGTGATGTGGTGAGTGTCTGGCGACAGCAGGCACGGCGTAGGGGGCACATGGGCCTTCTTGACTTGGCGCGTGCCTGGCAGGTCTCAGTGGAGACGGGCGCGCCGATGTCGTCGATGCTGGACCAGGTGGCGAGCAGCCTCTCGGCCGACCAATCGCTGATGGGAGTTGTCAACAGCGAGCTCGCGGCTGCCCGGGCGACCAGCAAGGTCATGGCAGCCTTGCCACCGTGCGGCATTGGAATCGGCTATCTCCTGGGAGGTGATCCCGTCCGCTGGTTGTTGGCCGGGCCTGCCGGCTGGGCATGCCTGCTGTCGGGGGTGCTGCTGGCTGGCGCCGGTGTGCTGTGGATTGAGGCTTTGGCCCGACGCGCCAGCCCTGATGGATAGGCCGGTGCCTGCCAGCTTGTTCCAAACGATGCTGACCGGGCTCAGCACATTGTCGGCAACCACCCTGCTGTCTGCCGGCTTGGCCGGAGTGGCGGCGTTTCTGTTGTTGCGGGATCCGGCGGGGGAGCTTCGCCGGCTTACACGCAGGAGTCCAAAGCTGGCCGCAGTGGTGGCGCCGCTGATGCGACTGATCGAGGGGCGTGCGGATGCACCGCCGCTGATGCGCCGCGTGCTGCTGAGCCTGGCCTGCGCCCTCGGCCTGACTCTTGGCGGGGCCGGGATCGATGGCTGGTTGGGACCCGTGATCTGGTTCGTGCTGCCGGTCGTCGCGGCAACCGGGGTGCTGGTCCTTGGATGGATTAAACCGCGGTCGGCCGGCCGCCGACGGCGACAGTTGATCATGGAAGTGCCGCAGGCGCTTGAGCTAATTGCTGCCTGTCTCGGAGCTGGCTTGCCGGCACGTACGGCGTGCACGGCGGTCGTGCGGACTTTCGAAGGTGCTGTCGCTGATGATCTTGGTCAGGTGCTGGCGTTGCAGCAGCTGGGTGTCCCTGACGTGGCAGCCTGGCGCACCCTTCATGATCATCCGCAGTTGGGCCTCGCGGCCGCTGACCTGGCGCGGTCGGTGGAGTCGGGAACCTCGATGGTGGAAGGGCTGCGACAGCACGCCGCGGCAGCTCGTGAGGCACGGCGAAGCGAGTTGCAGGTGCGGGCTCGGACGGTTGGCGTACGCAGTGTGCTGCCGCTGATGATGTGTTTCCTTCCCTCCTTCCTGCTTCTGGGAATTGTCCCGGCCGTCGTTTCAGCTGTCTTCCACGCGCTCCCGTGACGATGTTGGACGAATATGCACAAGGCCCCAAGCGGTCCGAGCGCTGTCAACAGATTCTGGCCGCACCGCACGATCGAGCTCTTGATCAGGAGACTCCAGACGCATCCAGACCGATGCCGCACCAGGGCAGGTGCGCAGCACCCGAGGGGGAATTATGACGAATGACATCTCTGTGCTGGACACGGACGCGGTTGTCGAGGCAATGCCAAGCCGCCGTGACCAGCGGGGCATGGTCAGTGCCGAGTGGGCGGTGGGAATCATTGCCGCCGTCGCGATAGCTGGCGTGCTGCTTGGAATCGTGACAAGCGGACCGGTCCACGACGCGTTGCTCGATTTCATCTTGATGGTGATCCGATCGTTCTCCGACTCCATCCGGTGAGGCTGCGGCGCGCAGAGGCGAGTGGGGAATCGTGGCATTGCGAATGATTACAGCGCCGGACGCACGGGGCATGGTGACGGCCGAATTGGCCGTCACGACCCTAGCCGCGTTCGCCCTGCTGACCACGATGTGCTGGGGGATCTACCTGGTCGTCACGCAACTGCGCTGTGTTGACACTGCGGCCGCAGTCGCGCGTCAGGCAGCCCGCGGGGACACCATCGCGGTGGCCAAGGCGAAAGCTGCGGCGCCCTCGGGAGCGACGATTGCCATCGACGAGCGTCCGAGCCTGGTCACAGTGACCGTGCTGGTGAGGGCTCGACCGCTGGATGGCTGGTTGGTTACAGTGCCGCTCGAGGCTCGGGCCCAGGTGGTTCCGGAGCCGGCTGGAGGTGAGGGCTCCTAGCATGTCGAGGATCGTGCGCTCCGAGCTGGGCAACGCATCAGTGCTTATGGCCGGGATCCTCGGCATCGTTGTGGCAGTCAGTAGTGCTTCCTTGGTGATTGCCGGATACGCCGTGAGCTATCGCCGAGCTCGTGCCGCGGCTGACCTCAGTGCACTGAGTGCCGCAGCGGCGTTTCAGCAGGGTCGGGACCCGTGCGTACAGGCCGGCCTGACGGCCCGGCAAAACGGTGCCGGGGTGGACGGCTGCAGCAAAGTGGGGGATGCAATCGATTTCGTTGTGACCGTGCGCGTCTCAGTGCTGGTGCGTAACCGCTTCCCTCACCTCCCGAGCACGGTCGCGGCGGAGGCTCACGCAGGTCCGGTGACGTGGGTGTCCGGCTCGCCGGGCTCGGGCTGAGGTGGTGCGAGGCTGACGGTGGCCTTGCCTGCGTGCAGATCGATACTCATTGGAGTGCCGGCGCCGTGTGAAGGACGCACCACCAGCATCCTCTGGCGGTCACGTTCCGCCCGCAGGTGTTTGACGCCCGGGTGGAAGATCTCCAGAAAACTCACTTCTCGGGCTCGTCGCGGGTCAGGGTGTCCGCCTCATCAAGCATTGCCTGTCGCTCAGCCGCCGTGGTCGAGGACTTGCCCTCGAGATCGAGGCTCGACTTCTCTGTGGCAGCTTCCGGCTTCGCCGGCTTGCTCGTCACCGTGGTGTTCGAGGTCTCAGTCGTGGTCGTCGTCGCCGACGTCTCTGCTGGCGTGGTCGAGGCGCTTGCGGCAGCAGCTTCTGAGGTTTCCAGCTCCTTCAGCTGCTTGCGTCGTGCCCGCACGCGCCGGATGCCGGTGCGCACCAACAGCAGCGCCAGGATGGTAACCGCCATTGTGATGGCGCCCGTGATGAAAATGCCCGCGCTGGTGACTTTGACGACGGCCCCGAAGATCGACAGGTCGTAGATGTCCGGGTTGCTGACGAAAATCGCCAGAACCAGTACTGCAACCAGGACAAGCAGTATCAAACCGAGAACGACCATGGCGTCATTATCACTCGTGGGCGTACGCTCAAGTGAGCGACGCGAAGAGGCGTCTTCCCAATCGTCGCCCGCGGGCCCTGCAGGTCGATCCCAGCGATCGGGCCTGGCCGCCGGGCCCATCGCGATGTAGCCGCGTACACGCCTCGATGACGAAACCAGTGCCACTTGTGGTTAGACTTCGCGAGCGGCTAAGGGCAGTAGCCGCGACTGCCGAACGTCTCAGGAGGGCGATGTATGTCCCTACTTCCAGTTCCCTTGGAAGTGACTTCTGTTAGCTTGTCGGGAGTCAACCTGACGTTGGTCGCAGTTGTGGCCGTCATCGCCTTGATTGCGCTTGTGATGGCCATGATCTTCCGCCGCGAGGTGCTCGCTGCGAACGATGGCACCGCCAAGATGCAGGAAATCGCCCGCGGTGTCCAGGAGGGTGCAAGCGCATATCTCGGCCGTCAGTTCCGCACCCTCAGTGTGTTTGCGGTCGCTGCCTTCTTTCTGCTGCTGCTGTTGCCAGTGCACGCCAGCGAGGACTTCAGCAGTCTGACCTTGCGTATCTGCCGCTCCGTCGCTTTCCTGGCCGGAGCGGTCTTTTCTGCGCTGATCGGTTTCCTGGGGATGTGGCTCGCCGTCCGCGCTAACGTACGCGTCGCCGCTGCCGCCCGCAGTGAGGGTCGCGATCCCGCCATGAGGATCGCATTTCGAACCGGTGCGCATGTCGGCATGGCTACGGTCGGGTTGGGCCTGTTAGGCGCAGCGTTGGTGGTCTTCATCTTCCGCGGTGATGCTCCGACCATCCTTGAAGGTTTTGGCTTCGGAGCAGCAATGCTCGCGATGTTCATGCGCGTGGGCGGCGGCATCTTTACCAAAGCGGCTGATGTGGGTGCCGACCTAGTGGGCAAGGTTGAGCAGAACATTCCCGAAGATGACCCACGTAACGCCGCGACGATTGCAGACAATGTCGGCGACAACGTCGGGGACTGTGCTGGGATGGCCGCCGATCTATTTGAGTCCTACGCAGTCACCTTGGTCGCGTCCCTGATACTCGGTCGAGCCGCCTTCGGGGAGGCTGGCCTGGTGTTCCCGCTGATCGTTCCGGCAATCGGGGTCATCACGGCGATCATTGGTGTCTTCCTGACCCGCCCACGAGCAGGCGAAAACGGACTCAAAACCATCAACCGCTCCTTCTATCTCTCTGCAGCCATCTCCGCGGTGCTGGTGGCAATCGCCGCCTTCGCGTATCTGCCGTCCTCATTCGCGGCGCTTGGAATGGCTGACGTCGAGCTCGGGCCGATCGACGATCCGCGGATTGTCGCCATTGGCGCGGTCGTCATCGGCATCGTGCTCGCGGTTCTCATCCTCAGCCTGACTGGCTACTACACCGGCACGGAGGATCGTCCGGTGAAGAATGTCGGCAAGACCTCACTGACTGGCGCAGCAACCGTCGTACTCTCCGGCATCTCGGTAGGTCTTGAGTCGGCGGTCTACACCGCCATCGTCATCGCTGCAGCGGTCTACGGCGCCTTCCTGCTCGGTGGTTCAGGGATCGTAGGCCTGTTCGCCATCGCGCTTGCCGGCTGCGGCCTGCTCACCACCGTTGGCGTGATTGTGGCGATGGACACCTTCGGCCCGGTTTCCGACAATGCACAGGGCATTGCCGAGATGTCGGGCGAGGTCCACGGCGCAGGGGCGCAGGCGCTGACTGAGCTGGACGCGGTTGGCAACACAACCAAGGCAATTACCAAAGGGATCGCGATTGCCACGGCCGTGCTCGCCGCGACCGCCCTCTTCGGCTCGTACACCGACGCCATCCGGAATGTGTTGGCCGACAGTTATGGCAGGTTCCTCGATCAGGCCGTGGTCTTTGCCCCACAAACCTTGGTAGGCCTGCTGCTTGGCGCCGCTGTCGTCTTTTTGTTCTCTGGCCTGGCCATCAGCGCGGTTGGCCGTGCGGCTGGCGCTGTGGTGTTCGAGGTACGCCGCCAGTTCCGAGAGATCCCCGGGATCATGGACGGCACCGGCAAGCCCGAGTACGGCAGGGTCGTCGATATCTGCACCAAGGACTCATTGCGTGAGCTGGCAACACCGGGACTCTTAGCTATCTGCGCCCCGATTGCGGTCGGATTTGGTCTCGGCGCATCGGCCTTGGCGGGCTACCTCGGCGGTGCTATTGCTGCCGGCACCTTGATGGCGGTTTTCCTCGCCAACTCAGGCGGTGCATGGGACAACGCAAAGAAACTGGTCGAGGACGGTCACCACGGCGGCAAAGGTTCCGATGCGCATGCGGCGACGGTGATCGGTGACACGGTTGGCGACCCGTTCAAGGACACTGCAGGGCCTGCGATCAACCCGCTCATAAAGGTTATGAACCTGGTGTCACTGCTGATCGCGCCGGCGGTGGTCGCCATGTCACCGCTCAGCACCACACCGAGTGCCATCCGGTATGTCATCGCGGGCGTCGCAGTGGCCATCATCATCACGATGGTGACCATCAGCACCCGCCGCGAGGTGGCGATTGCCAGCTCGCCAGACCAGCAGCCGAGCCCCCAACTCGAGGCCGAGAAAACGGTCGAGGTCCCGATTGAGCAACCCGAGTCAAAGGTTGACAAACTAGCTCAATGAGCGACGTCGGTCGTTGGTGCCTGCCGGATCCAGCCCGCAAGGCACACTGGATTGCGATGAGCAGCAATTCCTACGGCGACGGTTCCACACGCGGCTTCGATAAGCTGCCGCCCGATTTGTACCAGCCTGACCCCGCGCTGGCTGGCTACCCGCCCCCGCAGCCCGCACCCCCAATGGGATCGATCGGCTACGGCCAGCCGCCCCCAGGACAGCCGTACGGCCAGCTCGGCCCGTACGGACCGGCTGGCTACCCTCCGCCAATGCCGGTGACAGCTAGCGCATTGCCCGACGTCCCCAGGCCCTACCAGCAGATGCTCCGCGGCCCCAGGTACCGCTGGTGGAAACCGCTGCTCTGCCTGCTGCTCGTCATACCGCTGGCGTTGTTCATGATGGGGCTCGCGATCGTGCCCGTGCTCATCGCAGGCTGGATCACCGGTGCGGACCTCATCACAACTATGGAGATCACCAACCTCGGTCCGATCGCCTTCATCTACCTGAATCTCTCGCTCATCGTGTTCATCCCGGCGAGCGGACTGTCGATTTGGATCGTGCACGGCATTCGACCGAGGTTTCTGTCATCTGTCGGGGGTGGGATCCGATGGAGGTGGCTGCTGCGTTGCGTCGCCGTCATCCTGCCTCTGTGGGCGCTCTACGCCGGATTGGCTGCGCTGGCGGGACCCCCCACGTCCCCGCGCCCAGATCATTGGGCGGCGCTGCTGGTCATCGTGCTGCTCATGACACCGTTGCAGGCAGCGGGGGAGGAGTACTTCTTCCGTGGCTGGATTATGCAAAACGTCGGAGCTTGGTTCGCGCGGCCCATGGTCGGGCTTGTCGCCTCGCTGAGCGTGTCGGCGGTGGCGTTCTCCACCGCCCACCTGAGCCCGGACCCATGGATGCTCGGAACCATCGCATGCCTTGGGTTGGCGGCCGGGATCGCGACTTGGCGAACCGGTGGCCTAGAAGCCGCCATTGCGATACACGCCGTCAACAACGTGTTGACATACGTTGTCGTGATGATCTTTGGAGGATGGTCCCAGGCATTCGTCGGCCCGCAGACCACCGGGACTCCGATGATGCTGGTGCTGGCTGCGGCCGTAAGCGGCATAGCGCTCGCCTTAGTCCTCTGGCAGGCCAAACGTTCCGGAGTGCAGCCGTACTACCAGCCGCCCGCTCGGCCGCTGACTCCGAGTAGCGTCACGCCCGCACCGGCGCACCCCCTCAGCCAGTACCCAGCCCCGTAACTGCAGCACTTCGCGCCTGGCGGGAATTCATTCCGAAACGGTGACGTTCACGGCCCTAGTTGATCCCGGGCCGTAGAGTAAGCGCGCTGGGGAGCGCGGCAGCTTGGTTCGTTGGGTCGTGGTAACGATCCGATGCTCGGTCGCGCGTGTGATCAGATCAAGAAGAAAGTGAGTACTCGGTGGCAGCGAAGGCAGGGGGCAGGCGGCTCGTCATCGTCGAGTCCCCCACCAAGGCGAACAAGATCGCGAGCTATCTGGGCGACGGCTATATCGTCGAGTCCAGCCGCGGTCACATTCGCGACCTCCCGACTGGTGCCGCCGAAGTCCCCGCCAAATACAAGGGTGAGAAGTGGGCTCGCACCGGTGTCAACGTGGACAACGGCTTTGAGCCTCTCTACGTCGTCAACCCGGAGAAGCGGGCAACGATCCGCTCACTCAGGGAAGCACTTGCACGTGCCGATGAGTTGTTGCTCGCCACTGACGGTGATCGTGAAGGCGAGGCGATCGCGTGGCATCTGATGCAGGAGCTGAAGCCCAAGGTTCCCGCAAAGCGCATGGTGTTCCACGAGATCACCCAGGCAGCCATTGCCGAGGCTGTCGCCAACCCACGTGATCTTGATGAGGATCTGGTTGATGCTCAGGAGACCCGACGCATCCTTGATCGTCTCTACGGCTACGAAGTTTCGCCGGTGCTGTGGAAGAAGGTCATGCCACGGTTGTCCGCCGGACGGGTGCAGTCGGTCGCGACCCGGCTGATCGTTGATCGGGAGCGGGAACGCATCGCTTTCCGCAGTGCCTCGTACTGGGATCTGGACGCGATCTTGGACGCCGGACCCGATGCTGAACCTCCCCTTTTCCCCGCTCGGCTCACTCGGGTTGGCGAGCGACGGGTGGTCCAGGGCCGTGATTTCGATAGCCGCGGGTCCTTGATTACCAAGGATCATGATCAGCTTGTGCTTCTGGACGAGGGCCAAGCGCAGGCTCTGGCGGGCTCACTGCGATCGGCTCGCTATGAGGTGGACAGCGTCGAGTCCAAGCCCTACGGCCGCCGCCCGTATGCACCGTTCCGCACTACGACGATGCAGCAGGAGGCCGGCCGCAAGCTCGGGTTCACCGCCCAGCGAACTATGTCGGTCGCTCAAGACCTCTACGAGGCGGGCTTCATTACCTACATGCGAACCGACTCGATCACCCTTTCGGGCAGCGCAATCGCCGCGGCCCGGGACCAGGTCCGTCAACTCTTTGGACCGGACTACCTGCCAGACCGGCCCCGAATTTACACATCCAAGGTCAAGAACGCGCAGGAGGCGCATGAGGCGATCCGTCCCGCGGGGGAGACCTTTCTGACGCCGGCACAAACTGGCCTTACCGGCGATCAGTTCCGGCTCTACGAGCTGATCTGGATGCGCACGATCGCCTCACAGATGAAGGATGCCGAGGGCCTCTCGATTACGGTCAAGATCAACGCACAACCCAGCGACGGCCAGCTCTGCACTTTTGTCGCCTCCGGTCGGACAATCACCTTCCATGGCTTTCTGAAGGCATATGTGGAATCGGTTGAGGAGATCGATGGCCACACCGACGACGAGCAGACCCGGCTTCCCCACCTCACCTCTGGTCAGGCGTTACGGCCTGAGTCCGTGACGGCGTCGGGGCATGAGACGCGTCCACCGACTCGCTACACCGAACCGTCGCTGGTGGCGAAGCTGGAGGAACTGGAGATTGGCCGGCCGTCGACATACGCGACGATCATCCGCACCATTACGGCGCGGGATTACGTGTTCAAGAAGGGCACGGCACTCGTGCCGACCTGGTTGGCCTTCGCAGTCACCCGGTTGCTCGAGGAGCATTTCCCCAAGCTGGTCGATTACGCATTCACCGCAGAGATGGAGGAGGTGCTGGACCAGATCGCGGATGGGCATGCAGAGCGGCTCCGAGTCTTGACCGACTTCTACTTCGGCAGTGACGACCGTGAGGGGCTGCATCGGCTGGTCACCGAGCTCGGTGAGATCGACGCCCGCAAGATTTCGACATTTGAAATCGTTGATCCTGACGCGCTGTCGACGGGTGCACCGAAGATCGTCGTTCGGGTGGGGCGCTACGGCACCTACGTTGAGGACGAGGATGGTCGCCGCGGAAATGTCGCTGATGATCTTCCCCCGGACGAGCTCACTGTTGATCTTGCTCGTGAGTTGCTCGCGAAGCCGGCGGGTGAGGAACGAGAGCTAGGGCAGGATCCGGAGACCTCCAGAACGATCGTCGCCAGGAACGGCCGCTTCGGTCCGTATGTGACAGAGACCCTTGAGGAGGACTCACCTAAGGGTGTCAAGCCCCGCACCGGATCACTGTTCGCTTCGATGAGCATCGACACAGTCACCCTGGAACAGGCGCTCCAGTTGATGAGCCTGCCGAGGGTGGTGGGCGCCGACATCGACGATGTGGAGATCACGGCGCAGAACGGGCGGTACGGGCCCTACCTGAAGAAGGGCGCGGATTCGCGCTCGCTGCAGAGCGAAGATCAGATCTTCTCGATCACCCTCGAAGAAGCTCGGGCCATCTATGCCCAGCCCAAGCAGCGCGGGCGGGCGGCAGCCAAGCCTCCACTCAAAGATCTCGGCACAGACCCCGCCTCTGGGCAGCCCATGATCATCAAGGAGGGCCGCTTCGGGGCGTACGTCACCAACGGCGAAATCAACGCGACGTTGCGGCGAGGCGACGACGTCGAGACGATCACTAGCGAGCGTGCTGCTGAGCTGCTGGCAGAAAAGCGCGCCAAAGGACCAGCACCCAAGAAGCCCGCGGCCAAACGATCGCAAGCGGCGGCCGCGGCGACAACGTCGTCTTCGAAACCGGCCGCGAAAAGGGTGGCGGCGAAGAAAGTACGCGCCAAAGCTGGCTAAGGGCGTGAGCGTCGGGGCTCCGGCGCGATGCGCGAACGTTCCAAGGTGGGATTCAAGGTACGGTCCTCCCCAGACCCCGCCAAGAGGAGTAGCCACGCCTACTAGTGTCGAACTCCAATCACAACGTGGCAGGGTATGAGCGTGGGATCCGATCATGGGTAAGAAGAAGCGCCACAAGGCGAATGCGGGTAACCACAGCGAGCCCGTGGCTGCCCAGCCAGCCGCGCTTCCTGAGCGGTCCAGCGCTAATCCTCCAGGTCAGCGCTATTACGACATGCCTTACAGCGCAGCAACGCCGCGCTTGATCAATCCTGATCTTGGTCTGCACCACCTCGTGGCACGGGCTGGCCACAACGCCGCTTACGAGATCTCGGTCACCTTGCTGGATGCACCGGATCACCGACTGATCCGATCTGGTGTTCTCCTTGCCCACCGGGTGCTGGACGGGCGTGGCGAGTGGTACATCACCGCACCGGATTGGCAGCCGCTGTTGCCCAAGGACCGCATCGAGCTGATGGGTCACGCCGATCTCCCTGAAGAGCTGGCCGACATGATCCGGCCGCTGCGCCGGCGGGCGACGTTGGGGCCCGTTGCTGCACTCACCTGCGATCGTCGTGAGTTTGCGCTACGGGGCGACGCAGGAACCACGCTGGCGCTGCTGCGCGACGACAGAGTCACGGTACGCCGCGGCGGACTGACAACCGCGCGCTATCGCGAGGTGTTGATCACGCCCGTCGGACCTGGACTGAACGACGAGCAGGCGGCGTGGCTCGACCGCTCTCTCGTACAAGTTGGCGCCACCCAAGTACCACGTTTTCCGCGGCTGGTCTTCCGCCTGGGTGCTCCGGCAACCGGGCCAACCGATGTACCAGTGCCCGGCCCGTTCGATGCGTCTGCGCCCTTTAAGAAGTTTGTCTCGCAGCTGGTCGCGCTGCGCCTGCGTCAGATCGTGGAAGCCGATCTTGCCATCCGCGGCGGCGATCTGACCGCCGTCGACAAGCTGGCCGATCAGGCAGCGCGGCTGAGGGAGGAGCTCAAGGGACTCTCAGTCGTACTCGATCCAGATTGGGTCGAGGATCTGTACGACGAGCTTGGCTGGATCAGCCTGGAGGCAAACTCACCTAATGGGCAGGAGCATGATCGGCTCACTGCTCGGCTACGGAGCGAGCGCTATCTCACTGTGCTGGAACGGCTCGTGGCCGCGGTCCGCTCCCCAAAGCTGGCCGATCAGCGCTCCGATCCTGCGGGCGAGGTGCTGGCTGGGCTCGTCTCGATGGCTATCACCCGGATGCGAAGCTGCGCTGATCACCTCAGCGTCGAATCCCTCGACGAGGAGTGGGAGGAGGCGTGGCAGGAGATGGCACACCTGGAATGGGTGGTGGGTGTGGCGGCCCAGGTGCTCCCAGAGGATGCGGCACTCATCCAGCAGCAGCTGATCAAGCCTCGGCGCCTACTGTCAGAAATCCACAACGATCGTCACCGCGAGCTTGCTACGTACGAGCGGGTCGCCAATCTGCTTCCAGAACAGGCGTTTGCCGCAGGCCGCGACTTTGAGCGGGAGACACGAAAGGTACGCCACGCCCGGCGCGAGTTCGCGGAGGCATGGGCCAAAACCAAGAAGAAGCTTGCCGCGTGACCACAGCGGGCGGGGTCTTTGTCGTTTTCGAGGGTGGTGACGGTGTCGGCAAGACAACGCAGGTCGACCGGCTCTGCGCGTGGCTGAGCAACGCTGGCCACGACGTATTGAAGACCTTCGAGCCCGGCGACACGACCCTCGGCGCGATGATCCGGCAGATTGTCCTGGATCCGGCCACCGGTGAGTTGGCGCCGCGCGCCGAGGCGTTGCTGTACGCGGCCGACAAGGCACAACACATCTTCGCCGTGGTCAGGCCGGCGCTGGACCGGGGTGCTGTGGTCGTGTGTGACCGGTATGTCGATTCGATGCTGGCTTACCAAGGGGCCGGTCGGGTACTGGAACCCGCCGAGGTCGAGTACATCGCACATTGGGCCACGGAGGGCTTGCGACCGGATCTCACCGTGCTGCTGGACGCAGAGCTCAATTTGACGGTCCATGCCAAGACTGAGAAGGATCGGCTGGAGTCCGCGGGCGAGGTGTTTCACGAGCGGACGCGCCAGTTCTTCCTCGAGCTGGCGCGGCGTGATCCCGAGCGCTATTTGGTGCTTCACGCGCGTGCGTCACGAGATGAGATTGCGGCCCAGGTGGCAGCTCGTGTTGCGCCGCTGCTGTCGCCCGCGAGCCATCGATGACGTCGGGGGCGACTGGCAGAGTGGGCGACATGACTGCACCTTTCCTCGAGGCTAAGGGGCCCGGGTCCGGTGATGAGCTAGGTGTCTGGGCGGAGCTGATCGGTCAGACGGCGGCTGTCGCGACCTTGCAGCGCGCTGTGGCGGGCGAGCCGCATGCCATGAGCCATGCCTGGTTGTTGACCGGTCCTCCCGGTTCCGGGCGCTCGAATGCGGCCCGGGCCTTCGCGGCAGCGCTGCAGTGCAGCTCCGGAGGCTGCGGGCAATGTTCCGAATGCCGTACGTCGTTGTCGGGCGCCCATCCGGACGTCACGCTGGTGCGTACGGAGTTGCTCTCGATCGGCGTCGATGAGGTGCGCGAGCTTGTGCGCCGGTCTGCCATGAGCCCGGCTCTGGGACGGTGGCAGGTCATTGTGATCGAGGACGCTGATCGGATCACCGAACGCGGCGCTGATGCATTGCTGAAGAGCATCGAGGAGCCGGCTCCGAGAACCGTGTGGATCTTGTGTGCGCCGACAGCCGACGACGTGGTGGCGACCATCCGATCGCGCTGCCGACTGTTGACGCTACAGACGCCGACTATCCCCGCGGTGACGAGATTGCTCGAGACCCGCGATGGCATCGGGCCTGAGCTTGCGGCGTACGCGGCTCGGGTATCGCAGGGCCATATCGGTCGAGCACGTGTGTTGGCTCGCGACGAAGGTGCTCGGAAACGGCGGCAAGAGGTGTTGCAGATTCCGTTCCAGTTGCATGGGCTGGGTGCTTGCTTGGCCGCAGCGGCTCAGCTGGTCGAGTCGTCCACGGTGGAGGCTACGGAGGCGACTGCCGAGTTGGATGCGAGCGAACGGGCGGCACTGGAGGAGGCTTTGGGATTCGGCACGAAGGGGGCGAAGCCGCGCCAAGCTCACGCTGCGATCAAGGAGCTTGAAGAACAGCAGCGTGCCCGAATCAAGCGCTTCCAGCGGGATGCGATTGATCGCACACTCACCGAGCTGACTGGCTTCTATCGTGACGTGCTGAGTCTCCAAACGGGGTCGGGAGCGCCGCTGATCAATGAAGACCTGAAGCCTCAGATTGTTGTGCTGGCGCGAAAATCGACAGCCGAATCGACGCTCCATCGGATCGACGCGCTGCTCGGTTGCCGTACGGCCCTGGAGGGAAATGTTGCCCCGTTGCTTGCGGTCGAGGCGGCGTTGATCGGTCTGGTCGAAGGATGACGCTGCGGAAGGATCGCTAGTCGCAGGGACAGCCTGCGGCGGCATAGTGTACCCGGCCTTCCTTCGAAATGTTTGGGGTTCATTTTCTGCGAGATCTTTAGTAATCTGGTCGCCACAGGTTGCCGGAGGGGACGAACCCCCGAGCGTCCTCTCCGACAACCTTCCAAGGTCTGGCTGGTCAAGCCAGGCCTTTCATCATGCTTGGGCGGACGTCTCGTACCCGTGCTGTGTGCGTCGGAAAGCTGAACCCACCGTGCAGTCCGTCTGCGCGCAGTGCAGCGTGTGCAGAGCGTGGGGAAGTGGGTTCCGACCGGGCGGGAGGAGTGTGCCCGATTGGGCGGCGCGAGTCTCGAAACGGCAGTAGGCCGTCCGAGGACCGAGCGCTAAAGGTCACAAATTGGTATCGCTGGGTGTTGCGCTCCGAAGAAGGTTGCCTCTACGGTTGGAAGCGGCTCGTTTCCGTTTCGTTATCAAAATGGGCGGGAGCGGAAGCCGGGGGGAAGGACTCAGGAGGCATCAGATGTGCCTGCTGAGATCGCGCGTCCATTTGCCGAGCTCCGCTGGATGGCGCCTTGCCGGGAAGGTCCCGGGCGAAGCGGAGGTGGAGGAACCAGCGGACCTCTCTCACGTCAGGCGAAGAGAGAGAGTCCCGGGGGTGAAGCGCTCACAGCGGTGTATCTCTCGCACCGCGTGAGCGCCGGGCCCAGGACGGCCTGAACCACGCTCCGCCCAGGCGTACTCGGGGAAGGATTCGATTCCTACGTTGAGCGGTGGCAATTGGAAGATCAACACCGGCAGTGGTTACTGCGGTGGCCTGCAGTTCGCCGCGGGTACCTCGAACGCATACGGCGGGAGAACGTATGCCAGCCAGGACCACCGGGCAAAGCGTCTAAGAACGCGACGCCCGCTGCCAATCCTGTGGCTTCACAACCAAGAAGCCGAGCGACTCGACGAAGAAGATCGCCACCAAGGCCGCTCCAAAGAAGTACAGTGCTAGTCCTAGCGGTAAGACCGTTCGCGTGAAGCGGGGCCGATACGCTCAGCAAGATCGCCAGGTGCCACCACGTGAAGCGCGGCTGGAAAGGCTTGTGGAAGCTGAACAAAAAGACGATCAAGAACCCAAAATGATCTTCATTGGACAGGCTATCAAGATCAAATAGACCTGACTGGCGCGGGTGGGACCCTGCCCCCCAGTAAGCCCACCCGTGGAAGCCCGGCAGACCCGCATCTGCCGGGCTTCCGGTCTTTAGGTCGGCTTACCTGAACAGCTCGATATCTGCGGGCCTGCCCAACCGTGGGATGCTCCGGTTCTAGGCTGTTGCTCATGGGGAGGGTCATGGCCGTGTCGTTCGAACGGTACGGCCGGCTGTACTACCTCGATCCAGGCGACGACGAGTACAGCGTTGGTGATCGAGTTCTGGTGCCCACCGAGTCCGGCCCGGAGGTCGCGGAGTGCGTGTGGGCACCGGAGTGGGTCGAGGAGGAAGGGTTCGGCGGGCTGCCAGTCTGTGTCGGTCTGGCCACTGCTGAGCACCTCGAGCGAGATGCGGTGAACCGGCGACGGCGCGCCGAAGCAAAGCTGGTCGCCAAGAAGTTGATCAAGAAGAATGACCTTCCGATGAAAGTGGTCGCCGTCGACTTCATCGATTCCGGGATCGATTTCGACCAGCTGGTGGTCATCTACTTCACTGCGCCGCATCGGGTCGACTTCCGGGCTTTGGTGAGCGAGCTGGCCCGCAGCCTGCAGGCCCGGATCGACCTGCGGCAGATCGGCTCGCGAGATGCAGCCCGACTCGTTGGCGGCCTTGGCAACTGCGGCCGCGATCTGTGTTGCGCCACCTTCCTTAAGGACTTTGAGCCTGTCAGCCTGCGGATGGCGAAGGCGCAAGATCTCCCGCCTAACCCGCTGAAGATCTCGGGCGCCTGCGGACGGCTCATGTGTTGCCTGAAGTACGAGCATCCGCTGTACGCCGAGTTCGCGCGTACCGCTCCGGCTGTGGGGGAGCAGGTGGCCCTGGAAGATGGGGATGGCGTGGTGATCGGCCACCAAGTGCCGGCCGACTCAGTTGTCATTCGGATGAGCGCCAGCGGTGTTACTAGGAGTTGCTCGCTGGCCGCTGCCTGCGGTGCTCGCCAGCTCTACGCATCGCGCGCCGCTCCGGCGCAGGTACAAGCTCCGCAGCGCAAGGCACGGACCAGGCGACGGCGGTCCGATGACGGGGAAGCTTGAAGCTCCTGCACTGTGGTCGGCTCCCAGTTCTTGCTGATCATGCAAACAAGCTGGGCAGGTAACGAACGCGTAGGCTCTCTGGTATGCCAGGGGCCGCTCACCGGTTGCGTGTTTTGGGCATCACGGTGGCGTTGCTGGCGGTGCTGGGTGCGTGTTCGGCTGACCCGCCGACGCCATCGGGTCAGCCGTCAGCGGTGACTGTGCCATCCGCGACTGCATCGTCGAGTCCACAGCTGCCACAGGACGGACGGCCACTACAGCCCATTCCCACCGTCAAACCGACCGGCTTCACCGAACCGCCGCCGGGAACTGGACTGGCGCGCTACGTGAGGCAGCACCTCGAGTGGAAGCCATGCGGTCACGGCTTCTGGTGCAGCACCATGCTCGTGCCACTGGATTACGCCAACCCTGACGGGACGGCCATCACGCTGGCGGTGGCCAAGCGCCCCGCTGCCAGCGGCAAGAGACTCGGCAGCCTGATCATCAATCCTGGCGGTCCCGGCGGCTCCGGGGTGGGCTACGTCGGCTCCTTCGATGCGGCAGGCTTGGAGCGCTATGACATCGTCGGCTGGGACCCGCGAGGGGTCGGGGGTTCGACGCCGGTGACCTGCTTCGGCCGGGCCGATCTTGATCGCTACCTTTCGATGGACAGCTCACCCGATGACGCCGCCGAGTGGCAGGCCAGGATCGACGAACAGATGAAGTTCGGCCAATCCTGTCTGCGTCGGTCGGGCGCACTGCTGGAACACATTTCGACGATGGAGACGGTACGTGACCTTGATCTACTCCGCGGCTTGGTAGGAGATTCCAAGATCAACTACTTCGGCTCGTCGTACGGCACCAAAATTGGCGCGCTCTATGCCGAACTGTTCCCCCAGCGAGTCGGCCGGATGGTGCTCGATGGTGCTGTCAACATCAACTCGAAGTCCAAGATTGAGCAGATCGACGGTTTCGAGCGCGCACTTCACCACTTCGCAGCGTGGTGTGCGGCGCAGGATTGCCGGCTGGGCGCACAACGTGACGACGTGCTATCCAAGATCAAAGAGTTCCTTGATCGGCTCGATCAGGAGCCGCTGGCAGTGGCTGATGGGCGGGGCACGCTCAGTCAGCAGCAAGGTGTGGAGGCCGTCTTCTACGCCATGTACGGCGGAACGAACAGCTGGCCTGGCTTGCGTGATGCGCTCACAGCCGCGATCTTCGACGGGGATGGTGGCGGGCTGTTGCAGCTGGCAGACGCCGCGGATCGACGTGATCGCGACGGCACGTACGGCCAGCTCATGTACGCATTCCCTGCGGTCCGCTGCCTGGACAGCCAGGACAATAGCGTCCGTGCGGCACAGAAGCGGCTGGCCGAAGACTCTCGGCGGGCGCCCACCTTGGGTCAGTTGAATGGACCCGATCTGGTGTGTCCGCTGTGGCCGGTCAAGTCCGCGCCCGCGCAAGCCGAGATCGATGCCGACGGAGCGCCGCCGATCGTTGTTGTTGGCACGACCGGCGACCCCGCCACGCCGTACGAGTACGCGAAGTCCATGGCGGATGAGCTCACTTCAGCGGTGCTGGTGACATTCGATGGCGAAGGTCACCTGGCGTACGGACAGAGTGCTTGCGTCAAGGCGCTGGTCGATGCGTACCTGGTCCGAAATCAGATACCGCGGGATGGAACTCGGTGTTGATCGAGGCAGACCTTTTGGACTTCGCCACGCGTTATGCGGCTGGATATAGTTGGCGATCGTGCCGAGCAGGCCGGCACAATGCACCCGCCGCCTTAGCTCAGATGGCAGAGCGACGCACTCGTAATGCGTAGGTCCGGGGTTCGATTCCCCGAGGCGGCTCTGAGATCGTTGGCCTAACCAGTGCCCTGTTCGGGCGGATTCTCGAAGGGCAGCTCGGTCTGGTCTGATCGGCTCGTGCGCCGTTTGGTCCGCATC
>JBKOUS010000211.1:0-11890 GCA_046723505.1 Actinomycetota bacterium
GAGAAGAAAAGAGTCCAAGCGCTCGACCGTCGGATGCATCCAGCAGCTCGGCGATCTCCCCGATCAAGGCGTCAGACAACCCATCACGACCAGGGGGAGGCAGCGATCGGGCAATGTACAAGATGCCTTGGCGGCGATACTCAAACGGTGAGCCGACATCCAGACCGCGCCACGGAACGGCCTCGACTTCCGACTCACTGACCAAACCGTCCGGTTCGGGTCCATTAGCCGGATGCACCAGGTTGAGGCGTTCGTCTTCCTTCAGCCCGACACTAGCGGCGATGGGAGCAAAGTCACCGCCCAGCTTGAGTGTCGCTGAGGTGAGCACAGTTGTGCGCTCAGCGAAGACCTGGGTTCGCATCAGCCCCGCTACCGACAGCGGTGATACTCGCGCCTCGCGGCCGAAACGGTCGCGGTCAGCAACCCAGACCACATCAAATTTGTCGATCGCTGCCATCCGCTCGGCGATGTCGAAGATCTCCTTGACAGCCGCCGCAGTCTGCCGTTTGTTCGTGTCCTGGTTGTCCTCACTGGTCAGTGCGCTCATCGCCGACCTGGCAGCGTTGCGCACGGCAATGCAGGCCGCAACGAAGGCAGAGTCTGGGTCCTCGACCCGTTCCAGAGCTGAGCTGTCCAACGCGGTGCTCAATGTCTTGACCGACTCCAGCAACTCCAGCGCAACCTCATCTTCGAGGTAGGTCAGAGCCCGACGGGCGACACGCTCGACCATCTGCGGGCTCAGCTCCGCCGACGCCGCTCCTGTCACCCGAGAGACCAGTTCGTGGGCCTCGTCGATGATCACAGCGCTGTGCTCGGGGAGAGCGGTGCCGCCATGCATGGCGTTGATCGCAAGTAGTGCGTGATTGGTGACCACCAGGTCAGCGGCGCGAGCCGCGTCCCGGGAGCTCTCTACGAAACACTCATCACCGTACGGACAGCGCTGTGCACCCAGGCACTCTCGAACCGGGATCGAGACGTGAGCCCACGCTCGCTCGGTATGGGACGGCGCGTCGTCCCGGTCGGCGAGCCCACCTTGTCGGGCCTGATCCTCAGCCCATGCGCGCAGTGCCAAAACCTCCGCGCCCAGAGCTGACTCCGGCGTGCTCTGTGGCGATGATCTGATGGCCTCGATCAAATCGCCGGCCGGAATCAGCGCCCCTTGATCTTGGGCTGTGCCCTCCCGCAGCCGAAGCAGACAAACATAGTTGGTACGACCTTTGAGGATCGCGTGCCGTGGTCGATGGCCGGTCACCGACTCGACCGCATCCACTGCGGCTGGAATGTCATTGTTGGCCAGCTGGCTTTGCAAAGCCAACGTCGCGGTGGCCACGACGATTCGCTTGCCGGGATGCCGGACCAGCCACAGCAGCGCCGGAGCCAGATAGCCGAGTGACTTGCCGGTGCCGGTGCCAGCCTGGACCAAGAGATGATGATCCGATTCCAAGCACTCCGCAATCGCGTCGGCCATCTCCACCTGACCGGGCCGTTCGGTACCGCCAATCGCCCTGACGGCTGCGGCCAGCACATCGCGGTGGTCCATCTCAAGACTGCTGGATGCCTTGATCGCTCGGGTCACCGAAGAACTCTAATCAGGTCCTGCAGCGGCCATCCACTACTGCTCAGTCCCGGCGCGCCGCGTCGCTGGTCGCTAGCTCGTAGGGCGCCAGCTCACCAGCGAGTGAGGGATTTACGCGTGCGACGATCAAGGTACCAGTGGCCGTGTGCTCGGTGCTGAGGAACTCGCCGGACTGGTGAATGCGGTTAACAAGGTCACCGCGCTCGTATGGGATGAGCACCCGAATCTCGATTTCTGGCCGGGGCAGCCCTGATTCGATGGTCAAGCGCAGCTGCTCGATGCCCCTCCCGGTGCGCGCGGAGACGAACACTGCGTCGGGATAACTTGCGTGGAGTGTGTCGAGCGTCTCGGCTGGGGCCCGGTCCACCTTGTTGATCACGATGAGCTCAGGGATCTCTGCTGCACCGATGTCGGCCAGGACAGCTCGCACAGCGTTGATCTGACCGACTGGATCTGGATCCGCGCCATCCACCACGTGGACCAGTAAGTCGGACTGCGTCGACTCCTCCAGCGTCGAGGCGAACGCTTCAATGAGGTCGTGCGGCAGGTGTCGAACAAACCCGACTGTGTCGGTCAGGGTATACACCCGACCGTCGGCAGCTGCGGCACGACGAGTGGTTGGATCTAGCGTGGCGAACAGCGCGTCGTCGACCAGAACGCCAGCCCCGGTCAGCCGGTTGAGCAGGCTGGATTTGCCGGCGTTGGTGTACCCGACAATGGCGACCGACGGGACCTCACGGCGGCGTCGTTCCGCGCGTTTGGTCTCGCGGGTGATGTCCATTTCACGGAGAGCCTTGCGCAGCCTGGCAATGCGGCTGTTGATGCGACGCCGGTCTGTCTCAAGTTTGGTTTCGCCGGGGCCACGACCACCGATGCCGATGCCACCACTCGCGCGCCCGCCGACCTGCCTGGAGAGGTTGCCGCCCCAGCCACGTAACCGTTGCTTCAGATACTGCAGTTGTGCCAGCTCGACTTGGGCCTTGCCTTCGGCGCTCTTTGCGTGCGCTGCGAAGATGTCGAGTATCAGCGCTGTTCGGTCAATGACCTTTACGCCGACCTGGTCCTCGAGATTGCGCAGCTGCGCAAGGGTCAACTCGCCGTCACAAATCACTGTGTCTGCCCCTGTGGCAACCACAACGTCCCGCAACTCGGCGACCTTGCCGCGTCCGACGTAGGTCGCCGGGTCTGGTCGGTCGCGGCGCTGGATCAGACCTTCGAGAACCTGTGATCCGGCCGTCTCGGCCAACGCCTTGAGCTCGGCGATCGAGTTGTCAGCGGATGTCTCGCTGTTATGGGTCGAGACGCTGACCAGAACCACGCGCTCGAGCAAGAGTTGGCGGTATTCAACCTCGCTGACGTCAGCCAGTTCGGTTGACATCCCCGCGACCCGGCGCAGCGAAAGTCGATCTGCGAGGTCTTGCTGATCTCCGTCAAAACTTGATTCGTTAGCACTTGATTCGTCGGCTGGCTCCAACTCGAGCCGCTCGACGAGCAGCTCATCGCCACCTGGGGTCTCTTCTAATCGTGGGTCTCGTCGCGGAACAGTCATATCTGCACCAGAATCTCACGGCAGCACAAGTGACACCGAGGCGTTTTTGACGCGACGTTGGGCGACGATGCCGCCGGTCGCCTTCCCGGCTCTCAGAACAGCGTGTAGCCGCCGTCCATAACAACCACCTCGCCGGTCATGAACGAGGACGCGTCTGAGGCCAGAAAGACCACGCAGGGACCCAGCTCAGAGGGCATGGCGTAGCGCTGCATCGGTGCGTCGTCGATCCAATAACGCTTGAACTCTGGGGAGTCGACCGGGGCCATCTCGGTCTTGATATAGCCAGGTGCGAGAGCGTTCACCCGTACGCCGTGCGGCGCCCATTCCGCGGCCAGCGAGCGGGTCAGCTGGTGGACCGCAGCCTTGGAAGCGTTGTATCCCGGTTGCCACTGCGGTCGGTTGACGATGTTGGCAGAGATCGAGCCGATGTTGATGATCACGCCACTCTGTCGGGCGACCATCTGTCGACCAAACTCCTGTGCGCAGTGCCAGACGCCGTTCACGTTGACGTCCATGACAAATCGCCACTCCTCCGCAGTCACCTCAAGGGCGGGGCGATGGATGCACGCGCCCGCATTGTTCACCAGCACATCCACCTGCCCGACTCGATTCATCACCTCTCCGGCCGCGCGTCGCACTTGGTTAGGTTCTGTCACATCTGCGGTCACGGCTATCGCGTTGACTCCGAGGGCATCCAGTTCCTTGATGACCTCACTGGCTCCGCCGGTATCTCGGACCAGCAGCACCACGTCGCTACCCGCTTCGGCCAGCGCCGTGACCAGGGCCCGACCGATGCCCCGATTGGCTCCGGTCACGACGGAGACTTTTCCGGACAGCGAGAATGCATCGAGGACAGACATGACAGCTCCTAGTTGTTGGGCCGGCTGGCAGTGGTGCCACGCGGCACCGGAGTGGACTCTGTCTGGAAGGCGGCGTGTTCCGGCAAGGCCAGCTCGCCATGCGCTACCAAAACAGCTGGCCCGGTCAGATAGGCCTCGTGCTGAGTCAGCTCGACCTCAACGTTGCCTCCGAGCGTTTCGACGCGATACGTCACCGGCAATGGCGTCAGATCCTGATCATGGAAACGGGCTGCTGCGGCAGCGGCGACCGTACCGGTACCGCAGGAGTGAGTCTCACCGACGCCGCGTTCATAGACGCGCATGCCGATGTGGTGCGCCCCAAGCTGGCGTACGAACTCCAGGTTTACGCCGTCAGGAAACTCCTCGGATGGATCCCAGCGCGGAGGTGCCTGCAGCTGGAGCTGGTCAAGGTCGTCAACAAAGCTCACCGCATGGGGGTTGCCAACATCGGCGGTAATCGCTTTGAACTCGGCACCGTCAGTGGTGGTGACAACCACCGATCGATTCCCGACCGCGGCCCGGCCCATGGTCACACGGATCCTGCCATCCGGCAGAGCAGTCGCTACCTTGACGCCGTCCCGCGTGGCGATTTCGACGACAGGTCCACTGACCAAGTCCTGATCGAGCAGGTAGCGGACGAAGACTCGGATTCCGTTGCCGCACATCTCCGCGATCGATCCGTCAGCGTTGCGATAGTCCATGAACCACAGGGCACCGTCGCCTTCCCAGCCATCGACATGCTTGGCGAGGACGGCCCGCAACAGCCCATCGGCGCCAATACCCGCGCGCCGGTTGCAGATGAAGCGAACTTCAGCAGGCTCGACCTCGAGCATGGACTCCCGATCGAGGATGAGCACAAAGTCGTTCTCGGTGCCGTGTCCCTTCGTGAACGACCACCTGCGCATGCGGTCAGTCTTTCATCTCGGCTGCAGGTGCAAGACTGTCCGGCACACCGCCAATCCCGGTCGGTCCAGCAAGCGCGTACGCCGCTGAAACCAGCCCGGGGTGGTCGTATGGCAGCCAAGTGATCCGCGCATCTTTGCGGAACCATGACTCCTGCCGACGGGCGAACTTTCGCGTCGCGATGATGGTGAGATCTCGTGCCTGCCCCTCAGTGATCTCCCCGTCGAGATAGCGCAGTACCTGACGATATCCGAGCGCGCGTGAGGCGGTGAGGCTCTTCCGAAGGCCCGCCGTAGCCAGCCGGCGTACTTCGTCGACGAAGCCTGCCGCCCACATCGCGTCCACCCGCGCGGCAATCCGAGCGTCGAGCGTCGGACGGTCGAGTGCGATGCCGATCTGTACCACATCAGCCAATTGGTAACGGTGCTCAGGCAGTTCGGCCGAGAACGATTGGCCAGTCAGCTCAATGACCTCCAGGGCGCGGACCACCCGCCGAGCATTGCCTGGAAGGATGCGCGCTGCGGCCACCGGGTCGGCAGCACTCAACCGCTCATGGAGTCGCTCGGCGCCTTGCGTCGCGAGCTCGTGCTCCAGACGCGCTCGTACTGCCGGATCGGTACCCGGGAAATCGAAGTCGTCAATGATGGCTCGGACATACAACGCAGACCCGCCAACCACGATCGGGATGACGTGGCGGGCGATGCATTCTGCAATAGCCAGCCGTGCGAGCTGCTGGAACTCCGCCACTGTTGCGCTTTCTGTGACGTTGAGCAGGTCGACCATGTGATGACGGATCTCGGCGCGCTCGGCCTTTGATGGCTTTGCCGTGCCGATGTCCATGCCACGGTAGACAAGCATCGAGTCTGCATTGACGATCTCGGACCAGTGCCCGTTTTCCGCATACCGCCGAACTAAGGCAGCTGCCAGAGTCGACTTGCCGGCCGCGGTCGGGCCAACGAGCACTACGGTCACCTCCACAGTGTGGCTCAGCTGATCTCCGCGACTGCCGTTGGCGTGTACATCCTTCGTGGCCGGGAGTACAAAGGACGGTGGTGCGGAGAAGTGGACCGCGTGTCTGGCGCTGACGTCGGGTCCACGGCGTATTGGTGTGTGTCCCGTGAGAGGTGGTCAACAATGGGAATCTTCGACAGGGCAAAGGACGCGCTCAGCGGGCAACGCGAGCATCTCGATGCTGCCGTCGAGGAGGCGGGGGACTTTGTCGATGAGAAGACCGAGGGCAAGTACGCCGAGCAGGTTGACAAAGGCCAGGAGATGGCCCGGGGCAAGCTCACCGATCTGACTGCCGACGAGCCGGAGCAGCCAGCCTGAGCTTGCGTCTTAGCGCTTGCCGGGTGTGACTTTGCCGGGTGTGACTCAGCCTCCCGCAATGGCCGGAGCCATCGGGTCGGCTGAGTCCTTTCGCTGCTCGCGCTGGATATACTCCTCGATTGCCTCGATATTGTCCTTCGAGCGTCGTACCACGGCAACGAGGGCGCTCATCGTGGCAACTTCCTCGACCTGCTCCTTAATGAACCACTGCATGAACTGGTCAGAGGCAAAGTCGCTTTCCTCGCGCGCGATTTTGGTCAGATCATTGATCTGAGCCGTAACACGGCGTTCCTGCTCAAGGGCGAGTTCGACGGGAGCGACAACGTCAGGGAAGTCCACCTGCGGGACGCTGACCCCGGGAACGAGTGCTGTCGCATCCTGGTCAATCAGGTACTTGATCATCATCATTGCGTGATCGCGCTCTTCCAAGGCTTGCTCGTAGAAGAAGCCCGCCATCTGCGGCATCGTGAGCGCGTCATAGAAGACCGCACAGGCCACGTATTGCTGATGAGCGGCGAACTCGTGCCCGATCTGAATGTTGAGTCGCTCGACAAATCGTTCGGCGGGCATGGAGCAGCTCCTCAGCACTTCGTCAGTGGGCAGTGCAGGTCTGAGCGAGCTGTAACGTACCAGGGGCTCCGACCGTAGGGATGCCGAGATCGATTGCAGAGCGAGCAGGTGCCGATCGAGTGGCTTGCCACGCGTCGCCGCCGCGGGTGCGGTGGAGCGCGAGCAGCTCGGCGTCGGCGTTGAGATGGTGCGGGGCGGCGTAGGTGATGATCACGTCGGCCATATCGCCGGGACGTGGACGGCTCTGCGGTTCCTCAGGCACCGCGACATGGACCAGCCGGTTGTCTCGGGCGCGCCCGGACATCCGATGAGTCTGGAAATCCTTACGGCCCTCGCCATCGGCGAACATGACCTCGACTTGCCTGCCCACTTGCTTCAGATTCTCCTGCAAGGCAATTTCGCCGACAAGCTCGACCAATCGGTCATAGCGTTCTTGGACGACTGTCTTGGGAACCTGCGCATCCATGGTCGCCGCCGGAGTACCGGCGCGTACCGAGTACTGGAAGGTAAATGCTGCGGAGAACCGCGCTGCTGCGACCACATCCAAGGTGGCGTGAAAGTCTGATTCGGTCTCTCCGGGGAAGCCGACGATGATGTCGGTAGTGATGGCGGCTTCCGGCATTGCGGCGCGGACGTTGTCGATTATGGCCAGGTATCGGTCCCTGCGGTAAGACCGGCGCATGGCACGCAGGATCGCGTCCGATCCGGACTGCAGCGGCATGTGCAGTTGGGGCATCACATTCGGCGTTTCAGCCATCGCCGCGATTACGTCGTCGGTGAAGTCTTTTGGATGGGGCGAGGTGAAGCGAACCCGTTCCAGCCCGTCGATTTCGCCGCAGGCACGGAGCAGCTTCGCGAAAGCCCGGCGGTCCCCGAACTCCACCCCGTACGCGTTGACATTCTGACCGAGGAGGGTCACCTCCTGAACTCCTTCAGCCACTAGCGCCCGGATCTCGGCGAGGATGTCACCTGGTCTGCGGTCGGTCTCGCGACCGCGCAGTGCTGGGACGATGCAGAAGGTGCAGGTGTTGTTGCAACCCACGCTGATGGACACCCAGGCCGCGTAAGCCGACTCCCGACGAGTCGGCAGATTGGATGGGAAGGTCTCCAGGGCTTCCTTGATCTCGATTTGTGCCTCGTGCTGGATTCGGGCGCGTTCCAGCAGCACCGGCAGCGCGGAGATGTTGTGAGTGCCAAACACTACGTCGACCCAGGGCGCGCGGCTGAGGATCACGTCCTTGTCCTTTTGGGCTAAGCAACCGCCCACGGCAATTTGCATGCCGGGGCTTGCCTTCTTCGCCGGCAGCAAATTGCCGAGGCTTCCATAGAGCCGGTTGTCGGCGTTCTCGCGCACCGCGCAGGTGTTGAACACCACCACGTCAGCCTGGGTGTCTGGGGCTGATTTGCGGTAACCCGCGTCCTCGAGCAAACCGGCGAGGCGCTCGGAATCGTGCACGTTCATCTGGCATCCATAGGTGCGAATCTGGTACGTGCGCGGGCGTCTCGGCGCGTCGGGCGTTGTCGACATAGCAGACCAAGGCTAATGCTGTGTCTATTGCACTCTGACAGGCAGCCCGCGGGATTCGCCTCCTTCGTCGCTCGCGAACACGCTGAGCACTCTCACATGCCTGGCCGCGAGCTCCTGCAGTCGGCGAAGCGGGCTGCCCGTCATAGTGCTTGAAAACCTCTGACGATAAAGTGCCGATTCGTGAGCGCCGCACCCACTGGAGAGCAATACGAGATCAGCTCTGGCGCCTACCGCGCCATCATCACCGAGGTGGGCGCGACCTTGCGCAGCTTCTCGGTCGACGGTCGCGATGTGGTACGCGGCTTCGGCGTCGACGAGGTGAGCAAAGCCGGCCGGGGTCAGAATCTCATACCCTGGCCGAACCGAATTCGCGACGGCCGCTATAGCTTCGGCGGAGTCACTCAGCAGCTTGCCCTCAGCGAACCGGCCAGGCACAACGCCAGTCACGGGCTCGCGCGCTATGTGCCTTGGGTTCTGGTCGACAAGAAGATGGACGCCGTCAGTAACCGGGTACGCATCCACGCGCAGCCTGGCTGGCCCGGCACCCTTGAGGCGACGATCACCCATCAGGTCGGTGAGGCAGGCCTGACGGTGACGGTGGAAGCAACCAACATCGGCGCCGGCGAGCTGCCGTTCGGATACGGCGCACACCCATACTTGACCGTCGGAGAATCGACCGTCAATGAGGTCGCGCTCACCGTGCCTGCTGCGTCCTACCTGGAGGTGGACGACGAGCGGCTGCTCCCGCTCAAGGTTTCACCCGTCGCAGGAACGGCGTACGACTTGCGCGAGGGCCGGGTGCTCGGATCGATGAGCCTGGATACGGCGATGACGGACCTGGCCCGCGATTTCGATGGGCGCTGGCGAGTGAGACTCCAACTTCGCGACCGTTACGCCGAACTGTGGGGGGACGAGATGATGCGGTGGACCCAGGTCTTCACCGGGGGGCCGAACCGTGACTGGTCCATCGCTGTCGAACCTATGACGTGCGGGCCGGACGCGTTCAATGCCGGTGCGACCCACAGTGACCTAAAGGTGATCGCGCCAGGCGAGACCTTTGTTGGCCAATGGGGGATTTCCGGCAGATAGTCTCCGACGCGGCTGGCTCGCACACAGAAGTCGAGGCCGTAACCGAAACTCAACACGTATCTCGCGCCTTTTCGTCGGCCGAAGGTCTAGGGTCAGCCCCATGACGGAATCCGAAATCTCGTCAGAGGATGCGCCGACTCAAGCCGAACCCCAGTCCGACCCCGTTCCGGATCCCACTGCGGGTCCGTCCGTGGCTCCAGACCACCTTGGGGGGCCTTTGGTGGTGCTGAGCAATGTCGACAAGCACTTCGGTCAGTTACACGTGCTGCAAGACATCAATCTCACCGTGCGCAAGGGTGAGGTCGTCGTCATATTGGGACCGTCAGGCTCGGGTAAGTCGACCCTGTGCCGGGTCATCAACCGCCTGGAAACGATCGAGTCCGGAACGATCACCATCGACGGTGAACAGCTGCCGGAAGAAGGCAAGGGACTGGCACATCTGCGCGCCGATGTCGGAATGGTGTTCCAATCGTTCAACCTCTTCTCCCACAAGACGGTCTTGGAGAATGTCACGCTCGGCCCGATCAAGGTTCGCAAGAAGTCCACGGCGGAGGCCAAGAAGCGCGGCATGGAGCTGCTCGACCGCGTCGGCGTCGCCTCGCAAGCCGAGAAGTATCCGGCTCAACTATCTGGCGGCCAGCAGCAGCGGGTTGCTATTGCCCGGGCCCTCGCCATGGATCCCAAGGTGATCTTGTTCGACGAGCCGACCTCCGCCTTGGACCCGGAAATGGTGAACGAAGTGCTGGACGTGATGATCTCGCTGGCTCGCCAGGGCATGACGATGATCGTGGTCACTCACGAGATGGGCTTCGCCCGTAAGGCCGCGAACCGGGTGGTGTTCATGGATGACGGCCTGATCGTGGAGGAGGCTGACCCGGATTCATTCTTCACCAGTGCGCAGAGCGCGCGCGCTCAAGACTTCCTGAGCAAGATCTTGACCCATTAGCTCAGGACGACGCAGTCCGCTGCGTCCATCAGGATCCGTCGTCGTCTCCACATCGGAGTCACGGCTGATCATCTGCCGAGACCTCGGGCGAGCCAAGCCCAGGTGACAAACGCAAGGAGAGCAATGCACATCAGCAAGAAGATCCTCGCCGTAGCGGCGGGATCGGCGTTGGTGCTCACCATGGCTTCGTGTGGTGGCGGCGACGCCGGAAGCACCACGGGTGACACCATCAACATCGGCATCAAGTACGACCAGCCCGGCCTTGGTCAGAAGGTCGGCGAGGACTACAAGGGCCTCGACGTTGACGTGGCGCGCTACGTCGCCAAGGAACTTGGCTTCGAGGGCGACAAGGTGATTTTCAAGGAGACTCCGTCCGCGCAGCGGGAGACGGCGATTCAGGGCGGCCAAGTCGCACTCATCTTCGCAACCTATTCGATTACCGACGAGCGCAAGAAGAAGGTGTCCTTCGCTGGTCCATACTTCATTGCCGGTCAGGATCTGCTCGTTCGCGCCGACAACACCGACATCACCGGACCGGATGCGATGAACGGCAAGACGCTGTGCTCGGTCACTGGCTCGACCCCGGCGGAGAAGATCAAGAAGGAATACGCGACCACAGTCAAGCTGTTCGAGCAGGACACCTACTCCAAGTGCGTCGAGGCGCTGGTTGGTGGCACTGTTGACGCGGTAACCACAGACAACGTGATCTTGGCCGGTTTCGCCGCACAGCCGCAATACGCAGGCAAGCTCAAACTTGTCGGTAAACCATTCTCGACAGAGAGGTACGGCGTGGGCCTGAAGTTAGGCGACACCGAGCTGTGCGGCAAAGTGAATGCCGCACTCGAGAAGATGATCTCCGACGGATCCTGGCAAAAGGCCATCGATGCGAACGTCGGCCCATCTGGGTTCAAGGTCGACACCTCGACCAACCCGCCAAAGCCTGACCCCTGCGCGGCGGCCTAGGGCGTACTCGAGCGTGATCGGGGCCGGCAACTTCCGGCCCCGAGAGACCCAGGAGGCGTATTGAATGCTTAACAGTCTCAGTGAGCTGTTCGCCGAGTACAACGTGCTCGCCGCATTCTGGATGACGATCAAGCTAACCGTCGCAGCCGCTATTGGAGCGCTGCTCATCGGCACGGTCGTCGCAATCATGCGGGTATCTCCGGTCGCAGTGTTTAGGTCCGCAGGGACGGCGTACGTCACGCTGGTGCGCAACACACCCCTGACGCTGATCGTGTTCTTTTGTGCGTTCGGCTTCTACATCACCTTGCAGTACCGAATCGGGGCACAGGACTCACCCATCGACGTACAAAACTTCCGCTGGGGAGTTCTTGGGCTCGCCGTCTACCACGCGGCCTTTGTCGCCGAAGCGCTGCGAAGTGGCATCAACACCGTCCCGAAGGGTCAGGCCGAGGCCGCTAGGGCCATCGGCCTGGACTTCCGCCAGAGCTTGTCCAACGTGGTGCTGCCCCAGGCGTTCCGCGGAGCGATAGCCCCGCTGGGGAACGTGATGATCGCGCTCACGAAGAACACTACGGTT
>JBKOUS010000153.1:0-8659 GCA_046723505.1 Actinomycetota bacterium
GCCGGGAGCGGGGTCGATGCCGTACGCGGCAATGCCGACACGTACCAGATCCAACCGCGCCTCCGGCACGACCAGCGCTCCGGCGGAGTTCGCCAAGTGCCGCAGCGTCGGCTCAAGGCCCGCCGCCCTGGCTTGCTCGTACCCGCGCTGAAAAGCCCGAAGTTGCACACGGACCGACGGATGGCCAGGCTCGTCGGCTGCGGCGAGATGCGACCAGATGCCCACCACCTCGATAGCCCCCGCGTGCTCGGCATCGGCTGCTGTGGCACAGAGCTGCCGCCACTCGTAGCTCGATGCCCCGTTGCGGGAGAGTCCCGTGTCGATCTTGAGGTGCACCCGGGCCCGGCGCTCGGCCGTGGCAGCCGCAGCGGTTAGCCGGCCTAGATGTTCAAACGAGTGGGCCGACACATCAACATCGGCCGCGACCAAGGGAGCTAGATCCTCCTCCACGCCGTACAGCCAGGCCAGAACAGGGCCGGCATCGCCCGCTTCCCGGAGCATCAATGCCTCAGCAGGCGTGGCTACGCCAAGCCACTTGGCCCCAGCGACCCTCGCCTCCCGAGCGCACTCGAGCATCCCATGCCCGTATCCGTCCGCTTTCACAACAACCATGGCCGGAACACCGGAGTGGGCCTGAAGGGTGGCCACATTGGCCCGGAAGGCAGCCAAATCGATCTCGGCACAGGCGGTGGCGGGGTCGATGCCGGCGACTGCGCTGGGTACTCGCAACTGATTAGTCATCTGACCCTCGCGCGCTGCTCGAGACGTCCAAGGGTCTTGCCGATGGCGCGTGCCAACTCCTGCGGAGCCAGCACGCCAGGATGCTCGGCCGCAGCCACCGCCTGTACGGAGGCACCCAGCTGTCCGGCTCGCTGCGCGTCCACGCCGGCTGCGAGCAAGGCGGCGCAAACGCCGCCGAGCACGTCGCCCGATCCAGCCTGGGCCGTCCACGCCGGACCGGGTACGGCGACAAGCACCGGCCCGCCATTGGGAGCGGCCACCAACTGGGTGGCACCCTTGAGCAGCACAGTGGCGCCAGTCTGCTCTGCCCCGGCAAGGACCGCTCGGACCGGGTCCTCTTCGACCCAGCCACGATCACGCCCGAGCAACCTCGCCAACTCGCCCGCGTGGGGGGTCAGCAGCCAGCTAGCAGGAGCAGGTTTTGGCAGATAGCCAAGACCATCGGCATCGACGACTGCTGGCAGTCCGTCCTCGGCCACCTCAGCCAGCATCTTGGCACCATCGGTCCGTTCGCCCCAGCCAGAGCCGAAGAGGTACGCCTGGACCCGCCCGGGCGAGAACACAACGTTCGGCAATTGGGCCGAGATAGTCGCGGCCGGCCCCTCGGCGCCGAGAAAACGGACATAACCCGCGCCACCATAAACCGCGCCGTAGACCGACATCACCGCAGCACCCGGATACTGATCGGAGCCAGTGTCCACCCCGACCACACCGCGAGCGTACTTGTCGCTGCGCTCGGTCGGATAAGGCCATGCACCTGCCAGGTCATTCTCATCCAGACCAACCAAGTCGGCAGTCTCGTCATGGTCAGTGCCGAGTCCAATCTCGACCACCGAGATGGCGCCGCAGCGGCTCAGCGCCGGCTGCAGCAGGTGGCACGGTTTCCGCTCGCCGAAGGTAACCGTCCGAGTTGCTCGTATCGCGGGGCCGGGTACCGCGCCGGTGTCGGCAGCGACTCCGGAGGGAAGGTCGACGGCGATAGTCGGAATGTCCCGCACCTCCACCGATTGCACAAGTTCGCCAACCGGGGCGGGCAGCCCTGGACGGCCGCCGATGCCTAGGATTCCGTCGAGGACCAGGTCGCACCCTGTCAGATCAAGCGCATGATGATCATCAAGGTCGATCACTCGGCCACCTGCGCTGAGCAACGCCGCCAGTCCAGCCGAATGTGGGGCTCCCAGGCAGCGGATTGCTGTCACGCGTGCGCCGCGCCGAGCCAGCCGTACGCCGGCAAACAGAGCGTCGCCGCCGTTGTTACCCGCACCAACCATGATCATCACGTGGCGCCCATATCGACCGCCGCTCGTCGACTCGAGCAGCTCGGATGCACTGGCGGCGACGGCGGCTGCGGCCCGCTGCATGAGCACATCGACACCCTCGACGGCGATCGCCCGCTCCTCGATCCGCCGGATCTTGTCGACCCGGTACGCGCGCATGATCACGCTTCGCAGATTACGACGGCCGACGCGATGCCGGCATCATGGGACATGCTGAGGTGAATGGTGCAAATGCCGAGTTCGGCAGCACGGGCAGCGACCGTACCGGTGATCTTGAACGAGGGCTTGCCGTTATCGTCGGTGAGCACCTCAGCATCAAGCCAGGACAGACCGTCGGGTGCTCCCAACGCTTTCGCCAATGCCTCCTTCGCCGCGAATCGGGCGGCCTTTGAAGCCATGGGACGCTCGGCCTCGGCAGTGGTGAAGATCCGTCGCACGAGGCCGGGCCGGCGTTCGATTGACTCGGCGAACCTATCGACGTCGCAGACGTCGATACCGACTCCAATGATCATGAACCGGCCATCTTCGGCAAGCTGCGTGCTTATTCGACCGTGACAGACTTGGCCAGGTTGCGCGGCTGGTCGACATCATGGCCTTTCTTGGTGGCAAGTTCGCAGGCGAACATCTGCAGCGGCACTGTCGCCACCAAGGGCTGCAGCAACGTCGACACTCTCGGCAACCTGATCATGACATCGGCATACGCGTTGACCTCGTCGTCGCCCTCCTCGGCCAGAACGATGGTCTTGGCCCCCCGGGCACGTACCTCCTGCAGGTTGGAGACAACCTTGTCGTGAAGGAAATCCCTACCGCGCGGCGGGACCACGACGAACACTGGCAGCTGATTCTCGATCAATGCGATCGGACCATGTTTGAGCTCGCCGGCCGCGAAGCCTTCAGCATGGATGTAGGCCAGCTCCTTCAGCTTCAGGGCGCCTTCGAGTGCCACCGGATAGCCGACGTGCCGGCCGATGAACAGCACCGATCGCTTCCCGGCGAACTCGGCCGCCAACTCCATCACCGGCCCGATGTCGTCAAGGACCTTCGAGATTGCCTCGGGCATGGCGGAGAGCTCCCGCAAGGTTTCGGCGATTTCGTCGCCGTACTTGGCGCCTCGCACTTGAGCCAGATAGAGGCCGAGCAGGTAGCAGGCGACCAGCTGGGTTAGGAAACCCTTGGTGGATGCCACACCGATCTCCGGCCCTGCGTGGGTGTAGATCACCGCATCGGATTCGCGCGGGATGGTTGAGCCGTTGGTATTACAGATCGCCAGAACTCGGGACTGCTGCTCGCGCGCGTGCCTGATGGCCATCAGAGTGTCGGCGGTTTCACCGGATTGGCTGATCGCCACGACGAGGGTCGTTGGGCTGAGAATCGGGTCACGGTAACGGAACTCACTTGCCAGCTCGACCTCGCAGGCAATTCGGGTCCAGTGCTCGATTACGTACTTGGCCACGAGTCCGGCATAGAAGGCAGTGCCGCAGGCGACCACGATGATCTTGTCCACGCGGCGTAGCTCCGACTCGGGAATTCGGATCTCATCCAGAATGAGCTGAGCCTCCGCGTCATGGCGGCCAAGCAGCGTGTTGGCTACCGCGAGGGGTTGCTCGTAAATCTCCTTCCGCATGAACCAGTCGTAACCACCCTTTTCGGCTGCCGAGAGGTCCCAATCAACGTGGTATGGCTTTACCTCGGCGGGCTCGCCGTCGAAGGTGATGGCCTCAACCCCGTTCGGAGTGATGCTGACCAGTTGATCCTGGCCAAGCTCAATCGCCTCGCGCGTGTGCTCGATGAATGCGGCCACATCGGATGCGACGAAATTTTCGCCCTTCCCCACGCCGACAACGAGTGGCGAGTTGCGGCGCGCCGCGACGACCGTATCGGGTAGCTGACTATCCACCGCCACCAGGGTGAACGCGCCGCGAAGCCGGGCACAGACCACTCGCATGGCCTCGGTCAAGGGCAGTCCAGCTGAGACCTGCTGGCCCAGCAACTGCGCAACGATCTCAGTGTCCGTCTCCGACACGCAACTAATGCCGGCCTCCGCCAGCTCGTCGCGCAGCGTCACATAGTTCTCGATGATGCCGTTGTGGACCAGCGCGACTCGGCCGTCGCAAGAGGTATGCGGGTGCGCATTGACGTCGTTGGGGCTTCCGTGGGTGGCCCATCGCGTATGCCCGATACCGAGGCTGCTTGGAGGCAGCTGTTCCTCAGCGAGCAGTTTTTCCAGATTGCCGAGCTTGCCGGCTTTTTTGGAGACGCGTAGCGTCCCGTCCGCCACAATTGCAACGCCGGCTGAGTCATAGCCGCGGTATTCGAGACGTCGCAGACCCTCGACCACGACGTCTAGCGCGACCTTCTCGCCGACGTACCCGACAATTCCACACATAGGCGGAACTGTACCTTTCCAGCGCTTCTGGGCTGGCGTCGTAGCGATCTTCGGTCACCATGTCAGCCGATTCCGACTCCGACACTAGATTCTGCGTATGCCGAACGACGCTCAGCTCCTCGGTCCCTATGTGGAGCGGAGTCGGGCAGACTGGGCCGAGCTTGCCGAACATATGCCGATCCCGCTCGACGAGACGACGCTGGAGAAGGTCCGTGGGTTAGGCGACCCGACCAGCATGCTCGATGTCCGGGAGGTTTATCTGCCGCTTACTCGGCTGCTGAGTCGCTATTTCCTGCACACCAGCGAGCTGCACAAGTCGACGAATGAGTTCCTTCATCTGTCGGTGCAGCGCACGCCGTTCGTGATCGGGATCGCAGGATCGGTTGCAGTCGGGAAGTCCACTACGGCACGCCTGCTCCGTGAGTTGCTGGCCGTTTGGCCGGAACATCCACGGGTCAGCTTGGTGACCACCGACGGTTTCCTGCTGCCCAACGCCGAGCTGGAACGGCGCGGACTGCTGCAGCGCAAAGGCTTCCCAGAGTCCTATGATCGACGCGCCCTGCTGCGTTTCGTGATCGACGTCAAGTCGGGCCAGGACGAGGTACTCGCGCCGGTTTACAGCCATCTTGTCTACGACATCGTTCAAGATGCCAAGGTGCGGGTGCAGCGGCCGGACATCTTGATCTTGGAAGGCCTGAACGTGCTGCAGCCGGCGCGGCCTCGACCCGACGGCACGACCGGCCTGGCTGTCAGTGACTTCTTCGACTTCTCCGTCTATGTCGACGCTGATGCTTCAGATGTCCGGGACTGGTATGTGAGTCGGTTTCTCTCGCTCCGCGACACGGCGTTCCGCGACCCGCGCTCCTATTTCACCCGCTACGCCGACTTAACGACGAGTCAGGCAATCCGGCAGGCCCGCTACCTCTGGGACACCATCAATGGACCGAACCTTCAGGCCAACATCCTGCCCACCAGAGGGCGCGCGACCGCCATCCTTCGCAAAGATCGTGATCATTCGGTCCAGTGGGTACGGATCCGCAAGGTCTAGCCGCGTTGACGCGACCCGCGAAGCCTGCACCGTCCACTCCGATGTATCACGTACGCGGACAGCAGCTCCTTATCTACGGGGCCCGCTCGCCCGAGACAAGGCATCCGTTGGGCACCTGGTCGATTCGATGAGGGGCGGGTCTCGCGCAACATCTCCACAGCCAGGGAATCTGGCAAGCAGTCGGCAAATGGTCGACGCCCGTGGGAGCGGCGCGTCGCTCTCTTGGCAGTCTCGACGGTAGCGTCGGCACGTGAGCAACTCGTACGGCATTGGACCATCGGAGAAAGTCCGGATTGGCGCAGGCACAGCACTCAAGTTCGGCTTCTTCGTTGCGTTCGGAGCCTTTTTGTTCTACCTGATCCTGTCCGTGGTCGTGGGCGCCGTGGCGATCTTTCTCGCCGCAGCCGGCGCAATCGACATCAATAATCTGCTGCCCGGCTGAACGAGCTCCTTCGAACTCCTCGCGCAATCGCGATACGCCAGATCAGAGCGCTAATGAGGCCTTGACCACGTCTGCGAGGCGATGCGCCACCCCGTTCGCCGCCTCGTAACTCTCGGCCTCCACCATGACGCGTACCAGAGACTCCGTACCAGACGGGCGTAAAAGCACCCGACCCGAATCCCCGAGCTCGGATTGGGCCTCGGCGACCGCAGCCGTGAGCTCGGGGTCGGACGCTGCCCGGCTCTTGTCGACACCCGGCACGTTGATCAGTACCTGAGGCAGCCTCGTCATCACCGAAGCGAGCTGTGCCAGGGATTGACCCGAGGTCGCCATCCGGCTCATCAGATGGAGCGCGGTGAGTATGCCGTCTCCGGTCGTGGCGTGCTCCGACATCACGACGTGGCCGGACTGCTCACCGCCCAAAACGAAATCGCCGGCCCGCATCGCCTCGAGTACGTAACGATCTCCGACCTTGGTCTGCTGGACGGTCACCCCGGCGTCCCGCATCGCATTGACCAACCCCAGGTTGCTCATCACGGTGGCCACAACCGTGTCGTTCTTGAGTCGGCCCTCTTCGCGAAGGGCGAGAGCCAAAATCGCCAAGATCTGGTCGCCATCCACGATCCTGCCGAACGTGTCGACAGCGAGACAGCGATCGGCGTCCCCATCTAGGGCAATTCCGATATCCGCCCGCTGCTCCAGCACCGTCGATCGCAGTGAGTCCATATGAGTGGAGCCACAATTCTCGTTGATGTTGATACCGTCTGGCTCTGCATGGATCCGGTGAACCTCAGCCCCCAGGGTTTCGAAGGCCGCCGGCGCGGCCTGGTAGGCAGCCCCGTTCGCACAGTCGACGACGACCTTGATGCCCTCCAGATTGACCGGGCTCCTGAGGCTATTGACCAGGTGTGCCAGGTACGACTCAACGAGCGACTCCTGGACTGTCACCCGGCCGACGCCTGCGCCAGTGGGCCTCGCCCACTCCTCAACCAACCGGGATTCGATAGCGTTCTCGAGCGCGTCGTCGAGCTTGTTCCCCCCGCGCGAAAAGAACTTGATTCCGTTGTCGGGCATCGGATTGTGGCTGGCCGACAACATGACGCCGAGATCCGCGTCACAGTCCTCAGTGAGAAACGCGACCCCGGGAGTTGGCAGCACACCGAGCCGTACCGCACTGACGCCAGCGCTGGCTAAACCGGCCACCACGGCGGCCTCCAAGAACTCACCTGAAGCACGCGGATCCCGGCCCACCACCGCGAAGGGCGTATGCCCGTGAAACTCCCCAGTTTCGCCGAGTACCCGGACGGCTGTGACGGAAAGGCTCAGTGCTAGTTCCGCGGTCAGCGCCTCGTTGGCCTTTCCGCGTACGCCATCGGTTCCGAAGAGTCGGCCCACTGATCTTGTCCCGCGACTACCTCTTGCTGTACTGGGGGGCTTTTCGGGCTTTCTTCAGGCCCGCCTTCTTGCGTTCCTTGATCCGCGCATCACGGGTCAGCAGGCCCGCCTTCTTGAGCGCGGCTCGGCTGGCTTCTGCATCGACGGCGTTCAGCGCGCGGGCAACGCCGAGCCGCAGGGCCCCTGCTTGGCCAGTCACACCGCCGCCATGGATGCGGGCAATGACGTCGTACGAGCCAGCCACGGCAGCAGCGGCGAAGGGCTCGGAAACCAGCTGCTGATGCACCTTGTTAGGGAAGTAGTCGTCCAGGGTACGGCCATTGATGGTCCACTGTCCGCTGCCGGGAATGATGCGCACCCGGGCCACCGCCTCCTTACGCCGTCCGGTCGCGCCGGCAGGCGCCACAACGGCCGGGCGCCCTGCCGGACCATGCGAAACCTGCGGCGTCGCCTCCGAACGGTAGGCGATCTCGCGGTCGTCCTCGACGAACGGAGTGATCTCGTCCTCGTCCACCGTTTCGGTGGCGGTGTCAGTCACGGCAGATGGTTCCTTGCTTCGGAGATTTTGTGCGATGTGGTCGATGCGAGGCTACTGGGCGATCTGGGTAATCGCGTACGGCTTCGGCTGTTGTGCGGTATGCGGGTGCTCGGGACCGGCGTACACCTTGAGCTTCCTGATCAGCCGGCGGCTGAGCTTGTTCTTCGGGAGCATCCCCCAGACAGCGAGCTCGACCGCCTTGCGCGGGTCGCGGTCGAGCAACTCGCCGTAAGGCACCGACTTCAGGCTGCCGGGCCGGCCAGAGTGCCGGCGGGCCAGCTTGTCGGTGCGCTTGTTTCCGGTGAGAGCGATCTTGGACGCGTTCACCACAATCACAAAGTCGCCACCGTCGACATGGGGCGCAAAAGTCGGCTTGTGTTTCCCACGCAGCAGCGTCGCAGCCGTCACCGCAAGCCTGCCTAGCACGACATCATTAGCATCGATGACATGCCAGGACCTGGTAATGTCGCCAGGCTTGGGGCTGTAGGTGGGCATAACCGGCTTCCGTCTTGACGCGAGCGAACTCTCTTTGTATGAACGAACCTTGCCACATCCAACAACCCAATCCGGGCGCAGCAATCGCACGCGTTGAACGCAACAGCCGCCCAGATTACCTGCGCCAGATACCGCGGGTCAAAGTGGCGTCAACTATGCATACGCCTTACAGAGGGGTCGTTGGCTGGCCGGGGTCGCCCATCTCCGCACGCTCTGCAGCTTCCATGGCCGCCTCCTCGAGTTGAATGCGGTAAGTCGCCCACTCTTGTGCGGTCTGATCAGGGAGGTTCCCATCATTGTCGCCGGCCGCACCGTCGATAAGCTCGCGGACGATGTC
>JBKOUS010000107.1:0-10369 GCA_046723505.1 Actinomycetota bacterium
CGCGGAGGTGTCGTAGTCAGCGTGTTGCGGGTATTGCAGCAATGCGGCGTACATGGTGGGCACGCCCTCGAAAATCGTGACCCGGTCACGTTGCAGCGTCTCCAGAGCGGAGGCGGCGTCGAACCGCGGCAGCAGGGTGACGCATGCCCCCACCTGTACAGCTGCATTCAGCGCACAGGTCTGTCCGAAGGAGTGGAACATCGGCAATCCGCCGAAAATCACGTCGTCCGAGGTGAGTGAGAAGAGTCGGGTAGAGACCTCGGCGTTCTTCGACAAGTTGGCATGCGTCAGCTCGGCACCTTTCGGCCTCCCGGTAGTGCCAGACGTGTAAAGAATCACAGCCGTGTCCTCCGGCTCGCACTCGATCACCCGAGTGTCCGGCACTACGGCCGCGAGGGACTCCTCGAACTCCCCCGGCGTCACCACAACGCATTCCGCACTGGTGTCCGCAGCGCCCTTCGAGGCCTCGTCGGCAAACCCCGGGAACGCGAAAATCCACCGCGCGCCGGAGTCTCTCAGGTGGAACGCGACCTCTCGAGCCTTCAGCAACGGGTTCATCGGCACGACCACCCCGCCTGCCCGCAACACCCCGTAATAAATCGCCGGAAACGACGGCACGTTGGGCAGCATGATCGCGACCCGATCGGCCGGCTGCAGGCCCCTGCCTCGCAACATCGCTGCGACGCGGGCACTCGCATCGTCGACCTCTGCGAACGACACCTTCGTGTCGCCCAATCGCAACGCGGGCCTTCCGTCCTGCGCTCGCGCTGCGTCGATCAGCCCATTCGCCAGATTCGTCATCGCGTGAGACTCCCTCCAGGAAATCGAATCACGCTTCCAGCAGCCGTTGAACCTCCGCAGCTGCCCAGCAACGATCAACTTATCTCTGGTCGAGATCGTCGTCGACCACCACCAGTCGATCCCGCCCTGCGTAGTAGTCCAGCATTGCTGCCCCCACACCTCCGCCGGAGCAGCCTGGCGGCTGGGCACATATCGCAAGGGGCAGTCACCTCAGGTCCGGGAAGGCCCCTGAGAGTCACCCGACCCTGGCCCTGAAAAGGCGCATCCGCCTCTCGTCGCCGCCGATGGCGCCGGACTAGCTTGGGAGGATGACTGAGCCCTTCCCTGAACCTAGGAATGTTGGCCCGATCGCCGGTGGCAACCTGCGTGCCTCCGATGCCGACCGTGAGCAAGTGGCGACTGTGCTGAGTACCGCGTACGCCGAAGGCAAGCTGACCCGCGAGGAGCACGACGAGCGCATCGATCAACTGATGGCGGCCAAAACTTTTGACGACCTGATCCCGATCACCCGTGATCTTGTGGTCGTTGGTGTCCCCACCCCCGTCGCCAGCCAGCAAGCAACGAGCCGTTTTACGATCGACACCACGGGACAGAATCCCGAGCCCGACAGGATGATCGCGATCTTTGGCGGTGCTAGCCGCCGCGGCAGGTGGCGGGTGCGTAAGAACATCCAGTCGCTGACTCTCTTCGGCGGAACAGATCTTGATCTCCGCGATGCGATATTCGAAGCCCCGGTGGTGGAGATCTCAGGTTTCTGGTGCTTCGGCGGCCTCGACATCAAGGTGCCGGAAGGCATCGAGGTGCGCGACCAGACTGCCGGGATCTTCGGCGGCACCGATATCCACGATGTCGGCAGTCCGGCACCAGGCGCACCGACCCTGGTGATCAAGGGCGTGTCGCTATTCGGCGGAGTATCGGTGCATGGCCCGAAGCCGAGCAAGCGGAGGAGATAAAGGGAACATTTGCAGTTCCCGTGTGCGGCTCGGTCAGCCCATTGCCAAGTCGGCACGTAGCCTGAACCTGTTATGGAAGAACTGTTCGCGCCGCCGGCGTACGAGTGGAAGCGGCTTTCCCCGAAATACCGCTCGATGCAAATGCTGACCAACCTGATCGTTCCGCCCATTATCTTCACGATTCCAGCGGTGATCGTGGGAGTCGCCTCAGGCAAGTGGTGGATTTCGGGTCTGATCTGGGCGGCTGCGTTAGTCATCGTGATCATCCGGCTCGCCATCGTCACTCGGAGCTGGCGCTCCTGGGGCTACGTGGAACGAGAGGACGATCTCTACATCACCCACGGCGTGATGTTCCGAAGCCTGATAGCGGTGCCGTACGGCCGGATGCAGTTGGTCGAGGTCGAGTCTGGTCCCTTGGAACGCGCTTTCGGGCTTGCCACGGTCACCTTGAAGACAGCCAGCCCCGAGACCGGTGCTCGCATCCCAGGTCTCACCCCGGACGAGGCAACGCGGCTACGAGACCGGCTGACCGAGCTTGGCGAAGCTCACGCCTCAGGACTATGACCGCCTCGCAGCGGCCTCAGCAGACCTCGCCCACCGAGCCCATGATCACCACTTCACCGAGCCCGCCGGATCCGACTGCGGCACGGATCAAGCAGACAGAGCGAGCGCATCCGCTGACGCCCTTCGTCCGTGGTTGGTTGATCCTCGTTGCGATCGCTATCGGCTGGGGCCGGGAGATCGTTACGGGCAGCGCGGGTGAAAATCAATTCGGGGCTGGCGGTCTGGCCTGGTTCTTGCTGGTGCTTGCCATCGTTGTGCTGCTCGCTGTGATCGCCGGTTTCATTACCTGGTACTTCACCCGATTCGTCATCGACGACGAAGAACTGCGCATCGAGTCCGGAGCGATCTTCAAGAAGTCCACGAAGATTCCATTCGACCGTCTGCAGTCGGTCGACATCATTCAGCCGCTCGCTGCCCGAATAGTCGGGCTTGCCGAGCTGCGCCTTGACGTCGGGAATAGCAGCGCGAAGCTGCGCTACCTGAGCCGCGGCAAAGCCTCCCGACTGCGGGACTATCTGCTCACTCGGGCCCACGGACAGCAGGCCAGTATTCGCGATCTTGATCAACAAGCAGCGGCGAGCATCTTCACTGACTTAGGGGTAGGTGATCGACCGCTGGTTCAAGTCTCGCCGCAACGGCTGATCGTCAGTTTTTTACTGTCAACCGAATGGTTGGTCCCCGCAGCTATCACGATCATCATCCTCGTCGTGACTGCAGCCCTCGCCGCGACGCCGTACGCGCTAGGCGGCTTGATTCCTTTGCTGATCGGCATGCTGACACTGGTTTGGCGGCGGGTCATCGGCATGTTCAACTTCACCTTGGCTGAGTCGCCGCGTGGGCTCCGGGTTACCCGCGGCCTGACGAATCTGACAAGCCAATCAGTGCCGATCGATCGCATCCAGGGTGTCAAGACCAGTCAGCCGCTGCTCTGGAAGCCGCTGGGCTGGTACCGGGTGGACGTCGATATCCTCGGCTACGCCCACGACGACAGCGATAACAACGAATCGAACGCCTCGAGCGTGCTGCTCCCAGTCGCAGACCTTGACGAAGTTGAGCTTGCGGTCGGACGCGCGCTCCCGGGATTCGATCTTGATGCCATAGAGTTGCACGCCTCTCCGAAGCGCGCGCGCTGGTTACGGTGGTTCGACTTCTGGACCCTCCGCTACGGCTGGGACGACCGCACCTTGATCACCGAGCACGGCTGGCTCACCCACTCACGTGACGTGGTACCACATGCCAAGACGCAGTCTTTGCGTATTGAGCAGGGGCCGCTGCAACGGCAACTCCGGCTGGCCGACGTCCATGTCCACACCCCACGTGGACCAGTGAATGCGGTCGCCCACCAGCTCGACGAGCGGCCTGCGCGTGAGTTGGCGCTGAGCCAGCTGGATCGGGCTCGGGCCGCCCGAGCCGCCGAGCGCCAGCATCGAATGGTCGACGTCGCGCGGACTGACGATCATCGAGGTGAAGCCGGGCTGCTAGCGGCGTTTGGTATCGGCCGTGATCAGTTACTTGGCTCGGGGGGCGAGAGCGAAGTGTTCGCGATTGATCATGATCGGGTGCTGCGGCTCTATCGAGACCGGCACGAGGCACCACGCCGGACGGCTGTGCAGCTGCAGGCCCTCTATCAAGGTTGGAGTGCCAGCGACATCGGCTTGGAGCTGCCACTGATCATCGAACTGGGCGAGCTCGACGGGCGGTTCTTCACTGTGGATCGCCGGTTCTCGGGCCGTAACTTGTCGGGTTGGCTGCAATATGCCGACATGACCCAACGCCGCGGGGCGTTGATCACCTTTCTCGATGCGACCGAGCGATTGCAACAATTGCGCAGTCCGGTGCCCGGATTCGCGCGGCTGATCGGCGATGGTGCGCCGCGGGCATTCGGCACTCTTGTTGAGCTGCTCTCAAACATGCTCAGCGGACCGACTCAAAGCAGTCGAGATCAATTGGAACGCGACGTCCCCCACGTTGCCGAGGTTTGGAACCAGCTGCATGCAGTCCTGGCGCAGCGGTCCGTCGCACCAGCGGTTGTCCACGGTGACGTGTGTCCGCCCAACGCGTACCTCAGCCAAGGCCCGCAGGGACCGGTTGTCACCGGAATCGCCGACTTCAGCCCGCACACGGTGCATGCCGACCCTTTGATGGACGTTGCTGGCGCAGTGATCTTCCTCGAGCTCGAGCCGTATGCCGACGCGGCAGCAGATGCGGCGTGGCTGGAGGCGGTCGCTGCGGAACGGCACGGGCGTGAGATCGTCCGATGGATCGATGTATACCGACGCTTCTACGGCTTCTACTTCTCCGACGCGTACGCCTTCGACCCCACGCTGTATGCCTGGTGTATCCGCCAGCTGAGTCGGTCTGCCGGATTTCAATGATGGAGCACCGGAATCAGGCACTCCCCCCAGGCGCCCGAAATCGCTAGGCTCGCGAGCATGAGCGAAGAAACGGTACGAAGCAAGCCCGTGCTCGGCATCGACATCGGCGGCAGCGGCATCAAAGGGGCGCCCGTCGACCTTGCGACGGGCGAATTCACGACGAAGCGACTTCGCATCACCACGCCTCCAAAGTCGACACCGAAGAACGTCGCAGCCGTCGTCGCTGAAATCGTGGACCAGTTCGTCGACATCATTGGGGACGGGCCGATCGGCGTCACAATCCCTGCCGTTGTGACTCACGGCAAGACCCGCACGGCCGCGAACATCGACAAGTCGTGGATCGACGCCGATGCCGAGAAGATCTTCGAGGATCGCCTTGGCCGCGAGATTCTGCTCGTCAACGACGCTGACGCGGCCGGCATTGCCGAGGTGCACTATGGCGCGGCAAAGGGTCATCCGGGCCTGGTAATCATGACGACGCTCGGCACTGGCATCGGCAGCGCGATCGTCTACCGCGGTGTGCTGATCCCCAACTCCGAGCTGGGCCATCTGGAGATCGACGGCCGCGACGCCGAGACTCGCGCGGCCGCCAGCGCAAGGGAGCGGGAGGGCCTTTCCTTTAGCGAATATGTCCCCCGACTCCAGCGCTACTACGAACGACTGGAGGCCCTGCTGTGGCCAGACCTGATCGTCATCGGCGGTGGTGTCAGCAAGAACTCCGACAAGTTCATCCCCAAGCTCAAGCTCAACGCTGAGGTCGTGCCAGCCAAGCTGCTGAATACTGCTGGGATCGTCGGCGCGGCATGGCTCGCGGCTGACCGCCAGATTCACCCGGACGAGCTCAGGTAGCCGAGGCTCCGGCGGCCCTGTCGGAAGGCAGTTTTCATCTGACTGCAGTGGCGGTTGTGGATCGCCGAGGCCAGGGCGGCCGTCACGGGATCACTCTCAAGTATCCAGACGCCTACGCGACAGCTGCTACATCCGTTCCAAGGGCTCAATTCCCAGCATGGTGAGCCCGTCGGCGAGCACCCGCTTGGTGGCCAAGCACAGCGCTAGCCGCGAATCTCGAACAGCACCTGAGGACTGCAGTACTGGACATTGCTCGTAGAAGATGGCCAGCGCACCGGACAACTCATAGAGGAAGTTGCATAACTTGTGCGGCTGAAGAGTCCTTGCTACCTCGTCCACGATGTCCCCGAACCGGATGAGCAGCAATGCCAGCGTCTGCTCCGCTGGCTCCTCGAGCGCCAGCACCTTCGTCTGCTCGCCATAGCCCCGGGCGGCACCCTTTCTTAGGACTTGAGTCACTCGGGCGTGCGCGTACTGCAAATAGGGCCCGGTGTTGCCCGTGGTTTGCACCATCCGACTGACGTCAAAGACGTAGTCCTTATTCAGCCCATTGGACAAGTCGGCGTACTTGATCGCGGCGAGCGCGACCGGTGGCGCTGCCTGCTCCTCTGCGGCGTCGAGCAATGTATTGAGATTGACCGCTGTGCCCTCGCGGGTCTTGAAGGGCTTGCCATCGGTACCCAGCACGGTGCCAAACGCAACATGCTCGGTAATCACGTCGTCAGGCAGGAAGCCCGCCTTGCGTGCCACCGCGAATACCAGGTCCAAATGATCAGACTGCCGCGCGTCCACGACGTAGATGATCCGGTTGGCGTGTAGGTCGCGCACCCGACGCCGGATCGCTGCCAGATCCGTTGCTGCATAGCCGAAACCGCCATCACGCTTGCGCACGATCATGGGGGCCGCGAAGCCATCGACAAAGACACACAACGCCCCATCGTCGATGACTGCTGTACCGTTGCGCTCGAGCTCAGCGACCAGCGATCCAAGCTCGTCGTTGTATGTCGATTCCCCAGCAAGATCATCATCGGTGAGCAGCACGTGCAACCGCCGATACGCCGCATTGAAGCCAACGAGCGAGATGTTGATCAGCTGGCGCCAAATGTCGCGCGTTACCTCGTCGCCGGACTGAAGAGCCACAACACGACGCCGGGCGCGATGGGCGAAGTCCTCATCTGCCCGGAACCGCGCGCTGGCTCGCGCGTAGAGCTCTTCTGCATCCGTCAGCGTCAGGCTCGAGGCGTCGATACCTTCATCGAGGATTTGCTCAACGAGCATCCCAAACTGGGTGCCCCAATCGCCTATGTGGTTCTGCGCGATCACATGATGGCCAACGCCAGATATGACCCGACGCAGGCAGTCTCCGATCACCGTCGCGCGCAAGTGTCCGACGTGCATCTGCTTCGCGACGTTGGGAGCGGAGTAGTCGATCACCACAGCCTGGCGGTCCGCAACCTGTGACACGCCTGCATACGGATCGGCGAGCTGGTCGGTCACAGCCTGAGTCAGCACCTCAGTTCGCAGTCGGAAGTTGATGAATCCGGGACCAGCGATTTCGGGGGGCTCGCACAGATCGGCAATCTGCAACCTGGCCACGATGTCTGCAGCGACCTCACGCGGTGATTTGCGTTCGCTGTTGGCCAAGCGCAGCGCCACATTCGACTGGTAATGGCCGAACTGTGGCTTGGTGGCAGGCCGGAGCTCCGGATCAATGCCGGCGACGGCTTCAATCCGGGCGCTCAACAGCGAGGAAAGTGAGGACACAAGGGGAGATTATTTCACTGCGCGGCAACGGCTTTTCAGACCGACAACATGGTGCGCTTTCACATTCACCGTTCAGAAGCTTCCGGTGGCTCTTGCCAGCGATAGATCTGCCCGTCGCGTAGCTCGACGGCGGCGGGCTTCACTGGCGGTGCCGCATGTTGCAACCAGTCAATGACTTTGGTGCGACCGCGTAGCCGAGTGCCGTCGGCCGCACTCCAATGCAAATAGGGATGCAACATCAGGCGCAATCTGTCCCAGTCGCGCTCCAGCATCGACTCATACGCCGCCCCCGTCACCTCGTCCACCCGGCCAGCATGACATCACTCATGGACCAGGCTGGCAGCGCGGGCACCAGTAGCTGCGCCGTTCCTCGCCGGGCGGCCCGAGCTCCTCAGTACGGATGGGTGTTCCACAGCGGCGACATGGTTGCCCTGATCGTTGGTAGACATAGCTACGTCGACCGGGTCGCAGATCACCGGTTGTCGACTGCTCGGGTCGCCAGCGGTTTGCCTGGAGCAGCAGCTGTCCGCGCTCCACAATGCGTCGCAGGTTGCGGACTTCTCGGACCGGCGTACGCGGATGTACGCCATGGAGGAAGAGCAGCTCCGCCCGATAGAACGCGCCTAGACCAGCGAGGTTCCGCTGGTCGAGCAACGCCTCCCCAATGGTGCCGTCGGGGTGAGCTGCGATCCGCCTGACAGCTTCGTCGAGGTCCCAGTCGGGCCCGAGCAGGTCGGGTCCAAGATGCCCCACGACGGCGTCTTCGGCTACCGTCGGAACGAGCTCGATCACCGGAAGTCGGTATCCAACGACATCATGATCATCAGTGGCGAGTACGGCACGGATTTCAAAGGCTGGTCCACCACTCCAGCGTCGCCCGCGAGGGTAGATCTTCCAGACGCCGTCCATCCTGAAGTGGGTATGCAGTGTGAGTCCGTTGCTCAACCGGAACAGCTGATGCTTGCCGCGCGAGGTCACCTCCCATACGGCAACGCCTGTCAAATCGGTCGCCGCCAAGGACGGTACGCGGAATTCAGATCGGGTCAGCACCCGACCGGCAAGCGCCTCGTTCAACCGCTGACACGCCCGCCAAACGGTGTCTCCCTCCGGCACGGCCTCATTGTGCCGTGCCAGGTGAGAGAGCCCGGATGATGACCACGCCCAGCATCGCAATCGTCTCCAGTCCGGCCAGGTTCAGAATGGGCATAGGACCCGGACTGGGCAAATGCGTCGTCGTCATCACTCGGCGAATTCTCAGCGACTGTCCACACAGCGTAGACAACTATCCAAAAGGCGCCGAGGCAGCTTTGCTTGGCCATACAAAGAGGTTCGATCCATCGAGGCATTTACCCTTGGGGGCGTGCGAGCACCACCAAAGCGAGACATGTTCGCCAGCCACCGACTCGCGCAACTGTTGTGGCTGGTGGCTGGCATGGGGATTGCAGGGCTGGCTGCAGTGGCGGGCTCGGTTAGCTTCGTTCGCTCAAGAGCGACGGGTCATATTTATGCGGAGTATGACGTGCCAAAGGCGCCAGTGGCCCTGGCGCTCGGAGCGCAAGTTAACCCAGACGGAACGCCGTCCGCATTCCTGGCGGCTCGTCTTGATCTTGCAAAGCGGCTTTTTGATGCCGGAATCGTCGAAATGATCATCGTCTCGGGTGATCACCTTGCGCCGGAGTTTGATGAGCCGGCCGCCATGCGCGACTACCTCATCAGAGCGGGTTTGCCTACCGAGAAAGTGATTGCCGACCCTGGCGGGTTCGACACTTACGAATCTTGTCTGCGTGCAAAGCGAATCTTCAATCTCACGCGATTGATCATCGTCACACAGAGTTACCATCTCGTTCGAGCTGTAGCGACCTGTCGCGCCTTGGGTATCGACGCAACCGGTGTCGGCGACGACTCTACGCGGCAACACACGATTGCCTGGTGGCGAGGCGCGATTCGCGATCAACTCGCGTGTGTCAAAACCGTTGTTGATCTTGCGATTCGGTCCGAACCAATGCCGGACAAACCGCAGTCTGCCGTTGCCGCCTCCAAATGGCCGCCGCCGGACATTGCGCTCATTGGTTTGGCAATGGATTTTCCGTCCCGGACAACCCCCCGTGGGCGGCAGTTTGCATGCCAAGATGCCAGCGAGTGAGTTCCCAATCACGGCGCCGACAGAATTCCAGGACAGGCCAAAATCGTAATCAACTTGTTTTGTCAAAGGCCACCAAAATGTGAAACCCTTATCAGAATCTCAAAATGACTCGGGGCCGGTCGCCGGGGGTTCTGCCGCGACGTAAATCTCTGACCAGTTTGAGGTGAGCCCATGGCGCGTTTCTTAGCAGGGGCTCTGAAGTTCCGCCTCTTGATCTTGGCGGCCGCCGCCTTTGGCATTCTGCAGTTGCGCGACGCGCGTCTGTGTGTATCGCCAGAGCTCAGCACTCCGCGTGCGGAGATCCAGACTGAGGCGCTCGGCCTTTCCGCGGTCGAGGTCGAGCAGCCGATCACCGCCCCCCTAGAAGCCGACTTTGCTGAATGGGGTCGAAAGCGTCGGCATCATTCGATCAGAACCGCTCCCCCGCCCGTCCTCGACCGTCTAACGAAAGGTCTCCGGCAATGATGCGATGGATCGTCGGGTCGAGCCTGAAGTACCAACGTCTGGTCCTTGCAGTCGCCGTGGCCCTGATGGCCTTCGGCTTCGTGCAGCTTCGCAATAGCTCGGTGGAGGCCTTGCCGGACTTCGGTCCGGTGCGGGTGGACGTGCAGGTGGAGGCGCTCGGTTTGTCGGCCGAGGAGGTCGAGAACCTGATCACCAACCCAATGGAGAACGAGTTCTTCAACGGGATCCCATGGCTGGCCAAGCTCGAGTCCCGAACCATCCCGGGACTGTCGTCGATGGAAATGACATTCGAGCCGGGCACAGATCCGATCCGCGCGCGGCAGGTCGTTCAGGAGCGCCTCACCATGACGCCGGCGCTGCCCGCCGCGTCGTCGAAGCCGCCACTGGTCGTGCAGCCCTTGTCGACGACCGGCCGGCTCATGATGATCGGACTCTCCTCCAAGGACGAATCCCTG